>JBDLVQ010000018.1:0-44666 GCA_039804685.1 Pseudomonadota bacterium | reverse complement strand
AGCGGTCGACCAAAGCGTACCGCTTTCCAAATAAACGCCCCAACCTGTTCCACCAGATGCAGTTATACCGCTAATGATGATGTCACCACTAGCTTTTATAGTGGTTCCGCCGCTGTACATTAAAATGCCATACCAAGATGCGTCAGAGGTGCGCCCCATCATTGTGATTGACCCAGCACCAGCATCAATTGAGCCATTGCTAACAATCACAATCCCGCTAACGTTATCTTGATAACCTGCTGTTGGACTATCAATCCAATTACCACCAGAATTAGATGCATAGCCAGCGATACAAGTCTTAGCCGCGCTACATCCAGCAGTTGTATCACCGGTACCGCCGCGAAGCGTGATGTTGCCGCCATAACTTAATAATCTTGAGGCAGTATTAAGAATAATTTCACCACCGCCAGTGTTATCAACATCCGTGTAGATGTTGACAGTCATTGGCTTACCGGCGGCACCACTGATTGAGGCATTCGAATAAAAGTCACGCCCCGCCATAACAGTAAAGGTATTAGCACCAGTTCCTGTCATTGAAATCACACCATTGTTGTAGACGTATTCAGCACCTTTAAGAGTAATCCAAGCATTTGCTCCGGTTACAGTTAAAGCATTGGCAATATAAATATCTGCAGTTGTTCCGCCCATCGATATCAATTCAACAGGACCTGCAACAGTTACATCTGCTACAGATATCGTGATGTTGTATTGATTAGTTTCTTTACCAACATACAGTCCAGAAATACCACTCAATCTAAACCAGCCGGTATCTACTGCACCACTAAAGGTGTCACTTGGTGACTTCCAAACAAATTTTCCAGTTGTTGAAATATATGGTCTAAAGCCATTGAAGTAATAGTCTTGATAGGATATGTAAATATCACTAGAGCTTGATGTGACACTTGTACCTGCTTTAGAACCAAAATAAGTTTCGGCATTGATCCACAATGAAGCTGTTAAGCTGCCCTGGGATCCCTGCAAATTCTGGCTGCCTAAAAGCTTGATATCTCCACTTGCTGCGAGAACCTGCCACTCAGACCTAACAACAATATCGTGATTAGCTACTTTTTGTGAAGTGCTAATCGTAACTCCACCACCTAAGCCAGTTGCATAAATATTCAGCGGGGAATTTGTTTCAATTTCCATACCCCAAGTGTCACCGCCAGCGCCTGTCGCAATACCAAACAATTTAATAGCATTAGCACTTGTATTAGATGAAGTAATAGTCGTTGTATTTGAATTATTCAGCGCAAAAAGAAGACCAGACCCATAAGAAGATGTATCAGTAGTTTGGCTGTACCCTTCGATATAAATCGTACCTGTGCCAGAGTTAATGACACCGGCGCTAGTTAAATAGTAAACGCCAAAACCTGCTCCGCCTGTACCAGAGGCAACACTAGCTGAATAAGACTTACCCTTGATGCTGATATTGCCTCCACCGGATAATAGTGAAAGTACTTTATCTATGCGTACACCTTCAGTCCAACCTGAGGTAGAGCTTCCAAGGGCATAGCCTGTTCCGCTGGCATTACCTCCGCCAATGGTGATGTCTCCCCCTCTGGTATTGACGGTTAGACCTTGACGAAGATTGACATACCCATTCGTTGCGGTATCACCATCGGTTGCATCATCAATATTTGAAGAAATGATTAACTTACCACCTTGCGTGTTGATAGTGGTTGCACTTGTATTTGTAATATGTGTTTTAGACAATAAACTAACGCCATCAGCAGTAGATGTCGTTACAGTTAAGTTAGCATTAAAGTCAATCGCAGTTGCTGTCAATGAAATTCCACCCGTAGCAGAAACACCAGCAATGCTATTAACTGTTCCTACAGTCAAAGCAGTATTATTTTGGACAGACAGTGATGTGATACCTGAAGCAGCAATTGTGCTTAGAGTATTAGAAGTATTACTTAATGTGTAATTAGCGCTATTTTTAAGAGCTAAACCAAATGTGGCTGAAGTTATTTGTCCAGAAATAGTTAGGTCACCCACACTGCTGATAGTTGTATCAGCAGCCAGAGTGATTGTGCCTGGCAGAGTCAATGCTGTTGATGTTGAATTAATCAAAGCTCCATTAGTACCAATACCTGTGCCACTCAAGTTAAAGGCATTGGCTACTACATAACCATTTAAATCAACTGTATAGCCAGATTGCACCGTCACAGTACCCGTGCCAAATGATCCATTAGTAACACTACCAGTTGAGGCAATGCCAGCGATAAGTTTGCCACCAGAAACAGTTGTACCACCAGAATAAGTATTAGCACCTGATAGAGTCAATGTTCCAGCTGCTGCGTTTACAGTCAGTCGATTTGCACCATTAATAATTCCAGACAACTTTGCGTTAATAGCATTAAATGTAAGAGCGCTAGTTCCTGTGGTTGTATAGGTGTGAAGACTATATCCAGCAGCCGATCCTGTACCGACAGTTTCAGTACCACCGGCTGCTGCATCAGCGCCTAAATAGCGAACGATCACAATACCAGAGCCACCCGCACCACCTGCAAAGTTACCTGAATTATTGTGTCCTCCGGCACCACCACCACCGCCAGTGTTGGCTACACCATTTGCACCATTTGCCGCTTTACCACCACCACCACCACCTCCCAAACCTCCAAGCCCAGCAGAGCCAGTCGAGTTATCGCTCAGTGCACCGCCACCGCCGCCACCGTAATAAAGTTGAGTTCCGGAAATACTTGAAGCTAAACCAACCCCACCATTACCAGCAGTCGCATTATTACTAGCTGATGTGGCTGATGAACCGGCACCACCGGCACCGCCACCGCCACCACCAGCCCATCCACTGTCTGCACTGTTCTGAACACCATTACCACCCGCATAACCTTGACTAGCAGTGCCGGCACCTGGGTTGGTAGAGTAATTTGAGCCGCCACCAGAGCCACCAGCTGTTGCGGCACCATACCAGCCTGCACCAGATCCACCACCAACAGCAGCAGCTCCTAAAAATGATAAAGAACTATTGCTGCCATTAGCTGCAGCAACTGAAGCGGTTGCACCACTACCACCAGCACCAACTACGACTGTTACGCTTGTAGTATCAACATCTGAGGTGCCATAAAGGACGCCACCAGCACCGCCGCCGCCGCCATGACGCGAACCACCGCCTCCGCCGCCAGCAATAACTAAATATTCAACGCTGGTATCAAAATCAACAGTAGCATTTGCATTTAGAGCTATGGCATTAGTGACATCTGTAATTGCACGACCTAAAAGTAAACTTGACGCACCAGTGAAAGTTAGCGTGCCAGAACCTAGTGAGCTATTGTTATAAATACCTAATGTGCCAGCTTTAACTGAAGTACCACCTGAATAAGTATTAGCTGTGACTAAAGCAACAGTACCTGATTGATCTGCGCCGTTAATGGTTAAACCAAAACCACCAGTGATGGCGCCAGCATAAATAAGTCTATTGGTTGATGTTGCAGCTAAACCGCCATTCGCAGTCAAAGTAATACCGCGGTTACTATCTAAATAAATATTGGCAGTAGCTTGTAATGCGCCACCACTCAACGTGATTGAGCTGGATGTAATTGAGCCAGGCACAGCCCCTAGATTGCCGTCTGAGCTAATAGATAAGATACCGCCGGAGATATTTGTTCCACCGGAATAGGTATTTGCTCCAGAAAGCGTTAATGTATTGCCATTGATTTTTGTTAACGAGGCAGAACCGCCAATCACACCACTCAACGTGACATTGCCACTAGTTGTACTGATTGATGAATTTGTTGCAAGAGTAATAGCGCCTGCATAGCTTGCTGCAGTACTTGAGCTATTGATTAAGGCACCGCCACTAGAAATACCTGTGCCATTTAAAGTTAACGCACTAGTATTAGCAATGGTCAGACCATTAAGGTCTAGCACTGCTCCGTCTGCAACAGAAACTGTTGATGCTGATGCACCAAGTGCTACTGCATTCCCTAACTTAAGAGTGCCGGCACTAATAGTTGTAGCACCAGTGAAGGTGTTTGCAGCTGACAGCCACCATGTGCCAAGACCTGATTTTGTTACGCCAGTTGCTCCCGTGTTGTTTGCGAGAATAGCTATTAATTTGTTATCACCCGTATTGCTTCCAGTTAGTGTTAATGAACGGGCATTTGTTCCGCTATAAGCGATAGAACCTGCATTTGTAAAATTCAATGCTCCCGAACCAGAAGCATCAATAGTTCCGCCATTATTAGTAATAGTAAACAAACGGTCGGTACTAACGGCAGCCCCCGTGTATGCGAGTGTTCCACCATCAAAGATTAAATTGCCAGCAACGTTAGTTGATTTACCAATATTGCTATTAGATCCACCATTGGCAAGAGTCGAAACAGATAAAGTTCCGCCTGAAAGTGTCGTCACACCTGTATAAGTATTAGTGCCTGAAAGTGTTTGAGTTCCAGTACCGACTTTTGTTAAGTTGAGTAATGTTGTGCTTGAATTGACCAAGGTGCCGCTAAAAGTGGCTGAACCATTATCATTCCCTAGGGATAAAGTGAGTGAGCTTGTATTGCCTGGTGAATCTACCGTACCAGATCCACTCAGCGCACCAATTTTCATCGCAGTACTGCTTCCAGCATATATGTTCAGATAACTGTTTGCGCCATTAAGATAAATGGGTGAAGTTGCATTGATGTTAGTGTTTTCAAGCCAGAAGTTTCCATAGTTTGATACTGTCACCAAGCCTGAGATAGTTGTACTTCCGTTCAAAATGATTCGATTCTGGAACTGCCCTCTTCCGCTGGTCGTTCCAGTCACATTCCATGTGCCAGAACCAGATGCGCCAGTAACAAACATTGCACCACCTAAGCTTCCTCCTTTAGTGCCATCGAAAGTAACATCTGCATTGTTAACGATGCCACCACTTAAAGTCATATCAGAAATTGATGATGGTGCAAACTTCAAAGAACCAAAACTAACAGTAGTTGCCCCTGTGTAAGTACTGATGCCAGTCAGAGTGAATGTTCCAGTACCTATTTTGGTTAAGGCAAGTGAACCTGAACCATTCTGCATAACACCGCTGAAAGTAGTTGAAGAATCATTATTTCCAAGAGTAAGCGTCTTTAAGCCAGATGTACTTGTTGAAATGGTTCCGGCTCCAGCTATTGAACCAACAGTGTCAGAGGCATCCACATTGTATGTGGCGCCAGAAGCTATTGTGATTGCATTAGAGTCGCTGAGCGATCCTGATACGCTCAATGAACCAGCAGAAATAGTTGTTGTGCCTGTGTAGGTATTTGCACCAGCCAAAGTTAGCGAACCAGCGCCAGTTTTGGTGAATGTGACACCAGAACCTTTGATACCACCAGCGATTGAAGCTGAACCAACAGAGGATGTAAATAAGGATGTTGTATTGGTTGGTGCCCCAGTCACTTCAATATTAGCTGAAGTGACTAAATTGAGATCACCTCCTAAAGTTGCATTTCTGGTGGATAAGGTGAATTGATTGGATGTTACAGCCCCAGTGATGTTGGCGTTTGCCAAATAACTAGAACCATTAGTAATGGTTAGATTTTTTGATGCCCCAGCATCAGTAACAGATCCATTAATCTGAACAGTAGAATTTTGTGAATTAATAACAACGTTTCCGCTTAAGGTTACTGGTCCTGTAAGCGTCACACCCGTATTGGGGGTTCCATTAAAGTAGTAGCCGTAGCCATCAGAGAATGTTCCAGCACTTGAGTTATTTAATCTTGCTGTTTCACCAATAAAAGAGGAACTAGACGATAGCTTAAAGGACACCGCTAAATAATCACCGCCACTATTTTCTGAAAACATGGCGTAAATCGGATAGGCAGTGCCAGCAACTAATCCAGCCCTACTTCCATCGATCGGCCCACAGCAAGCAGTTTTACCTGTTAGATATCCAGTTGTTGCTGAGCTGACTGGATTAACTTGAACTTGCGTAATCAAAGAAGCAATTGTTTGGTTGGCATTGCCTAAAAATAGCCAGTTATTGTCATCTCCATCAATCCTGAAGGTATATGTACCACTCACACGAGGAACAAAGTATCCAGTGACTCTATAAGAATAAGTACTATCACAATCGCTTGATGCACAAACACTGATCGAAGTATTAGTTACGCTCTGAGTGTTTCCAGGGGCTCCAGGAATATCAGTTGTTTTAACGTTTTGACGAGTAGCAGTAGCAAATGTACTTAGGTTGTCTCCCAAAAATACATCATAAGACTCAAACAATAAACCATCAGCAAGGCCTGTAACTGTCGTGATATTGCCATTAATGCTGATCCCAGCAGCACCACTAGCAGTAAGTTTGCTCAAAGCGTTAGTGCCGCCAATAACTCCACCAAAAACAATCGACCCAGTGCCTGCATTGACAGTTAGTGCTCGAGGTGTTGACGATGAATCACTGTTAATAGTGCTTCCGTATGTAATAACGCCCGCTGTGCTACTAATAGATTGGTCACCAAGCAATATGACTGGACCATTAAAACTGATATTGCCAGATGTACTTGCATAAGCGACACCCAAGGAAAATTTTGAGCTTTCCAAGGTAATGTTGCTACTAGATGTGGCTACACTTGATGTCACACCATTAACAGTTACTCCAGAAGAAGTCCCAAAAGTGATAACTCCACCACTAGTTATACCTGCATCAGCTCCTGCCCCAGATATGTTAATTGGTCCATTTTTCGAAAGAATGTAAGCGGAGCCTTCAGTTCCAGATAAATACACTTGATTACCTGTGGCCGCAGTATTTTGTCCATATATTTGTATACCACCACCAGTTGAGGCGGTCGACTGGATTAAATAAGTACCAGTTCTTAAAGCAATCAAAGCCCCGGTGTAACCGGCAACAGAAGTCGTACCCGTAATTGAAATCGCAGTTGAGCTAGTACTTGCAGAGGTAATCGAGAAGTCAGCTGCGACTCCATAAACCCACTCAAAACCATGACCAGTAGAACTGGTGGCATCAATCAAAATTGTTCCGGTTCCCGAATCAATTTTGAATGTTTTTTGTGTGAGCATTCCAGGATAAGCGCTTGATCCAGAAGTTTTCCCACGAATAATAATATCGCCACCATTACTGACCAAATTTACAGAACTTCCAAGCCCGCTAGCATCACCTAGCATAACTCCAGCCTGCCCAGCAGATTTAGAGTTCCAAGCATATCCATCTGGTATTCCATCTGAATTAGTATCTGCGCCACCAGCAAGAACAATTTTTCCACCATTAGTGGAAATTGATGTGCCAGGGGCCATATAGAGGTACCCTCCATTGCCAATACCCCCAGTAGCGCCTGCATCAGTCCACAAAATAACGTCTAACGCTGCATTAGTAGAAGTGATACTGGCTGTAAGACTAATATAGGAATCAGCTTTGAAAGTTAGTCTTCGTGCATTTGCCCCAGTGTATGTAATTGCACCTTGAATAACCATATCGCCACAACCAGTGCAGTTACCGGAACTATCTAACCTGATTGAAGTGGCTGCACTTGTGCTAATTAAAACGTTAGTAGTTGCCAAATATGTGACGATATCTGCAGCACCGTTGGTGCCAATCACATAATTCCAGGGGTCGAGCAACCAATTACCAGCTGACCCATCCGCAGCTCTTGTATCAACAAAGATATGTTCTGTGTTGAGAAGTCCCGCAGAAGTTTCGACATTCCCCCCACGCCCCTGAATTGAGCCACCTCTTACAATAATTGCGCCATTAACATTTGTTATGGAAGCAGGATTTTTAATATCGCTCCACAAGACAACTGTGCCACCATTACCATTGGTTGTAGCGCTGGCATCGATGATGGCTTCTTCGTGCATCGAAACTGTAGTTGCTTGGTAAAGAGCATGGGGGGCGCTAAAGATACGACGCTCTGCATTCGCACCACCTTGCCAATCACCGCCAACTAATACATAACCACCACCTAGATTACCTGTGGCATTAATATTAGTTTCATTATTTAGTTGAATATGTGTGGCTGTGAGAGTTACTCCACCACCGAGAGTTGCACCTTTTACCTCTATGGTGCCATTAATAATAAGATTATCTGAGTTTGCAGAGATATTAATAGTACCGCCTCTGCCTGAACTACCATCAGTTTGGATAACTGAGTTATCAAATTCTACTTGATGACGGGTGGATTTAATCTGAATATCACCACCATTATTTCCACTTGCTTGAATATCTGTATTACCAATTATTAAATCATAATCTGAGTTCAGATTAATAGAACCACCTCGGCCATTTGAACCGTTGGTTTGAATTAATGCGTTTTGGAGGATTAAATCACCAGAGTTGGTGAATATCTGAATACTGCCGCCATTATCTGCGTTGGACTGAATAATGGCATTATTAGAGATGATAATGTCATGGGCGTCGGAGATATTAATCTCTCCACCACGACCATTACCACCATTTGTCTGAATAACACCTACGATATTAATCGTGCCAGTGGTATTGGCTTTTAATACGATCGTGCCACCATCCGTTGGACTATTTGCTTCAAGTCTTGAATCTGATGCCAAGGTTAAGTCATTGGCTGTAATTCGGATCGTGCCTGAGGCATTGTTACCTGAATAAGCACTTGCTGTAATCGCACCATGGAAGTTAAACACATTAGCCAAGATGTTAACCAATGGATTGGCACCAGCGCCGATGATGTTACCGTAACCTGTTACTGAGTTAACTGCTGTGACCGTAACTTTGTTAACCTCAATCTTGCTGTTCTGTGCTAAGTTAACATCTTGAGCTTGGATCACCACTTCTAATACGGAACCTGCTGCTTGATTGATCGTGCCATAGTTAAAGAAGGTGCCATCAGCTAAGAAAGTTAATACGGTTCTATTACTTCCTGTTTTGGTGATAGTCACACCCTGGTCAATTGTGAGATTACCGCTACCGTTTTGGGTGCAGTTACCCCCCGAACAAATATTGCCTTGGACCTGAACTGTAATGTTGTTATTTTGCAACGCATCGCTAATTACCTGAGCAAAGCTTGTGGTTATTACTAGATCCATTGGATCCAGTAACCATGTACCAGCTTTACCTGTGCTGTTGTTGGCTGAGGTATCGACCTTAGCAGTGCTGCTGATGGCGAGGACCTCTTTAGAGCTAGTCTCTACAAAGCCACCATTACCGCTGGTCTTGCCACCTTTGGCTTCGATCGTTCCAGATACCTCAGTCTTCTTATTGGATAGGACGATAACTTGGCCACCGTTGCCCTGCTCTTTAGCGTTAGCCTTGATCTTGCTGGTATCGGCTAGAACGATGTTGTTACCTTTGATACTGATCTGACCGCCATTACCTTGGCTACCTGTATTACCTTTGGCGTTAGCCATGATATTGCCAAGGTTCTGAACGGTGTCGGCCAAGATCTCGATGATGCCGCCGTTGTTGACCATACTGCTGGTAGAGATGTGACCACTGTTCTTAATCACCGACCCCATCAGCTGGGCGGCTGAGTTGGCGGCAATCACCACCGTACCACCGGCTACTTGGACTAAGCGTTTGTTCTCAATCAAGCTCTTATAGGCTGAGGCGTCTACTTTGACTGTCATTAACTGGTCACCGCGGAAGTCCAAGGTCACTTGGCTACCGCTGGCTAGAGCCACGGTATTGGCCACACCACCCTTAGCGAGGATGTAGCCTTCGTTGCGGACTTCTGGTGCCAATAAAGCGATGTAGCCTTTGGGATCATTGGTTTGAAGCTTGCCGTGATTGATCACAGCGCCTTTGCCATTGCCTTTAAAGGTGCTCTTACCTTCCATGAAATCTTTGTCATTGATATCCATCGTTGTGGCAACGATGGCTGCAGCATCAACCTGTGAACCTTTACCAAATACAACACCATTGGCATTGGAGATGATTACCTGGCCGTTGGCCTTGATCATGCCATCGATCTGGGAAGCAGTTGCTGAGACTACACGGTTATGAATCACAGCTTGAGCATTGGGTTGAACAAACTCAACCTTGGCGTTAGCGCCAACATTGAAGCTCTCCCAATTAACGACAGCTCGCTGGGAAGTCTGAGTCACATTGAGGTTATTGCCAGATTGAGTAATCGTTGCTGAGCCAGCACTAAGGCGGCCACCGGTTGGCAATGAACCCGGTATAGTTTGAGCAAAAACACTGCCAGCAGCCAATAAGGCAGAGCATAACAAGAGGTTTCTACCCAATGAACTCATGGTCTTAGAAGTTCCACTGGGCTTGCGCCCAAAGGTAGGCGCTATTGGAACGACCATCATTGTTCACGCCAATACCTGTCGAGTTGTAAAGTGGGTTATGACCTAACTTCCAGGCCAAAGTAGCACTAAACACAAAATCTTGATCTGCGCGTTTCAAGCCAACGCCAGCGCCACGGAGGCTGTAACTGTTATTGGCATGAGTAGAACCTTTATTGGTGGTGTAAAGGGCTTTATCACGGTACTGCTGAATAAAGCCAGCATCGAAGAATGCAATACCAACAAACTTATCTTCCAACTGTTGCTGGATCTCAATATTGATCATGCCGCCCTGACTGCCGCCCCCCTGAGAGCCAGGATAAGCTCTAACACCACTAGGGCCGCCTAGGTAGAACTTCTCAGCAGAATCTAAGTTCACTGATGCAACCTGACCTGAAACGCTGACAGATAGAACCGTTTGATCTGGAACAACCTGCTGGTTGCGTGATCCGCTGATGTTGAATTTTGTGAATGTTGTTGGGATCGTACTGTCGTAGTTTGGAGTTTGTGAGCCAACCACAATATGCCCTTTGGTCATGGTGACAGAGGCGGAGTTCACACCACCACCGTTCCAATCATCGAACTGGTTGCCTGAAAAGCCAAACACCATGTTGTTGATACGGTACTCACTGGTAGCTACCCCATCAGCTGCCGTTTTGTTGATGTAGATCTTACGATCGCCACCAGCAGTGAGGTTAGCATTAGCACCAGGGCTTCTAAGCAATGGATAACTGAGGGTTGCACCGATGGTCTTAGAACGTCCAAAACCCGCCACCGGGTTCTCAGGAAGACTGAAGTGACCGACGTTTTCATAATCTAAGTAACTAGCAGTCATACTGGCTCGCAAGCCGTCTGTGTTCAAAGGAATGGAGTAGCTTCCCATGGAGTAATCAGATCCTGAAGACTTGATGTTGCTGAATGACAGCTGATCACCAAAATCGTTCGGATTGTCAAAAGTCATATTGACAACGCGCTGAGCTACACCGGTGCTGCGGCTACCGTAGTTGTTAGCTTCCACCTTGCCGCGGAAAGGCTTGAGATCTGCCAAGCTCACGCGAAGATCTACTTCTCCATCGTTCTTACCTGGCTCTAGCTGGGTTGTCACAGCGATACCAGGGGTTTCATTGAGAACGTAGATAGATCGCTCGATATTCTGAGTTTGAACTAAGTCGCCTATAGGGCTTGTATCAGTGATATAACTGCGAGCTCTATCTGCTGAGAAGCGTGATGGGCCGTTTGGAAAATCGATATGTACAGCACCAAGCTTAGCCTCTAGAACCTTCAATATCACGACACCGTCAGTAATTTTTTGTGGAGGAACCGTTACTTGGGCAAGCTTGCCATAGATGGGATACAAAGCAGCCACTGTATCTGCAGCCTTTTGAAGCTCTTCAAAAGCAACCGTCTTACCAATCCAAGGTCTTAGAGCTTCTTGAACGGCTGCATCAGGCACGCTCTTGTTGCCATCAACTCTAAAACCTTTGATCGTAACTTTGACCTCGCTAGGCTTGGCTGGTTGTGGCTGAGCTTTCTTGGCAGGTGCTTGAGGCTTAGGCAGGGCTTGCGGGTTAGGTAGTTGCTTGTTGAGCTCTTGTTGCAAAGCACCAGCATCTGGCGTTGTTGGCACTAGAGGGTTTGCGTGCACTGAGGCCGCCGCAAAGCCAATAGATACAAGGGTTAGAAGAACTTTGAATTTCATTTAATGCTGAATTTGTCTTTTTTATTTTTTCCGGACGTGCTTTTTAATGCGCACGCCCGCGATTATAAGGAAATCCAACTTTTTAGCCAGCACTCATTTGCGCTAAGTTCTTGTATTCGATCAGTAATTTTTATAAATTTTATAAAATCTGTGGTGCTTTTTTATATAATTTTTGGAGCCAAAATTCGATGCTCTAAGTAGTTTTAAGTACAGGTTAAGGAAATTTTGATGCTACGCAAAAAGGTTAAGAATGAAAAAAGCCACCCGAGGGTGGCCTTTTCTTAACTTATTTTAGGTTAAGGGTTGGTAAAGAGGTCAGGTCTAACTTCTTCTGCTACATTTTCCACTGGAGCATCGTAACCTTCTAAAGATGATTCCTTCTTGGAAATTAACTTTTTAAGATCGTCAGGCTTTTTCATACCCAATTTACCAGTCATGCGTGAGCGGTGAACTTTAACGCTAGCTTCTGAAGAGTTAAGAATGGTTGCAATCTCACCATTCTTCTTACCTTCAGCAGCCAAAAAGAATACATCGCGCTCTTTATCAGTTAACTTTTTGAGTAACGCTAACTTTTCAGTTTCATTTAATAAATCAGGATTAATAGTGATTGATTCAACCGATTCTATTTTTTCAGCAACCTTCTTTTCTTTAATTGGCCTTTTATTTTTATTAATTAATGAACTTGTATCAATATCTGTAGTTCTGCTAATTGATAGGGATGAGGCTTCCTTTTTAAATCGACCGTCTGCAATTAGCAAATCTTCAGATATTTGCAGTGACCAAGCAATGTTATTAATAAGCGTACTCAGTAAATAAACTAAACTTATCCAATAAACTACCTGAGAGGTGACAACAATATATTGGTCACCAATCGCAGCTAATGCACCTAGAGTTAATACCGCCATGAATAAACCCTGAATCCATAGAACGCCGCTTATTAAATAGATGTATTTACTACGGATTTGCTTGGCCTGTACACCAGCAAACCAAGCACTATATATAAGTACCGCAGAGATAGGTGCTAGTAATATAGCTTCAAGGCTACCTAGTGGTGCATTGAATAACCGGCTGAAATAAAATAAAGCCCCAGTTACCCCTACTCCACTTAGACAAATAAGAGATGCCTTCTTAGGTAATGAGTATCCAGACCAGATTCCAAGAGCACTAAGAACAATTAAGCTACCTAAAAGGACAGAAATCGGCCCTAGAACCCATGATTGAGGTAAGGGATCCGCGATTTGCGTCAAAGTTACGATGTAACCTAGGCCCATAAGCAGACCACCAACGCTCCACAGCAGAACTGACCTTCCTTTTTTAATCAATAGAATCAATTGTGTAGCCGAAAATCCAATGGCAATTAATCCTGTTAAGTAAATTGTAGTAACGTTATCTAGAGGAAACATAGTTAACCTTAACCTTTTATTAAATTTAAGAATTGGTAAATTTACCTCAATTAACTTAATTGGTAAATATACCAATGCCTAATAGTTACTTAGTTGTTCTTCAGTCCCCTGCTTTTCTTTAGTACCGCATGAATATCTATCTTTTTTATTGATTAACGTAATGTTTGCCAAAACGAATTAAAAGAAGACGTAGGAATAAAAAAAGCCACCCTATGGTGGCTTTATTCAGTGATAGATGACTTAGATCGACAAGTAGCTCTCCTGCCGGGCGTTCTCTGATCGCAACCCTGGAACCCAAGATTTGGTGGGTAAACGATATTTCTTCTCGAGGAACTCCGCTCTACTCTTCACATCTTGCCAGTCAACCTCAAGAGATGGTCCCTTAAATGCAATAACCACAACGTTACAGTCATGCACCTGCTGGAAGACCAAAACACGATTATTAAAGGCGTCACAGATATTCTTAATATTAGTTTTAAAACTCTTGTGATTACCAAATAGATTAACTGTCATAACACCCGGTGATTTTAGGCTGTCATAGCAACCCTGATAAAACTCAGCTGAACTTAATACCGGCCCTCTGGCCGTCGCATCATATAAATCAACCTGGAGTAAATCGATTGATTCGCGTTGATTCTTATGGGTGACATATTTAAGAGCATCCGCCTCTAATAATGCTAAGTTCTTATTAGGGGCTGGTAAATGAAACATAACACGGGCTGCCACAATCACCGCAGGATTTAAATCTACAGCAGTGACTTTGGCTTTAGGAAAATGTTTATGAGCAAATTTCGTTAATGCTCCAGTTCCCAAACCTAACTGAACCAGATGGAATGGCTTTGATGATTTTGGCTGATTTAATCGCTTGTCATTGGGATCTAGAAACAATAACCCTGCCATCATCTGTTGGGCATATTCCAAATCGATAAAGTTAGGGTCATCGATGCGCATAGCGCCCTGCACCCACCAAGTACCAAAATGAAGAAAACGAACGCCATGCTCCTCAGAAAATGTTACTGGAGCAAATTGGGGTTTATGGTCTTTTTTAACAGAGCTACTTAACTTTACCTTTGAGGTACTTCTGGTTTTGCTTGTTTTATTAGCCATGACAGCCTCCGATAAAAGAATAAGGCCCAACGCTTGTTGAGCCTTAATAGTATTGTCTTGCACCTATATACCCTAGCTGGCTTGACTTACTTAGTCCAAACCTTTGCGTTACGGAACATCCGCATCCAAGGGCTGGCACCATCTTTAACGGCATGCCATGATTCTGGAGCCCAGCTCATCTGTGCAGTTCTAAATACTCGCTCTGGGTGTGGCATTAAAACCGTAAATCGACCATCCGGCGTAGTTAAACCAGTAATACCATCTGGTGAACCGTTAGGGTTCAGAGGATAAGTTTGAGTTGGTTGACCTTGGTTATCCACAAATCGCAAGGCCACTAAGCCTTTAGCTTCTGTTTGAGCTTGATTGCCTTGTTGACTGAAGTTGGCGAAACCTTCTCCATGCGCTACAGCAATCGGTAACTGGCTACCAGCCATACCTTGTAAGAAGATAGATGGTGATTTAGTTACTTCAACCATGACCAAACGGGCTTCATATTGCTCTGATTGGTTGCGTGTAAATTTAGACCAAGTCTGCGCACCTGGAATGATGCTAGCTAAGTTAGACATCATCTGACAGCCGTTACAGATACCTAGACCAAAGGTATCTTGGCGATTGAAGTACGTTTGAAATTGATCTTTGATGCTTGGATTAAAGAGAATGGATTTTGCCCAACCTTCACCGGCACCTAATACGTCACCATAACTAAAACCACCGCAAGCCACGAGACCTTGGAAGTCTTTCAGATTAACGCGGCCAGCAATCAAGTCGCTCATATGAACGTCGTAGCTTGAGAAACCAGCCCAGTCCATGGCATAGGCCATTTCTAAATGAGAGTTAACGCCCTGCTCTCGAAGGATCGCCACCCTAGGCTTAAGACCTTTAGAGATGTATGGCGCTGCCACATCCTCACTTGGATTGAATGTCAGCTTTGGCTGCATCCCTGGGTCAGCTAAGTTATCAACGAGGTCATTTTCACTATCAGCACAAGCGGGGTTATCACGCAAGCGGGCAATCTGCCAGCTAGTGCTTTGCCATAATTTTTGCAATACATGGCGTGGCACATCTAGAACTTTCTTGGCATCACGCCAGACTTCAATTTGACCATTGGTATTTGGCTTAGCCACCACGTGACTACAGCCGTATAGATTGTGTTCTTTCAAAATAGCAAAAACAGCATCTCTATCCGCACGCTTTACTTGGATCAAAGCGCCTAACTCTTCATTGAAAAGTGCTCTGATGGTTAGGTCATTACGTCTACCAGATACTTGCTGTGCCCAGTTCTTAGCATCACCAAAGTCAGACTCGTGATCTTTATCCAAGACCAACATATCCACATTGAGAGAAACACCCACATGCGATGTGAAGGCCATTTCTGTAGCGGCAGCGAATAGACCGCCATCAGAACGATCGTGATACGCCAACAACATGCCTAGACGGCGCATCTTGATAATGGTTGCTGCCAAGTTTTTCAAATCTTGTGGATCATCTAGGTCCGGTGTTGATTGACCGGCTTGGTCAATCACTTGAGCCAAGATACTGCCAGCCATACGGCTCTTTGATCGACCTAAATCAATCAAAACGATTTCTGTATCAAGCGCCTGACCTGCTTCGTCTTTTAACTGAAGCAATGGTGTGGTCGTTTGACGAGTGTCAGTCACTGGTGCGAATGCAGAAATGATCAATGACACAGGGGATGTCACTGCTTTCTTTTCTTGTGTCGTTTCATCAGCCCACTGCGTGCGCATTGATAAAGAATCTTTACCTACAGGAATAGAAATACCCAAGGCTGGGCACAACTCCATACCGACTGCTTTAACAGAATCGAATAGTTTGGCATCTTCACCTGGGTTACCACAGGCGGCCATCCAGTTAGCAGATAACTTGATATCTTCAATTTTGTCGATATCAGCAGAAAGAATATTGGTAATTGATTCAGCAACAGCCATACGAGCAGCAGCTGGTGCATTCATCACGGCCAATGGCGTACGCTCACCCATCGACATCGCTTCACCACGATAGCCTTTGTAATCCATCAAAGTCACAGCAGCATCTGCCACTGGCACCTGCCATGGACCTACAAACTGATCACGAGCATTTAAGCCGCCGACTGTTCGGTCACCGATCGTGATTAAGAATGATTTGCTTGCTACTGTTGGATGCTGCAAGACAAGGCTTGCTGCAATATCCAACTGCACATCAGTCAAATCAACTTCAGGCAATTGCTTCTCAAGGCGCTTCACATCACGATGCATGCGAGGCGGCTTGCCTAATAAAACTTCCATCGGCATATCAATCGGTAAACGTTCACCTTTACCTTCAGACTCTTTGGTATCTACCAAAAAGAGTTGGCGTTCGGCGGTAGTTTCACCAACCACAGCAATCGGGCAACGCTCACGTTCACACATAGCCTGCAAGATCGGTAAGCTTTCTTTAGCAATTGCCAAGACATAACGCTCTTGAGACTCGTTACACCAAATCTCTGCAGGGCTCATGCCGCTCTCTTCTAGTGGTACTTTGCGCATGTCAAAAATAGCGCCTAAGCCTGCACCATCTGCTAATTCAGGGAAAGCATTGGATAAACCACCCGCACCCACATCATGAATCGAAACAATCGGGTTCTTGTCACCTAAAGCACGACAAGCATTGATCACTTCTTGAGCGCGACGTTCAATTTCTGGGTTGCCACGTTGTACTGAATCAAAATCTAAATCAGCGGTGTTGGCACCTGTGGCCATGGAGCTAGCAGCACCACCACCCATACCAATACGCATACCAGGGCCACCTAGCTGAACTAATAGATTGCCTGCTTTGATTTCTTTTTTATGGGTGTGACCATCATCAATCGCACCAATACCACCAGCAATCATGATCGGCTTGTGATAACCGCGACGTTCACCATCAATGGTTTGCTCAAACACACGGAAATAACCGCCTAAGTTAGGGCGACCAAATTCATTATTAAAGGCAGCTCCTCCTAAGGGGCCTTCAATCATGATTTGCAAAGGTGAAGCAATGCGCTCTGGCTTTCCGTAGTTTTGCTGATCCCATGGCAATTGGCTACCTGGCAAATTTAAGTTAGAGACTGAAAAACCACTTAAACCCGCCTTAGGTTTACCGCCAATACCAGTGGCGCCTTCATCACGGATCTCACCACCAGAACCTGTTGATGCCCCAGGATACGGAGCAATCGCTGTTGGGTGGTTATGTGTTTCTACTTTCATCAAAGTATGTGTCAATCTTGTTTTCTTCACATACTCTTGTTGTTCATTCGGAGCCCACACTTCAGCTTCGCAGCCAGCCATAATGGCAGAGTTGTCCGAGTAGGCCACAATGGTGCCATTCGGTTGTAATTGGTGGGTATTACGAATCATGGCAAACAATGATTTATCTTGATCTAAACCATCAATCGTCCATGTTGCATTAAAGATTTTGTGACGGCAATGTTCACTGTTCGCTTGAGCAAACATCATAAGCTCGACATCACTAGGATTACGCTTCAACTTTTTGAAGTTATCAACTAAATAGTCAACTTCATCATCGGACAAAGCCAAACCCATTGTTATATTGGCAGCTTCTAAGGCAGCTTTACCACCTTGAAGAATATCAATACGAGAAAAATGCTTATCTGCCAAAGTTTGATAAAGCTCTGCTGCTGATTCGACATTCGGTAATGTGATCTCAGTCATGCGGTCATGAATAGCCGCTAGAACAATTTGTTGCTGCTCTCCACTCAACGCCTTTTTGCTTGTCCAGTACACCTGAAGGCCACGTTCAATACGGAGAACATTCAAACCACAATGGTGGGCAATGTCTGTGGCTTTACTAGCCCAAGGGGAAATCGTACCTAATCGAGGGGCCACAACAGATTGATCTTGCTTACCTGCAAATAAGCCTTTGGACTCTTTAAGAACAAAAGGCTCACCATAGTTCAGCAAGCCTTTTAAAACGGATAAGTGGTCGGCAGACAAAGTAGCTTCAGACCAAATAAAGTGCACAAACTGCGCCTGAATCTGAGTCAGCTCAACACCTTGATCTAGCAAAGAGCTCAACAAACGTTGTTGACGAAATTGAGAGAGGGCTTCGGCCCCAGGAAGGCTTAAAAAACAGTGGTTTGCAGGCATCCCAAGATTATAAAACGAATGGGATTTCAGCTCTTGTTTTTAAGCCCATTTTTGGCAAAAAGCCTGATTTTGATGGGTTCTAGGGGGTAACTACTTTAGGTTGAAACAATTTTTCCAGCATTAATCACCATCTGACGCTGACATCTCTTGGCCAAAGCCATATCGTGGGTGACCAAAATGAGCGTTGAACCTGAATCTTGGTTCAAGGTAAATAGCAAATCAATGACTTTTTGACCGGTAACCTCATCCAAGCTACCAGTTGGTTCATCAGCAAACAAAATATCGGGTTCAGTGACAAAAGCGCGGGCCAAGGCTACCCTTTGCTGCTCACCACCAGAAAGCGTTTTCGGACGATGGTTCAAACGCTCGCCCAAACCCACTTTCTCTAACCAAACTTGAGCTTTTGCAGAAGCTTCATGCCGAGGCATCCCCCTGAGTTCAAGAGGCAATTGAACATTTTCTAAAGCTGAGAGGTGGTCAATTAATTGAAAAGACTGAAAAACAAAACCTACGTGACGAGATCTGATTTGAGCGCGACCGTCTTCATTGGCAGCAGAAATATTGTGCCCCATCAAATGAACTTCGCCAGTGCTTGGCGTATCCAAGCCTGCCAATAATCCTAATAAAGTACTTTTGCCAGAGCCGCTAGTGCCAACAATAGCCAGACTTTCACCCTCAGATACCGAAAATTGAATATCGTGCAAAATGGTTAAGGGTCCATCTACTGTTTGGACTGTTTTACCAAGATGAGATACTTCAAGTACAGAATTTAAAGAATGGGTTGGCATTAAATGGTCTTTGGCTACAGTTCTATTGTCAATATCGGAGCAAATAAGCGTTGGCGAATCCATCACATGGTAATGGTGTTTGCCCTTGCTTGCTTGAGTGTTTTATATCCAATCATCAGTTCAGCTCAAAACAAGCCAAGCTCAAAGATCTTGATCTTAGGTGATAGCCTTTCAGCAGAATATGGTTTAGCAAGAGGCACGGGCTGGGTAGCTCTCTTAGAAAAACGCTTAAATCAACAATATCCGCAATGGCGTGTCATGAATGCCAGCATCAGTGGTGAAACAACGTTTGGCGGTCAAACCCGCTTGGGACCCTTACTCAAGAGCCAGCAACCTCAGATAGTCGTGATTGAATTGGGTGCCAACGATGCGCTAAGAGGATTGCAATTACCCAATACTGAAAAAAATCTGAAGCAGATGATTCAACAATCTCATGCTTCAGGTGCACAAGTATTACTGCTGGGCATGCGTATTCCACCTAACTATGGAATTGAATATACCCAACGTTTTTTTAATAGTTATCAGAAATTAGCAGAATCAGAAAAAGTAACTCATGTGCCTTTTTTTCTAGAAAAAGTAGCTGACAAGATGGAGCTATTTCAAGCAGATCGTATCCACCCAAATGAAAAAGCACAAAGCATCATGCTCGAGAATGTTTGGGTGAAACTAAAACCTATGTTGAACTGATGGCTTAGGTAAGCTCAAGCGGAATTCGAATCACAAACTCAGCCCCGCCATCAGTAGATGTCTGATATGTGATTTTACCTTGATGTCGCTCAACAATGTGTTTACTGAGCCATAAGCCCAGACCCATACCAGCACTCTTATTGGATTTCATCAGCTCAAATAGATTGGGAATCAGATCTTGCGCCACGCCTTGACCGTTATCTGAAATAGAAATCTCCACATAAGATGCATCATCGTGACTAGCGATTGAAACGATCTTCTCTTTGATATCTAAACTAGCTAAGGCATCTATGGAATTGTTCACCAAATTAAGAATAACTTGCTGAAACTCACCAGCATTAATTGCTACCAACTGTTGAGAATTCAAATTCATATTGACTGTGATCCCGTGATCTCTTGCTTGTGGCGTCAAAATAGGAATTAAGGATTGAATTAAATGATCAATGCCAATTGCTGTAGCTTCGATCTGATCTTCTTTAAAGATACCTCGAAGTGTAGACACAATATTTGCAATACGTGCATTGTCGTGTTCAATACTTTTAGCAATTTCTTTAATGGCTTGATGATCCAATTCAGTAGAGCTTAGCTTCTCTTGGAAAAACTGAGTGTTAAGTTGAATAGCGGCAATCGGTTGATTGAGCTCATGCGCAATCGAAGCAGATAAAGCGCCCGTCACAGCAGTTTTATTCGCCTTAGATAAATGAGAAATTAAATCTTCACGCTCAATTAAGAGTTTTTTGATGACATCATTCTCTAAAGCCACCTTCGCATTGGAAGAGGCAATTTTCTCTGCCCAATAACCACCAATAGCCACATAAGAAATTGTATTAGTGACTAATTGCGCAATCGTACAAAAAATCAACACTTGCGGAATTTGATCAACTTGTTTGATGGCCGCAACACTAATGCCCAAAATAATTAAACGTGCCAGAGCAAAAAATATCTCAATCGCAGTTGCATATTGCAAATAAGTTAACTGAGGTGAATCTTGCAACCTTCGTGTGAGAAATAATTCATACAATTGCCAAAATAGTAAGCCCACGATCAAGCTAACAATAAAAAAGGTTCTCATCTCAAATGAGCTGTGCACTCGGAGTATCTCAAAGAAAAATATAAAGACAATTCCAGATACGATCGCGGAAGATTTAATACCTTTAGAAATTCCCCTGTTTAAGGAACGGCAAAATAATCCTTGAGAAATGGTTGCCATAAAGAAAAGCAAATTGGCAATCGTAAAACTAAAGCCCGGTTTTGAAACATCTTCAATAAAAATAACGCCCAAACCAAAAAGTACTAATGCGACAACATTAAAAACCAAAGAAGCTAACCAATAAATACTTGGCTTAAGGACATTGCTAGCTCGATAGTAATGCGACATACCTAACAACAAGCCCAACTGGATCGTTGCTAAGATAAAAAAATAGAGGGCTATGAGCGGCTTCATGTTTGTGATGGTACCCGAAGATCAGAAAGAAAAAAGCCCCGACTAGTAACACGGGGCTTTTTTATTGAACTAATGGGCTTATTTCACAGGATTAATTTGTTTAAGACCAGCACGATCTCGCACGCTATCAAAATAAGTGGCGCCTTCAGCTTGAGTTCCTAACTGAGCAAGCTGCATAGCCTGCTCTGCTCTCAACTTAGGATCTGATTTGATTGGTTGCTGAACCTTGGTTACACGATAAATAGCCAAGCCGCCACCATTCATGGGCGCACTCACCACCGCTGGTAACTTAGATACTTCAATACCCATGATGGCGTCCATGGCTGATGCATTGAGATCAGTCGGTTTATTTCGAGAAACCCACTTAGCACCTGCAAAACCAGCAGATTCAGCTGGATTTTTTTGAACAGTCTGTAATTTTTCTTGGGCCGCTTTGCTGGCTAATTCATCAGCTAAACGCAAACTCACCTGCTTCTTCACTTCAGCTTGGACTACAGAGAAAGGCAAAGCTGCTTGAGGCTGATGATTAGACACACGTGCAACAACAATTTTTCCTGGAGATACTTCTTGCGCTTCGATGTTTCGACGATTTTTGATCGCATCATCATTGAACACAGCAGCTAATAATTTTGGATTGTTCAAAGGATGATCAGCAGGTAAACCTCGCGCTCCACCACGTGTAATGCCTTTTACTGTTTGAATCGATAAATTCAAACGATCAGCTACTGGCTTTAAGCTATCAGGCTGTTCATAAGCCATATTGGCAAATAGGTCAGCTTTTTCAGCAAAAGCCTTAGGGTCATCTTTAGCATGACCAAGCAAAACGACTAATTCAACATCAATCATTTCAGGTGCTTGGAAAGCGTTGATATTCGCTTGATAGAAAGCATCTAACTCTTGTTGTGTCGGTGCCACTTTAGAAATAAAGTCTGCAGGAGCGAAACGCATCACCTGAACTTCGCGCTCTGTTTCAAAAGCTTGAGAAATTTTTTCAGCCACTTTTCTAGAACCAATACCCGTTGCTAAAACAGAAGTTAATACCTGACGGCTTAATAATTCGTAGCGACGACCATTTTCAAATTGATCAACGGTCATTTGGTTACTAGCTAATAATTGCTTATAGCGCTGAGAGTCAAATTGGCCATCTTTATACAAAGCACGAATCTCTGGGATCTGAGTTAAATCCTTAGCCAAAGTCTCGGGGGTAATCTTGAGCTTGAGGGATTTGATCTCATAGGCCAACAAACGTTGCTCTATTAATTCATTTAAAACACTTTGCTTGAATGGCACGCTGTTTAACATCGCAGAATCAACTTGACGACCTTGTTGCTGTAAACGATCAGATCTTGCCTTCACTGCATTGTCTAATTCTTGACGAGTAATGCTCTGACCATCAACCTTGACTAAATCGGCATCTTTACCGAGGTCGCGCATATAACTCTCAACACCTAGAAATATGAATGATGGAAGAATGAGAAGCAACAACAGCCCCATCAGTAATTTTTGGTACTTACGGATTGATTCAAGCATGGATTTTTTTTGGGTGATTTGACGGAGAAAAGTCAGAAGAAATCTGTGGTGGGTGCTGACGGGGTCGAACCGCCGACATTCGCCTTGTAAGGGCGACGCTCTACCAACTGAGCTAAGCACCCACAGAGAAGACGAGAGTATACAGTACCTTCATCCTCACTGCAAATTTTTTCATCGTTAATTAATAACCCTCATGGCTATATCAAGACATAACCATGAGGCCTGGACCTTCTAATAGCAATTAGTGCTTAATGACTTCACCACTTGCTGCAGCAGCAGTTTTACTTGCTTCAGCAGCTTTGGCAATTTCCTCTGGAGTTAACTCAGGCAAAGGTGTTGGCACTTTTTCCAAGGCCAATTCCAATACTTGATCAATCCAACGCACAGGTCTTATTTCAATTCCATTTTTGACATTATCTGGAATATCAGCCAGATCCTTCACATTCTCTTCTGGAATTAAGACCAATTTGATACCACCGCGATGAGCCGCCAATAGTTTTTCTTTCAAACCACCGATTGGCAATACTTCACCACGTAAAGTGATCTCACCAGTCATCGCCACATCAGCGCGTACGGGAATACCTGTGATCACTGAAACCAAAGCGGTTGTGATCGCAATACCAGCGGATGGACCATCTTTGGGCGTAGCACCTTCAGGGAAGTGAATATGAATATCTTTCTTTTCAAAAGCTTCTTCAGAAATACCTAATTTGCGACCCCGTGAACGAACTACTGAACGTGCGGCCTCAACTGACTCTTTCATCACATCGCCTAAGGAACCTGTGCGAATCGTGTTGCCTTTACCTGGCATCACAGCGGCTTCAATGGTTAATAGATCACCACCCACCTCGGTCCATGCCAAGCCAGTCACCTGACCCACTTGGTTTTCTTTAGCGGCCAAACCAAAGTCATAACGACGAACTGACAAGAACTTGTCTAAGTTGGCTCCGTTCACCGTGATAGGCGCAGCTTCTTTCTTCAAAAGTAAGAGCTTGACGACTTTACGGCAGATCTTACTGATCTCACGCTCAAGCGCACGAACACCTGCTTCACGTGTGTAGTAACGAATGATGTCGCGAATTGCTGATTCTTCAACTTTAATTTCACCAGCTTTTAAACCGTTGCCTTTGATTTGCTTTGGCAATAAATAGCTCATCGCAATATGTGTTTTTTCGTCTTCGGTATATCCCGCCAAACGAATCACTTCCATACGATCCAATAATGGACCAGGAATATTGAGTGAGTTAGATGTTGCAACAAACATCACATCGGACAAGTCGTAGTCAACTTCAACATAGTGATCTTGGAAAGTATGGTTCTGCTCTGGGTCCAACACCTCCAACATAGCACTCGCTGGATCACCACGGAAATCCATACCCATCTTGTCAATTTCATCTAACAAGAACAATGGATTACGAACACCTACTTTAGTCAAGCTTGTCAAAATCTTGCCAGGCATAGAACCGATGTATGTACGACGGTGGCCACGAATCTCAGACTCATCACGCACACCACCTAAAGCCATACGCACGAACTTGCGGTTCGTTGCACGAGCAATCGATTGACCCAAAGATGTTTTACCAACACCTGGAGGACCAACTAAACATAGGATCGGAGCTTTCACTTTTTCAACGCGTTGTTGAACAGCGAGATACTCCAAGATTCGTTCTTTAACCTTATCAAGACCATAGTGATCTTCGTTAAGAACCTTCTCAGCATTGGTTAAATCATTATTAACTTTACTTTTCTTTTTCCAAGGCAAGTTAGTCAATGTTTCAATGTAGTTACGAACGACTGAAGCTTCAGCAGACATCGGCGACATCAACTTTAGTTTCTTGAGTTCAGCATCTACTTTTTTCTGAGCTTCCTTAGGCATCTTGGCAGCTTTGATACGTTTTTCGAGTTCCTCGATATCCGCACCTTCTTCACCCTCACCTAATTCTTTTTGAATCGCTTTGACTTGCTCATTCAAATAGTACTCACGTTGACTCTTTTCCATCTGACGCTTCACACGTCCACGGATACGTTTTTCCACTTGAAGAATATCAATCTCGCTCTCAAGGTGAGCCAAGATTGCTTCTAGGCGTTCAACAACAGTCACTAACTCTAATAGGCGTTGCTTTTGCTCAAGCTTGATCGGCAAATGAGAACAAATTGTGTCAGCGAGACGTGCAGCATCATCAATGCCTTGCAATGTTGCAAGAACCTCTTGAGGAATCTTTTTATTCAATTTGACGTATTGGTCAAATTGAGAAACCACTGCGCGACGTAAAGCTTCGATTTCAGGAACTTCACTAGAAGCTACTTCATGCGGCGTTGCTTCGCACATAAAATACTCTAAGCTGTCCTCAACATTGCTCACATCGGCTCTTTGAGTTCCCTCAACAAGCACCTTAACGGTGCCGTCTGGCAGTTTGAGCATTTGTAGAATCTTTGCAATACAACCTACCGTATACAAATCTTCCACCTCAGGCTCATCCTTAGCGGCAGTTTTTTGAGCAACCAACAAGACGCTTTTGCCACTTTCCATGGCAGCTTCTAGGGCTTTAATAGATTTTGGTCGTCCCACGAACAATGGAATAACCATGTGCGGGAACACCACCACATCTCTCAACGGCAACAATGGCAATTGGATGGGTTCAGAAGGAAGTAACAAGTCACCAGGCATGGTTTATCTCCAAATTGTGTTTGTATTTTCCTACAAGGTAAGAATACATCGAATTTGGGGCTGTTTTCATCAAAAACAAGGGTAAAAACTTAGAAAATTAGTAAAAAACCCAGTTTTTGATGATTTTTTAATCAATTCAGGTTTATTTAAGTGAGAACAAAATAGAAAACTCCCTAAAAAGGGAGTTTTTTGTTGTTTTAAAACTTAATTAGTAGTGAATTTAGTATTTTTAGGTCTTTTTTGAGAATTAAGAAGCTAGCTTTTCAGATGCATCTTGATAAAGCATCAAAGGCTTTCCGTCACCATTGATCGTGTTCTCATCAATCACTACGCGTTGTACGTTTTCTAGACTTGGTAAGTCATACATCACGTCCATTAATGCGTGCTCAATGATCGATCTCAAGCCACGAGCACCTGTCTTGCGTGCAATAGCCTTCTTGGCAATAGCACTTAAAGCGTTTTCGCGGATCTCTAATTCAACGCCTTCCATATCTAATAAGGCCTGATATTGTTTAACAAGAGCATTATTAGGCTCAGTCAGAATTTGAATTAAAGCAGCTTCATCTAATTGAGCCAAAGTAGCAACAACCGGTAAACGACCAATTAATTCAGGGATCAAACCAAACTTGATCAAATCTTCTGTTTGAACCTCTTTGAGCAACTCAGAAATAGAACGGTCATCTTTACCGCGTACTTGAGCACCAAAGCCAATACCTGCTGTGACAGTGCGTTGCTGAATGACTTTTTCTAGACCATCAAAAGCGCCGCCACAGATGAACAAGATATTGGTTGTATCCACTTGCAAGAAATCTTGATTAGGATGTTTACGACCACCTTGTGGTGGCACAGAAGCCATCGTACCTTCAACCAACTTCAATAAAGCTTGCTGAACACCCTCACCCGATACGTCACGAGTAATTGATGGGTTGTCTGATTTACGAGAAATCTTATCAATCTCATCGATGTAAACAATACCCTTTTGAGCTTTTTCTTTATCGTAATCACAAGCCTGTAAGAGCTTCTGAATAATATTCTCTACGTCTTCACCCACATAACCAGCTTCCGTCAAGGTGGTGGCATCGGCAATCACAAATGGCACATCAAGCAATCTAGCCAGTGTCTGGGCTAATAAAGTTTTACCTGAACCTGTTGGACCGATAAGCAAAATATTACTTTTCGCTAATTCAATACCGTTGTGAACTGTCTTCTTATTCTTGCCAGAACCAGTTGTCTCAATATGCTTTAGACGTTTGTAATGGTTGTAAACAGCAACCGCTAATTGTTTTTTAGCGTGATCTTGACCAATAACGTACTGATCAAGACTTGCTCTGATTTCATGAGGCGTCGGTAGACCTTCGCGAACACCTTCTTGAATAGCTTTTCCAGCTTCTTCAGTAATGATGTCTGTGCAAAGATCAATACACTCGTCACAAATAAAAACCGAAGGACCGGCTATGAGCTTTTTAACTTCATGCTGGCTTTTGCCGCAAAAAGAGCAATAAAGCGGCTTCTCTGTTGAAGTAGTTGATTCACTCATATCTATTTATTTTTTAATTAGCGCTTTTCAATCACTTGATCAATCAAGCCATATTCCTTCGCTTGATCAGCTGACATAAAGTTGTCACGATCAGTGTCTTTAGCAATTGTTTCAATGGTTTGACCTGTACGATCAGATAAGACTTTGTTCAAACGTTCGCGTAAGTACAAAATCTCACGAGCTTGAATTTCAATGTCAGATGCCTGACCACGAGCGCCACCTAAGGGTTGGTGAATCATCACGCGTGAATTAGGTAATGAGAAGCGCTTGCCTTTAGCACCAGCCGCTAACAAGAATGCACCCATACTTGCAGCCATACCCATGCACAAGGTGCTCACATCAGGCTTGATGAATTGCATCGTGTCATAAATAGCTAAACCAGCAGAAACTGAACCACCAGGAGAATTGATATACAAAGAAATGTCTTTCTCTGGATTTTCACTCTCGAGGAAAAGTAACTGAGCAATCACCAAATTAGCAGAATGATCATTCACTTCACCCACCAAGAAAACAACACGTTCCTTAAGTAAGCGTGAATAAATGTCATAAGCACGCTCTCCACGACCAGATGTTTCAACAACCATTGGAACCATACCTAATGCTTCTGTATCTAGTGCGCTGTTTTTAGTGTTGTTCATATTCTTATAGTCTCCTGGTATCCGTCTTCTGCCTATATTACTGAAGCTGGCTTAATTCTTCAAAGCTTACTGCTTTTTCAGTCACTTTGGCTAAACCACTCACATAAGCCACTACGTTATTTTCCAAAACAAGGGCTTCAACATCAGCCAAACGCTTAGGATCGCTGTAATACCAACGCATCACTTCTTTTGGATCTTCGTAGCTTGATGATTGCTCTTCAATTTCTGCTTTGATTTGCTCTGGCTTAGCTTCTAATTTCTGTTGCTTAACCAATTCATTCAAAATCAAACCTAATTTCACACGTTGCTCAGCTTGAGCCGTGAATAGTTCCGCTGGAATTGGAGCATCTTTAGCATTCGGCACACCACGCGCAGCCAAATCTTGGCGAGCGTTAGCAATCAAACGCTCTTGTTCTTGAGCAGCCAAACCTTTTGGCACATCTAGCTCACAAACTTTCGTCAAAGACTCCATCACCTGGCTCTTTAATAAAGTTTGTGTACGACGCTTCACTTCACGAGTTAAGTTGGTGCGGATTTCTTCACGCATTTTGTCAACGCCTTCAGCAACACCTAATGATTTAGCAAAATCATCATTTACTTCTGGCAAATGTGGCCATTCCACTTTTTTCATCGTTACTGTGAAATCCGCTGTCTTACCGGCAACATCTTTTCCATGGTAATCGACAGGGAAAGCCAATGGGAAAGTCTTGGACTCACCAGCTTTAAGACCTAAAGACGCTGTTTCAAATTCAGGCAACATGCGACCTTCACCCAAAACGAATGAGAAGTTCTCAGCTTTACCGCCAGCAAATTCAACGCCGTCGATCTTGCCAACGAAATCAACGGTGACTTGGTCACCTGTTTGAGCAGCTGTATTAGCGCCGCCATTACCATGAGCACCCTCTTCACCACGTGCGTGATAGTGAACGCGTTGCTTACGAAGAACGTCTAATGTTTTTTCGATTTCAGCATCATTCACATCTGTTGAATAACGTGTGATTTCTGCTGTTGTTAAGTCGCCCAATTTTACTTCTGGGAAAACTTCAAACTTGGCGTCATAAACAACTGGGTCAGCAGTCATATCGCTCTTTGGCTCAAGACTTGGTTGGCCAGCGATTTTCAATTCTTGTGTTTTAACAATGTCATAGAACAAGTTGGTTGCGTGATCAAACTGAGCTTCAAAATCAACTTGCATGCCGTACTGAGCTTCAACCATTTTCATGGGAACCTTACCTGGACGGAAGCCAGCCATTTTGACTGTCTTTGATAATTTTTGTAAGCGCGCTGTGCGAGCTTGTGCAGTGTCAGCTTTTGAAAAGCTGATAGTAATTTTGCGGTCTAAATTGCCGAGGTTTTCAATCGTTACAGACATGCTGGTATCCCGTTTAAGCTAATTAAAATAGGGGCGGAGCAAAAGCCCTCCAAGCCACCTTCAGTACTACATTACAAAAGCTCACTATTCTACATGAGAGCTGGCTATAAAAGGCAGATCAGCTATACCTATTCCCAATAAATCAGACACTTAGACACCACGTTTGCAAGGAAGATAGCTATTTAAGCTCTAAATTGATTAAAAGTGATTAGCCGGACAGTCAGTCACCTGATAGGGCTTATAGTGTCAAACTATCGCTTATTCGAAACTTAATTAGAAAGTTATGTCATGAAAATGATGCAAGAATTCCGCGCCTTTGCTGTTAGAGGCAATGTTGTTGATCTAGCCGTTGGTGTCATTATTGGTGGCGCATTTGGGAAAATTGTTGATTCAGTAGTCGGCGATGTGGTGATGCCCTTAGTGGCATGGTTAATTGGTGGCAAATTAGACTTCTCCAACCTATTTATTGTTTTAGGTCACGCCCCGGAAAATGTACCCCGGACTTTGGATGCCCTTAAAAAAGCTGGCGTGCCTTTATTTGCCTATGGAAACTTTTTAACAATTACTTTGAATTTCGTTATTTTGGCTTTTATTATTTTTCAAATGGTCAAAATCATTAATCGCATTAAACTTCAGGATGAAGAAGCTGCTGCAACTGAAGAAGCTCCTCCTGTACCGGAAGATATTCAGTTACTCAGAGAAATTAGAGATAGTCTTAAAAAATAAGGATCACACATGATTACGACGGCATCAGGTTTGCAATATGAAGATACAGTTGTTGGCTCTGGCGAAGAAGCTAAAAAAGGTAACTACGTATCAGTGCATTACACAGGTTGGCTTTATGAAAATGGTCAAGTAGGTCAAAAGTTTGACTCAAGCAAAGATCGTAACGACCCATTTGAATTTCCATTAGGTGGCGGTATGGTTATTAAGGGCTGGGACGAAGGCGTTCAGGGTATGAAGATTGGTGGCACACGTCGCTTAGTAATTCCTTCAGAGCTTGGTTACGGTGCTTACGGTGCTGGTGGCGTGATTCCACCGAATGCAACTCTTCTTTTTGAAGTGGAACTCTTAGGCGTTTAAACCTCGTTCTTATAAAAAAAGCGCTCTTAGCTTAGGCCTGAGCGCTTTTTTATTATCCGTATTTGTAGCTAGGTCTTTAGCCCTTCAATAGCATCACCACTGTTTGAACAGCGATACCCTCACCTCGACCTAAATGACCAAGACCTTCATTGGTTTTTGCTTTCACATTCACATGACTGGCGGAAACTCCTAAATCACTAGCAATATTTTTGACCATTTCAGGAATATGCGGTGCCATTTTAGGAGCCTGACAAATGATGGTGGCATCAAGGTTACCTACTTGATAGCCAGCAGCCTGAATCAAAGACATCGTCGCTCTTAAAAGAATACGACTGTCCTCACCTTTGTATTTTTCTTCCGTATCAGGAAAATGACGGCCAATATCCCCCAAGGCCGCAGCACCTAGTAGCGCATCTGTGATGGCATGGCATAGAGCATCAGCATCCGAGTGTCCTAAAAGACCATGCGTATGAGGGATTTTGACTCCACCTAAAATCAAATCACGATCAGGCACAAGGGCATGAAGGTCATATCCTTGACCAACACGAAATGGCATAGATGAGTGGGCAGTTGTCATGATGACTTTTTTAAACTAAGTAATTCGTTCATTAAAGACCAATCTTGGGGATAAGTCACCTTTAAATTGCGCCATTCGCCAGGAACCAAAAGAGGCTCACAGCCGACTCTTTCCATTGCGCTTGCCTCATCAGTTAGCTCTTGTTTGTTTGCAACAGCCTGCTGCAGAGCTTCACTCAACGCTAATAAGCGGAACATCTGGGGTGTTTGGGCTAACCACAAACCATCACGGGGCAATGTCTTACCAATGCAATGTGGATTTTGTTGAGAGATTAACTTCAGGGTATCTGCCATAGGCATCGCCAGAATGCCACCACAAACATAAACTGAGTCTGTCACGGCATGAATAAGGCGTCTTGCCGCTTCAATGCTCAAACCAGGTCTTGCAGCATCGTGCACAAGTACCCAGTCTTCAGCTGAAAGACCAGCTTCAGACATAGCCTGTAAAGTTTGAAGAACTGTCTCGTGGCGGCTGGCACCACCGGTATGACTGATGGTGAGTCGGTCATCTGAAGCAGTGATGAAATCCTTTGGATTGCTCAATTCGGGAGATACGCCAACCCAAACGCTGGCTATTTCAGGCATGTTCAAGAAAGTTTGGACAGAATGCATCACCATTGCTTGCCCGCCTAAGACCTCAAATTGTTTAGGGGCTTGCAAGCCCATACGAGTTCCTGTGCCGGCACAAGGAATCAACACATGGAGTGCTGGTGTCTTTTCTGATGATGTTTCTGCTGAATTCATGCCTCAATTCTATAATGCCAAGCTTATGCAGAAGTTATCGGCTGAATTAGAGGCCCAATTAAAGACCATTCATTGGTCACCCCCCCTACCCGGACCAAGGGATGGGCAACGCTTGACCGTTTCCCAGCTAACTGGCTCATCAGATGCTGCCGTTATCGCCCAACAAGCTCTTCATCATCGAAAATCTTTCTCTGTGATGGTTGTTATTTGTGCCAACGCACTAGATGCCTCTCGTTTACAAGAAGAAATACCGGTCTTTGCCCCTAACTTAGCGGTTCGCTTGCTGCCAGATTGGGAAATATTGCCTTACGATGCTTTTTCACCCCATCAAGATTTGGTCTCCGAGCGACTAGCCACCTTGCATGAGCTACTCACAGGTGCTTGCGATATTGTTTTGATGCCGGTAACTACTGCATTACAAAAATTAGGTCCTCCTAGCTTTTTGGCTGCACATACCTTTTTCTTTAAAAAGGGTGACAAGCTCGATGAAAAAGCATTGCGCTTACAACTTCAGCAAGCTGGCTACGATCCAGTGAGCGCAGTGGTTCGTCCTGGTGAATATAGTATTCGTGGTGGTTTGATTGATTTGTTTCCGATGGGTTCACCACTACCTTATCGCATTGATTTATTTGGCGATGAGATTGATCAAATTCGATCATTTGACCCAGATACCCAACGCAGTCTTTACCCCGTTCAAGAAGTTCGCTTGCTTCCTGGCCATGAATTTCCGATGGATGAAGAATCACGTACCGCTTTCAGAGGTCGCTGGCGTGAAGTATTTGATGGTGACCCAAGTCGCTGCAGCATCTATAAAGATATGGGCTTAGGTATTCCAAGCGCTGGTATTGAATCTTATTTGCCACTCTTCTTTGAGAAAACTTCGACCGTATTTGATTACCTACCCTTAGGCAAAGGTCCGGTGTGGCTTGGCATCCACGGAGAACTCGAAACAAATATCCGAGGTTTTTGGCAAGACACACAACAACGCTATAACTTTTTAAGTCATGATTCATCAAGACCGGTTTTAGATCCTAAGCAGTTGTATTTACAAAATGATGAGTTATTCAGCTTACTAAAACCCCATGCTCGCTTAGTTCTCGAAAAAGATGCGGCCTCTGTTAAAGATGACAAGGCTGAGATGGCCTTTTTACCTTTACCTTCTGTTGCAGTTAATCGTAAAGAGCAAGATCCTATCTCTAAGCTGAAGCACTTAGTATCAAGCACCGAATCTCGCATCCTCATCAGCACTGATAGTCCAGGTCGCCGTGAAACTGTGCGACAACTTCTTGAAGAAAATCAGCTCAAAGTTCATCAATCCGAGAGCTTGGCAGAATTTTTAATTTCTGATGCTCACTTTGGTATTACCTATAGCTCTATCCATGATGGCTTTGCATCTAGCTCTGCTGAACTCATCATCATTACGGAGTCTGAGTTATTTGCTGCAAGCGCTAGAACAAGGCGCAAAGGAAAAGATAAAGAAGCGAGTAACGTTGACACACTCGTTCGTGACCTCTCTGAATTAAAGGTGGGTGATCCGGTTGTACACGCTGAACACGGTATCGGTCGCTATCAAGGTTTAATTTTGTTAGATGTCGGTAATGGCGAAGAAGAGTTTTTACATTTGCTTTACGCACATGCCGCTACTTTGTATGTGCCAGTCCAACAACTCCAATTGATTTCTCGATACGCTGGCTCAGACCCTGATACAGCACCCCTTCATCAGTTGGGCTCAGGACAATGGGAAAAGGCCAAGCGCAAAGCTGCTCAACAAATTAGAGATACCGCCGCTGAACTGCTCAACCTTTATGCGGCAAGAGCTTTACGCAAAGGTCACGCATTTGAATTTTCAGCGCACGACTATGAAGCTTTTGCTGAAGGCTTCGGGTTTGAAGAGACTGCCGACCAAGCTGCTGCAATTGCGGCCGTGATTCAAGACATGACCAGCGGCAAGCCGATGGATCGATTGGTTTGTGGAGATGTGGGATTTGGTAAAACAGAAGTCGCCTTACGCGCCAGCTTCTTAGCGGTGATGGGTGGCAAACAAGTGGCTATTTTAGCGCCAACCACTCTACTTGCTGAACAACATGCAGAGACTTGGAAGGATCGTTTTGCTGATTGGCCAGTCAAGATTGTTGAGCTTTCACGCTTTAAAACAACCAAGGAAGTGAATGCCGCCTTAGAAGCGATGGCTAAGGGTGAAGCCGATATTGTGATTGGTACACATAAGTTATTTTCAGCAGATGTGAAGTTTCCACGCTTAGGTCTTGTGATCATCGATGAAGAACATCGCTTTGGTGTGCGCCAAAAGGAAGCACTGAAAACCATGCGTGCTGAAGTCGACATACTGACATTAACAGCCACACCAATTCCACGCACACTGGGCATGGCATTAGAGGGCCTAAGAGACTTTTCAGTGATTGCTACTGCCCCACAAAAACGTTTGGCAATTAAGACTTTTGTGCGCCGTGAGAGTGACGGCATTATTCGTGAAGCAGTTCTTCGAGAAATCAAACGCGGTGGACAAGTCTACTTTTTACATAACGAAGTTGATACGATTGAAAACCGCAAGCAGTCTCTAGAAAAATTGTTACCTGAAGCTCGCATTGTGGTGGCGCATGGCCAAATGCACGAGCGTGACTTAGAACGAGTGATGCGTGACTTTGTAACGCAACGTGCGAATATTTTGTTGTGTACAACGATTATTGAAACAGGTATTGATGTGCCAACGGCCAATACCATCATCATGCATCGGGCAGACAAGTTTGGTTTAGCCCAACTTCATCAACTGCGAGGACGTGTAGGACGCTCACACCATCAAGCCTATGCTTATTTAACTGTTCCCGATCCAGATGCCTTGACCAAGCAAGCCAAGCTTCGTCTTGATGCGATTCAAGCGATGGAAGAATTAGGTTCTGGTTTTTATTTGGCAATGCACGATTTAGAAATTCGTGGGGCCGGCGAAGTCTTGGGCGACAAACAATCTGGGGATATTTCTGAGATTGGCTTCCAGCTATATACAGAGATGCTTAATAAAGCTGTTAAATCACTTAAAAGCGGCAAAGAGCCAGATTTGATGGCTCCCATGGAGATCATTACTGATATCACTTTGGGTGTACCAGCATTGTTAACACACAGTTACTGTCCCGATGTTCACGAACGTTTATCTTTATATAAACGATTAGCTAGCGTTGAGACTGCTGAAAAGTTGATTGAGATACGAGAAGAATTGGTCGACCGTTTTGGTGAGTTACCTGAGCAAGCACAATCCTTGTTTGAAACACATCGTTTACGCCTCAATATGGCCCGTCTTGGCATCAAGAAAATTGATGCCAACCCAGTTCAAATAACAATTCAATTTATTCCGAACCCACCGATTGATCCGATCAAGATCATTCAATTAGTTCAAACGAATAAACGCGTTCAACTCAACGGCCAAGATAAACTGAAGGTATTGCCTGCTGATAAAGAAGCATTTATTACTTTTGCTCAGCGATTAGAAGCCATTCGCCAACTGTTTAAGCATTTAGGCGATACTGTTATCAAAGATTCAAAATAAGAGTTTGATATGCAAATAGCCCTATTCCACCCAAGTGCCATAGATGAACAATTGATTCGTGAGATTCAACAATCACACGCAGTTCAATCAGTAAAACCTAAAACAGCAAAAACAACAGTTCTTGAGCTAAGTGACATTCTTCATCCAGAACAAAGAGCGCAGCTTCGCCACTTAGGCGCTTTACATGAAACGGATATCGGATTTTTACCCAAGCACTTTAATCCGGGTCATATCAAAGTATTGGCCATGGACATGGATTCCACCCTGATCAATATTGAATGTATTGATGAGATCGCTGATGCAGTTGGTAAAAAGAGAGAAGTATCAGAAATTACTGAAGCGGCGATGCGCGGAGAAATCAAAGATTTTAGCGAAAGCTTATTTCGAAGAGTTGGCTTGCTCAAAGGCGTCCCTGAGAATGCCTTAGAGAAAATTTATACCGAACGATTAATTCTGAATCAGGGTGCCAGAGAGTTAATTGCTGGAGCTCATGCAAAAGGGATTCATACCTTATTGGTTTCTGGAGGGTTTACATTTTTCACACAGAAACTCCAAGCTGAACTTCATCTTTCTGAAACCCATGCAAATCAGTTGGAAATTATTGATGGTGTTTTGACGGGCCAAGTACTTGGCAATATTGTGGATGGTGCAGCAAAGGCTGCTTATGTTGAAGCTCGATGTTTAGCTCTAGGGAGCAATAAACATGCTGCCATCACAATGGGAGATGGCTCAAATGATTTACTAATGATGAGTGGATCTGGCCTATCGATTGCATACAGAGCTAAACCGATCGTTAAAGAAAAAGCAGACTTGGCATTTGACTTTGTGGGCTTGGATGCTTGGTTAGATCTTTTGTAAATATACGGTGCATTAAAAAAGCCGCTCGTAAGCGGCTTTTTTAATGCTAGAAAGTCTGATTAGAGACGTTCGAAAATAACAGCAATACCTTGACCGCCACCGATACACATTGTTACCAGAGCGTACTTACCACCTGTGCGGTGTAATTCATAAATAGCTTTCGTTGCAATGAATGCCCCAGAACAACCTACCGGGTGACCTAAGGCAATCGCACCACCGTTAGGGTTGGTCTTAGTCATGTCTAGACCCAAACCTTTAGACACTGCAATCGCTTGAGCAGCAAAGGCTTCGTTAGACTCAATAACGTCGATCTTGTCGATAGTTAAACCTGCACGCTGAAGAGCAATCTTAGATGCAGGAATAGGACCTTCACCCATGATGTCATTAGGGACACCAGCTAAAGCGTAAGACACTAAACGGGCCATTGGTTTTTGGCCAGCTTTAGCAGCCGCATCAGCCGAAGCCAACACAAAGAACGCAGCACCGTCATTAATACCAGAAGCGTTACCAGCTGTGACAGAGCCATCTTTCTTGAAAGCTGGCTTCATCTTGCCGAGGCTTTCCATCGTTGTATTCGCTTTAACGTGCTCATCAGTATCAAATACAACATCACCTTTACGAGTTTGCATCGTGATCGGAGTGATTTGTGATTTGAAACGACCTTCAGCAATCGCAGCTGTTGCGCGACGGTGAGATTCAACAGCCAAAGCATCTTGCTCTTCACGGCTAATGTTCCACTTAGTCGCTAAATTTTCTGCTGTGATACCCATATGACCGGCACCAAATGGATCAGTCAATGTCGCAACCATCATATCGATCATCTTAGCGTCACCCATACGAGCACCAGTACGTGCTGTAGGAACACCATAGATGCCGCGTGACATCACTTCAACACCACCGCCAACACCATACTCACAATCACCCAACATAATGGCTTGTGATGTTGTCACAATACCTTGCAAACCAGAACTACATAAACGGTTTACAGCCATGGCTACTGAATCCATCGGCAAGCCAGCCTGAATAGCCGCTACACGAGCAACATATGGGAAGCGTGATTCTGTTGGGATACAGTTACCAACAGTCACATAATTAATTTGTTGAGGGTCAACGCCAGAACGGTTAACGGCTTCTTTCATGACTGTGCCAGCCAATTCAGCCGGCTCCATACCGCTCAATGAACCACCAAAACCACCAATAGCAGAACGAACTGCACTTAATACAACAACATCACGTGCCATCTGGAACTCCCTTTGATTACTATTATTAATATAAAAAACTAGTCTGTAGGGCTAATCTTACGAGTAACTGTCTAAAACAGACTATTAAACAAAAATGAGGGTATTTACCCATGCCTTATAAGTGAATATATCGAAAAATCCTAGACTTATAGCTGTGCAATAAGATCGTGACCTTGGGTGCCCACCACAGTTGCTTTGACAAACTCTCCAGATCTGTACTTTTTGGAGATTTTGTCGGTTGGTAGAAGATGGACCAGACCATCAATTTCAGGGGCATCTGATTGACTGCGCCCCACCCCACGCTGACCATCAACAGAATCGACAATCACTCGGATACGTTTACCCACTTTAGCTTGCAATAACTTTGCTGAAACTTCTTCAGCGACTGCCATGAATCTAGCCTGACGTTCATTTCTAAGTTCATCTGGCAAGGCGCCTTCCAATTCATTCGCCTTAGCACCTTCAACCGGTGAATAAGCAAAGCAACCCGCACGATCAATCTTGGCCTCGCGCATGAAGTCTAATAAGTAATTGAACTCATCTTCAGTCTCACCAGGGAATCCAGCAATGAAGGTGCTGCGAATCGTCAGGTCGGGACACGCTGCGCGCCAAGCCTGAATACGATCCAAATTCTTTTCACCACTAGCAGGACGCTTCATGCGTTTGAGCACATCTGGATGAGCATGCTGCATTGGGATATCTAAATAAGGCAGTACCCCACTCCCTTCGTCTGCAAACTGTGCCATCAATGGCAAAATTTCATCGACGTGCGGGTAAGGATAAACATAATGCAAACGAACCCAAGCGTCATGTTGTCTGGCTAATTTGCCCAAGGCTTCAACCATATCAAATAATTTGGCTTTAACCGGACGCCCATCCCAGAAACCAGTTCTGTACTGAACGTCAACGCCATAGGCACTCGTATCTTGCGATACCACCAATAGTTCTTTAACCCCAGCTTCAAAAAGATGTTGCGCCTCAAGCAAAACATCTCCAATAGGTCTTGAAACTAAATCACCACGTAAGCTAGGAATGATGCAGAAAGTGCAACGGTGGTTACAACCTTCAGAAATCTTAAGATAAGCGTAGTGCTTAGGTGTTAATTTAATACCTGCTTTAGGTACCAAATCTGAAAATGGATCATGCTCTTTAGGTAAGTGTTGATGAACAACTTCAAGAACCTCGTCAGCGGCATGCGGACCTGTAACGGCTAATACCTTTGGATGAACTGATGTCACCACATCAGAGCCATCAGCATTCTTCTTGGCTCCCAAACAACCAGTCACAATCACTTTGCCATTTTCTGCTAGTGCCTCACCAATAGCGTCCAAACTCTCTTGAACAGCTGAATCAATGAATCCACAAGTGTTCACGACCACAAGATCTGAGCCAGCATAATCCTTGGCGATCTCGTAGCCTTCAGCACGAAGTTGCGTCACGATGCGTTCAGCATCGACCAGAGCCTTAGGACATCCTAAGGAAACAAAACCAATCTTGCCGCTCAATTATTTATCGCTCTTATTGGGGGTTGTGAATGGAAATCCAGTAAATACGTTGGTTTGATCCTTCATTTTTTCTTGCATCTGTGTAAACAGTGCTTTGCTTTGCTCAATATAACTACCCATCATATTAGGCATCATTGGATTTTGAACATTCATAAACTGAGCCCATGCTTCTGGTGTCAAGTTCACACCCCCTTGCTTGGATTGCTCTGCAAACTGACTTTGCATGTCTATAAAAGATTGCATATTCTTTTCTAATAGGCCACCCACAACACCTTGCATCGAGTGCCCGTAGAAGCGAATCATCTGGGAGAGCATTGGCGTTGTGAACAACGGCACACCACCGGCCTCTTCCTCAAGAATGATTTGAAGCAAGATCGCACGAGTTAAATCATCATCGGTCTTGGCATCGACCACTTTAAATTCTTCATGACTTAATACGAGGCTCTTCACATCAGACAAAGTGACATAGGCACTTGTTTGAGTATCATATAAACGACGATTAGGATATTTCTTAATCGTACGAACGCCAGCGGATTTAGCAGATTGTTTTTTAGTGACCATAATCATTAGTAAGGGCTTGAGTACCCATATTGTATGTGTAAATCAAGCCCTTCATTGCTGCGCAGCAATATGCCCCTATTTGGGGCATACAAACTGGCTTAGCCCATGTGTAAACCACCGTTCAATGAGAAGTCAGCACCAGTTGAGAATCCACCTTGGTCAGAAGCTAACCAAGATACGATGGATGCGATCTCATCAGGCGTTCCCAAACGCTTCACAGGGATCGTGGCGATGATCTTTTCAAGAACATCTTCACGAATCGCTGTCACCATGTCTGTACCGATATAACCAGGGGAAACTGTATTCACAGTCACACCTTTTGAAGCTGTTTCCTGGGCTAGAGACATTGTGAAGCCGTGGATACCTGCTTTTGCAGTGGCGTAGTTAGATTGGCCAAATTGACCTTTCTGACCGTTTACAGAAGAAATGTTGATCACACGACCCCAACCACCATCAACCATGCCATCAATCACTTGCTTAGTCACGTTAAAAAGTGAGTTCAAGTTGGTATCGATCACAGCACGCCAATCTTCTGGTGTCATTTTGCGGAAAACTGTGTCACGAGTAATACCTGCGTTGTTCACTAAAACATCTACTTTCCCAAAATCAGCCTTGACCTTAGCAAAGGCAGCCACTGTGCTATCCCAATCGCCTACGTTACCTTCAGACGCTGCGAAATCAAAACCTAAGGCTTTTTGCTCACCCAACCAACGATCTTTACGTGGTGAATTAGGTCCGCAACCAGCGATGACTTTAAAACCATCTTTGGCTAAACGCTGACAAATAGCGGTACCAATACCACCCATACCACCTGTTACATATGCGACCTTTTGACTCATTCTGCTTCTCCCTATTGAATTCACGACTACTTATTAATTAAAAATATTTTTTATTGCTACTTTGTTATTAATTTATTACTTAATCCTTCGCTTTTTCTTTAACGTAAGAACCCGGTGCTTTTTCGATAGCTTTGTATTTTGTGTTGCCGTAGGTCTTTGGAGCAGCCTTCAATTTGCCACCCAAAGGTGCCAACCAATTAGCCCAATCTGGCCACCAACTGCCCGGGATTTCTTTTGCGCCAGCAAACCACGCATCAGCTGTCGGAGTAATCTTGGCGTTAGACCAGTAATTACGTTTTTTCTTGGCGGGTGGATTAATCACACCCGCAATATGTCCTGAAGCACCTAAAACAAAATGAACCTTGGCACCTTTGAGTAGCTTAGTGGACTCATAAGCGGACCACCAAGGAACAATGTGATCTTCTCTGGAAGCATATAAATAAACCGGGCACTTGATCTTGCCTAAATCTATTTTTTCACCACAAATAGTTAATTTGCCTGGAACCTTAAGGTCATTTTGCAAATACATATGGCGCAAATACCAAACGTACATAGCGCCTGGCAAATTGGTAGAGTCCCCATTCCAATACAACAAATCAAACGGAGGTGGTGAGTTACCTTTTAAGTAGCTATCAACAACATAGTTCCAAACTAAATCATTGGGGCGCAAGAATGAGAAGGTGTTGGCTAACTCAACACCGCGCAACATCCCGCACTTGCCTCCGTTTTTTCCACCAATGGTATTTTCACGCAACTGAACTAATGTTTCATCCACAAACACATCCAAGATTCCTGTATCTGAGAAATCTAATAGCGTTGTTAATAGTGTCAAGCTTGCGGCTGGATGCTTATCTCTAGCAGCCAATACTGCGAGTGCTGTTGTCGTGATGGTGCCACCGACGCAAAAGCCCAAAATATTGATTTGTTTTTGACCACTAATCGCCTGAACTGTTTCAATCGCATTAATAGCGCCATCACCAATATAGTCATCCCATGTGGTACCTGCCATGCTTGGGTCTGGATTTTTCCACGAGACCAAGTAAACGGTATGACCTTGCTCAACAAGATAACGAACGACTGAGTTTTCTGGTTGTAAATCGAGAATGTAGTACTTGTTGATACACGGTGGAATCATCAAGTACGGACGCTCATAGACTTGCGCTGTTAGAGGCTTGTATTGAATTAACTGAAACAAGTCAGTTTGGTAAACCACGGCGCCCTCGGAGGTGGCCATGTTTTTACCCACTTCGAATGCAGTTTCATCAGTCTGAGAAACTTTACCTTTACCTAAATCTTGTAGCGCGTTCAAAATACCTGTGCGCAATGATTCACCTTGGGTATCTATGAGACGTTGGTGGGCTTCTGGATTAGTTGCCAAGAAATTCGATGGTGACATCGCATCGATCATTTGCTCGATGCTAAAACGAATTCTTTGACGCACCTTTGCTTCAGCTTCAACTGCATCAGCCAAAGTTAATAAATGACGAGAATTTAATAAATAGAAATTAACAGTGGCTTGGCTCCAGGGATTTTTCCAGGCCTCACCTAAGAAGCGACGATCTTTAATTTCTGCGCCAGTTGGATTGGCCCACAAGGCCGCTAAATCTTTAGCGTATTGCTGCTCAATTTCCACCAACTTTTCAGGCGGGATGAGTGCCATATGCTGTGGAGCGAGGCTAGGGCCCGCACCAAAGCCTTGCGACTTAACCATAAAACTTCCTTAGTAATGTAACTTCACTGTATGTCTAATAGCTCTATTCTGAGGTTTTATTGCTAAATTAGTTATAAGAATTAACCCTATCTATAACTTCGTTCAAGCTTACGAGCCCAGTTTCTCTGGGGCTCATAAATCAACTTTATTATCTATTTTTAAGCATTTCCAATCCAAAGAAGGCTAGCAAGGCGCCCTGTGACTTGATCACGTCGGTAAGAAAAGAACTGTTGTTCTTGATAAGTACAAGCCTGGCCACCATTAATCAAATCAACTCCCACCCCATGTAACCTGTGCCTAGCGAGCTGATAGATATCTGCAAAATACTTACCATCGTTTTGAGAGGCTTTAAAAGCTAGATCACTTTTGACATCTTGTTTAATAAAAGCTTCTCGAACCTCGCCCCCCACTTCAAAAGCCTTTGGTCCAATTGCAGGGCCCAAATAAGCCTGAATCCCTAGATCAGGGTCATTTAATTTATTTCTCATAGCTATAACTGTCGCCTCAATTACCCCAGCACAGAGGCCCCGCCAGCCAGCATGAGCCGCACCAATCACGCGAGCATCGTTGGCAACTAACAATACTGGTAAACAATCTGCAGTCATGATGCTGAGCACACGATTGACTTGGGTTGTGATGACAGCGTCAGCAGTTGGAATAAGCTCACCATCCCAAGCATCTGCATCAAAAACGGCAATGCCGTGAACTTGATTTAACCAAACAGGCTCAGAGGGTAAATGCTTTCGGAGAATGGCTCGATTCGCTTTAACAAGCTCTGGCACATCCCCGACATGACTACCTAAATTCAGAGATGCATATGGAGGAAGACTGACGCCTCCCTCTCGATCGGTGATCAGTGCATGAATCAGGGGATGAGTCGACCATTCCGGACGAATCCAAGTTTTAGACATCCAAACTATCCCAATCTGGCCAAAGTACTTCTTCAGCAATACCTAATCTCAAGGCCAACTCTCTCATATCCTCAGGCATAGGAGCTAGCCACAACAACTCTTCCTTGGTCTTTGGGTGTTTGATCCCCAAGACAGCTGCATGCAAAGCCTGACCACCTCTGGAAAATTCCAATTGAGAGGCGTCTGCCGGGTTTTTCTTCTTATAGACAGGATCGCCTAGCAAAGCATTCCCCAATGATTCCAGGTGAACTCTAATTTGATGGGTTCGACCTGTTTCCAATCGGCAAGCAACTAAAGATACTTTGGCTTTGCCAAAAGCACCCATTTGAAGGAGTTGGACATGTGTCACAGCAGGTTTACCAGCTGATCCAGTGATTAATGCCATTCTGAGTCTATCTCTGGGATCTCGTCCAATGGGCGCATGAACAGTTTGAGACTTCACTTGACCCCAAGCGAGCGCCAAATAACGACGTATGACCTGTCGTGACTGGAGTTGACGTACTAAATCCGTTTGAGCTTCAAGGGTTTTAGCCACCATCAATAAGCCCGATGTGTCTTTATCTAAACGATGAACAATCCCTGCCCTAGGCACATTAGCAATGCTTGGGTAACGAAAAAGCAAAGCATTCAGAAGGGTTCCTGACCAATTGCCAGCTGCTGGGTGGACAACCATCCCGGCTGGTTTATGAATCACTAGGAGTTCATCGTCCTCATAAACAATGTCTAAGGGAATATCTTCAGGGACGTATGCCTGCTCCTCATCACTGGCCTGAGGAATCACCAAAATATGATCCCCCGCCTTCACGGAATATCTAATTTTGGGTGCTTGACCGTCAATTGTGACGAAACCACCTTCTATCCAAGCTTTGAGCCGATTACGCGAATGTTGAGGTATTAATTGGGCCAAAGCCTTATCTAAGCGCTCACCTGCTAAGCTATCTGGTACAAATACAGCAATAATCTCATCCTCATCGATATAATCAGATGAATTGTTCTCAGGAGAATCTGGTAATGCCAAAATTGGGTGCCCTTCCATCTATAAACACCGCTAGTTTAAGTCGCATTTGCGTTCGCATGTTTGCGTCTTTTGCTACAGCCACTTTGATGTTATCTGCCGCACTCCTTTCAGGGTGCGCTGGTTCTATTGACGATGAAACTGCCAGCTGGTCACAAAATAAACTCTACGTTGAAGCAAAGGATGCTTTAGACGGCGGTGACTTTGAAAAGTGCGTTAAATATTTTGAAAAATTAGAAGCTCGTTATCCATTTGGTCCTTATGCACAACAAGCACAAATGAACGTCGCTTACTGTCATTGGAAAGGTGGCGATCTTCCACAAGCAACTGTTGCTGTTGATCGCTTTATCCAATTACATCCAGGTCACGCCTCGGTGGATTACGCCTATTACTTAAAGGGCCTTATTACGTTTAACGACAATATGGGTTTCTTGGGTAAATTGACTGGTCAAGACTTAAGTGAACGCGACCCTAAAGCTGCTCGTGATGCATTTGAAGCATTCAAAATACTGACAACTCGATTCCCTGAAAGCAAGTACACGCCTGACGCTCTAGATCGTATGCGTTATATCGTGAACTCTTTAGCTGATAGTGATGTTAATACGGCTAGGTTTTATTACCGTCGTGGTGCATTTTTAGCAGCCATCAATCGTGCACAACTAGCGATGACAGACTATGATCGCGCCCCAGCGATTGAGGAGGCTCTTTACATTCTTTATAAGTCGTACGATGCCATTGGCATGAAGGATCTGAGTAATGACGCCCTACGCGTTCTAAAACTCAACTTCCCTAATAGCAAGATTGTAGAAACAGGCATCCGCAGTACAGCGGAAGATAAGACACCATCATGGTGGCAAATCTGGAGAAAGTAATTTCCG
>JBDLVQ010000017.1:0-18922 GCA_039804685.1 Pseudomonadota bacterium | reverse complement strand
TTAATCTTCAGCACTTATAAAGTTGACCTTAGCGTAGCTAGAATGTTTGGTGCTGAATATAGCGACTTAAAATTTATTGGTATTGGCGGTCAATTTATCCCTTTGAGTGGTTATTCTAGTTCTGCACCGCCAAAATCTCCTCCGCCAAGTGCAGCAGCACCTGAAGTTGCACCTACTAATCAAACGTACACATCTATTTATTACGCGATTAATTCAGTTAAATATTTTGGTTGGGGGGTTGGTTATCCTTCTCAGTCGGATGCTGATATAGCTGCAGAAGCTAGCTGTCGAAAGACTGTGGGCGGTGTGGATGGTTGTAAGAAGCTGGTTGGGGGTCAGTATCGTTGTTTAGCGGTTTATCAAAACTCTAAAACAATTTACGGTTATATAGATAATGACTTGGAAACAGCTAAGCAAAATGCTTATGCAAATTGTTCCCAAGGAAGTGACCCTGGCGATGTTTGTATCTTGCCAGAATATGGATCAAGTTGTGCAGGTAATTAACTTGAGTCTCTGAGGAAATTTAATAATGAATTACCTGATCAAGTTTTTCTTCAAGCTCCAATCTATTAAATGGCGCCTGCTGGCTATTTTCATAACCGTTATTGGGTTGATTGCAATTTTCTACTTTTATTACCCAAAATCAGTGGTTACTCTTGGGGTTTCTGTTGGTGACCTAGAAAATGGGCAACCAAAAGCTAATAGTGGTTATGAGAAATTACAAAAACACTTGGCCCAAAATGGGGTTGAGCTTAGATTTAAAACCCAGTTAGATCTGGCTACACAAAAACCAAATTTGGAGTTTTTGATTAATGATCCGGAGGTTGACTTTGTTTATGCACGAAATACGGGAGCTCCGATGCCCGATAGTGTTGTTGAACAGTTTTCATCCTTAGGATCGATTTATAAATCTGCAGTTTGGTTTTATGTCAAGTCTGGTAAAAGCGACATTAAAAAACTAAAAGATTTAAAGGGTAAAAAAATCATCTTTTGGTCGACACCCGAAGGTAATGAGAAGCCTGTTTTTTCAAGCAAGGATGCTAAGGCATCCATATATTCCAGTGACTATGTTTTAGAAACAATTTTTAATAAAGCTGGAATCACCCCAGAAAATACACAAATTAAAAATATCTACCCTGATAAGGTCAAATTTTCTCAAGATTGGGATGTTTGGGTTGCTTTTTCTTTGCCATCCAAAACTTCTAATACGAGTGACTTATGGAATGAATATATTGATGGCCGTATTCAACTATTACAACTGGAAGATCTTGAGGGCGTTAGTCGTGGATTAAGCTATGTGAAGTTTGGTCGATTACCAGCATCTGCTCACCTTACAAATCTGGGATTGCCAAAGCAGGATACTTCCTATTTGGCATATACCACTAATGTTATTGTGCGTAATGATCTTGATCCAAGCATTGTGATGCTCATATCAGAGTTTTTGAAGAAAAATAATTCAGCCCAATCGCTTATTAACGACAAAGATGAATACCCTAATTTTTCTCAAACTGGATCATTTAAGCCGAATAAAACCGCAGAAGATTTTTATGCGCATGGTAGACCTTTTTTAAGTCAGCACTTATCTCCTGGCTTATCTGCATTTATTCTTAAAATACTGCTTATTTTGGTTCCTGCATTGACTATTCTATGGCCGATAACTCACTTTGTACCTGCTGTGTATCACTTTTATGTGAAGCACAAAATTACTCATTGGTATAGTGATCTTGAGTTTATTGAGAGAAACTATCTAAAAGCGGATGAAGACACCCGTATTATGATGAAGAACCAGATTCAAGAAATTGAAATGGCTTTGCAAGAAATGAAGTTCCCGATTATGCATTTGCATTATGTTCAAGAGCTATTTATTGCCAAGGAACATGTGGAATTAATTAGAAAAAGATATAACATTTAAAGGTTTATTTATGACATTTTCAGAATCAATTAAAACATGCCTCAATAAGTATGCAAACTTTAATGGCCGTGCTTCACGGTCTGAATTATGGTGGTTTCAACTTTTTTACACTTTAGTCGCCATAGTAGCTGCCGTTGTTAACGAAGATTTTTTTTGGTTGTCTTATCTTGTCCTTTTCTTACCACTCTTAGCTGTTTGTGTCCGTCGGCTACATGATAAAAATAAAAGTGGTTGGTGGTATCTGATGAGTTTTGTACCAATTGCGAATATTGTTCTTTTTGTATGGTTTTGCCAACGCGGAACGGTTGGGGCTAATAACTTTGGTGATGATCCATTAAATAATAATTAAGCACTGACGCCAATTAAAAAAGCTTCCCTAGGGAAGCTTTTTTAATCATGTTATTAAGAATTAATTATTTTCAGGTACATAGCCTTGAGCTGTGTCTGCGCCTTCACCATAAAAATATTTTTCTACTTGTTTGAGTAGATACTGGCGTGCACGGGTATCTGCCATATTTAATCGATTTTCATTGATCAACATGGTTTGTTGTTTTAACCAACCAGCCCAAGCTTCTTTAGAAACCTCTTGCCATAGTTTCTTGCCTAACTCACCTGGCATTGGTGCGAAATCCAAGCCTTCGGCTTCTTTATTTAATTTAATGCAGTTAACCATTCGAGCCATCTTGCTACTCCGTAATTTCTAAAGTGATTAATTATAAATTTTTAATGAGAACCATTGATTTGCGCTCCCAGTTATAAAGTTCTTTTCGCTCAGCGGGCAAATCATCAACGCTGGCCCTAACAAAACCACGTTTCAAAAACCAGTGTTCAGTCCTGGTTGTCAAAACAAACAGTTTTTTTAGTCCAGAGGATCTGGCTCTAGCTTCAATTCGTTTTAATAAACGCTCGCCATCACCTGATTCTTGTGCTTCTGGATCAACAGCCAAGCATGAAAGTTCACCAACACCATTTGAATAAGGGAATAGGGCGGCACACCCAAATAAAACACGGTCATGTTCAATCACTGAAAAGTGAGTGATGTCACGCTCTATCACGTCGCGACCACGGGCCACTAGAATCCCTTCATCTTCTAAAGGTTCAATGAGTTGCAAGATGCCGCCCACATCATCTAGATTTGCTTCACGTAGATGTTCGATATCAGACGCTGCAATCATGGTGCTGATGCCATCATGGGTAAATAATTCTTCTAGCAAGGCACCGTCACGATCATGAGGTAATAAGTGAACGCGACTGACGCCAGATCTAATTGCACGAATAGCATTTTGCAAAAGAACCTTTAAATCTGCATCCGCTAAAGTGAGGCCACTGATATGTTCTTCAAGCTGACGTAATGAGAACTCTTTTATCAATTCACCATCTAAGTCCGTAATGCCGTTGTATTCAGTTAAAAAGATCAATTTATCTGCTTTAACTGCCATCGCTGTCGCTGTAGCTACGTCCTCATACGCAATATTGAATGCCTGCCCAGTAGGTGAGAAACCTAGCGGTGACATTAGAACAATTTTATTGTTGGCTAGTGAATGGGCAATGGACTCAGAATCCACCTTACGCACCAAGCCGGTATGCATGAAATCAACACCATCAACAATACCTACTGGTCTTGCAATAATGAAATTCCCAGAAATAACTGATATACGAGATCCAGCCATAGGTGTATTGGGTAACCCTTGACTAAAGGCGGCTTCAATATCTAGCCTCAACTCGCCAGAAGCTTCTTTAGCGCATTCTAAAGCTGCTGGATCAGTGATACGGTAGCCACTCATGGGGCCTGTGCCATAACGACTCGTCACTTTTCTTAAATCAAGCTGTTCTTGGACTTGTGGGCGTGAGCCATGAACAAGCACAATACGCATTCCCATGGCGTGAAGCATGGCCACATCTTGGATTAAAGCCTCTAAACCGCCTTTTTGAACAAGCTCTCCAGCAAAACCAATCACAAAGGTTTTACCCCTAAAACTATGGATGTAGGGAGCTACATCGCGCAGCCAAGCAACGAAGGGAAAATTATTTTGGACTTGATTAGTAGGCATAGTGGAAAATTATAGGGTGCAACCAGTAAAAATGACCAAAAATTTAAAAATTCAGTTTCCTGAGAGCTTACCTGTTTCTGGACAGAGGGAGAAGATTGCTCAAGCTTTAAGCCAGAATCAGGTCATTATTGTCTGTGGAGAGACGGGTTCCGGGAAAACGACTCAATTGCCAAAGATCTGCTTGGCAATGGGTCGCGGTCGAGCGAATGGCACTGAGAAGCTGATTGGCCACACCCAGCCGAGACGAATTGCGGCCACATCAACTGCTAAACGAATAGCCCAAGAATTAGGTAGTCCGATCGGGGAGGATGTTGGCTATCAGGTTCGTTTTGCTGATAAAACAAGCCCAAGTGCATCTATTAAGTTAATGACTGATGGCATTTTGTTGGCTGAAACCCAAAGAGATCCTCTTTTAAAGGCTTATGACACGATCATTATTGATGAAGCGCATGAGCGAAGCCTCAATATTGATTTTTTATTGGGGTATTTGAGGCAATTACTACCCAAGCGCCCAGATTTAAAAGTGATAGTTACTTCTGCGACGATCGATGCGGACCGCTTTGCAAAGCATTTTGGGACAGTTGAACATCCAGCTCCAGTTATTGAGGTAAGTGGCCGTTTATTCCCTGTGGAAATTAAATATCGCCCATTATTGGAACAGGGGAAGAAAGAAGCCCAAGAAATCCCTGAAGCGGTTGTGCAAGCTATTAGCGAGTTATGGCGTGATGGCGCTGATAGTGCGGGCGATATATTGGTCTTTCTTCCCGGAGAACGAGAGATTCGAGATTGTGCAGAAGCCATCCGAAAAGATCATGTTTTGAGTCAGCGTTTTCATCCAGAAATACTTAGTTTATTTGCACGCCAATCTGTGGCAGAGCAAGAGAGGGTTTTTCAGGGGGGTGGGGGTCGAAGAGTTGTATTAGCCACTAACGTTGCAGAAACCTCATTAACCGTCCCAGGTATTCGTTTTGTTATTGATGTTGGTTTGGCTCGTGTTAAACGCTATTCCTATCGAAATAAGGTTGAACAGTTGCAAGTCGAGCCAATTTCTCAGGCGGCAGCAAATCAACGTGCAGGGCGTTGCGGTCGTGTATCAGATGGTATTTGTATTCGACTCTACGATGAGACAGATTTCATAGCCAGACCAAAATTTACTGACCCGGAAATTTTGAGAAGTTCTCTTGCCGCCGTTATTTTGAGAATGCGTGCCTTGAAGTTGCCACGTATCCAGGAGTTTCCTTTCATTGAGGCGCCCCTTGGTCGAGCTATTAGTGATGGCGTTCAATTACTTGAAGAGTTGGGCGCTATGGAGTCTGAAGGTCCTCGCCAAGGTGCCTTAACGCCGATTGGTAAGCAGTTAGCTGCTTTGCCCTTAGATCCTAGAGTAGGCCGAATGTTGCTAGCTGCACGAGACCACCAAGCTTTAAGAGAGGTTTTGATCATTGCAACGGCCATGGCTAGCCAAGATCCTAGAGATCGCCCCATCGAATATGCTCAAGCTGCGGATGCGGCTCATAAAACTTTTGCAGATGAGCGTTCGGAATTTTTATCATTTGTAAAGTTATGGGATTGGTATCAAGAGGCTCTGGTTCATAAACAAAGTAATCGGCAGCTTGAGAACTTATGTAAAAGCAAGTTTGTATCTCCAAGGCGGATGCGTGAATGGCGTGATGTTCATGGCCAATTACATCATTTATTGATGGAACAAGGCTGGAAAGAAAATGCAGCCCCTGCTACTTTTGAGCAGGTGCATTTATCTCTTTTAACTGGCTTATTAGGAAATATCGCTAAACGTGCAGAGGATGATAAAAATGGAGCTGGCATTTATGAGGGGGCTAGAGGTATTAAATTAAATATTTGGCCAGGATCAACTATAGGTAAAAAAGCTGGGGCTTGGATTTTGGCTTCGGAGTTGGTTGAGACCAGTCGATTATTTGCCCGCACTATTGCAAAAATAGAACCTCAATGGGTTGAGAAGGTGGCTGCTCATCGCCTTATTAAATCCTGGAGTGATCCGTTTTGGGATGCTCGCCAAGGTGAAGTTATGGCCCATGAGCGCGGTACTTTATACGGGCTCCCAATTTATAACGCTAGAAAAATTCGTTTTGCCCCTAAGGATGTTGAAGAAGCTCGCAATATCTTTATTCAAAGAGCCCTTGTGGAGGCAGAATTATTTGGCCAATCTGAAGCAGTGGTGGCGCAAAAGCAAGCGGGCTCTGCGTATGCTTTCTTTTGGCATAACTTGTCACTAATAAAACAAATTGAAGCTCTTGAACATCGCTCTCGTCGTCAAGATGTTTTGGTGGATGATGAGTTGTTGTTTGCTTTTTACAATCAACACCTCCCCATAGAAGTATTTAGTCGTGCAACTCTTGAGGCATGGTTAAAAGAAGATCTCAAAAATGCTGCTACTCTTAAGTTAGATAAATCTGATCTCATGCGTCATGAGGCTGCTGGGATTACTCTTGATAGATACCCGAAAACGATGCGTATGGCTGGGGGTGAAGTTCAATTGACCTACCATTTTGAGCCAGGCAGCCCAAAAGATGGCGTGACTATGATTGCACCTTTGGCTCTGTTAAACCAGATTGATCAGCGACGTTGTGAATGGTTGGTTCCTGGCCTATGCATTGAAAAAGTACAACTTTATCTAAAATCTTTACCTCAAAAACTTAGAAGAAATTGTGTTCCATTACCGGAATATGCCAAAAATTTTGTGGAGCGATGTACTGAGAAAAACACATTCGGTGAGGGTGATTTTTTAGAGGCATTGATAGTTGATATTCGAGAGCAAACCCAGGTCCAAGTTCAGCGTATTGATTTTCGCCCTGAAAATTTGCCTCTTCATTGTTTTATGAATTTCCGTTTGGTAGATGAATACGGTCGACAAATCGATCTAGACAGAAATTTGGGCAAGTTAAGATCAGAATTTGCGCAATCAGCAAGAGAAGTTTTTCAGGAAGTTGCTGCTAGTGCTGTTGGTCGTTTGACGCCGCCGACTCTAAATAACAATCTAAGTGGCAGCTCTCCTCCAACTCAACTAAAGGAGGAGGGTCGATCTAAGGCTGCCTCCCATGTTTCACAAACTGACAATATCAAAGAATGGAATTTTGGCGAGTTGCCAGAAATGCTTGAGATCAAACGTGGTAAGCAAACACTATATGGCTACCCTGCATTGGTAGATAAACAAACGCATTGTGATCTAGAGGTTTTTGATGACCCTGATCTCGCCAGAAAGACTCATCGCCAGGGTTTAAGACGATTATTCGCGCTGCCGATGCGTGAGACCATCAAGGCCCTTCATAAGCAATTACCTGGTGCACGTGACCTTAGTCTGCTATTTATGAGTATTGGCTCATCAGATGAGTTAATAACTCAAGTGATTGATCTTGCCTTGGATAGATCTTGCTTAATGGATCCGTTGCCAAATAATGCCCAACTATTTAAAGAGCGTTTAGATGTTGCTAAACCTAAGTTAGCTTTAATAGCTCAAGAAATCGCCCGTCATACATTGGCGGGTTTACAAGCGCATGCCGACCTTCAAAAGAAACTTGCTCAATTAAAAGCACTCTCAAGTTCTGCTCATACAGATGTCATTAATCAAGTTCAAAAACTTATTCATCCTAAATTTGTGGCAGAAATACCTTATGAGTCTTTGGTTCATATTCCACGCTATTTAAAAGCTGTTTTGATGCGCATTGATAAATTGCGCGCTAATCCGAGTCGAGATGCCCAATGTCAACTTGAGTGGCAGTCTATTTACAACCCTTGGATCAAATTGATTCAGACTCAAAAAGTCTATGGGGGGCAATTAGACCCACGTTTAGATGATTTTCGCTGGCAATTGGAAGAGTTGCGAGTGGCGCTATTTGCCCAAGAACTCAAAACCCCAACGCCTATGTCAGCTAAGCGACTCCAAAAGATTTTAGATAGTCTGCGTCAATAACCATTAAATATCGTTTGATAATATTTGTGTGATATCAATAAAATCTCTGTTGATTTTAGGATTTTTACCAATTTGAGTCTTAAAATCCAAAGATGCACACAATAAACTCATACTCACGCTCGAAATCATTTTTACCTAGTTTGGCTCTTATGTTTTTCATGGCCAGCAGCGCTGCTATTGCAAACTCACCTGAGTCAGTTAAGAAAACAGCGATTGTTCTAAATTCAGGAGACGCCAGTGTTAGTTTGATCGACATGGCTTCGAGAAAGGTATACAAAACTTTCCCTGTTGGTAAAGAACCACATCATTTAATGATCACTCCAGATCAAAAGTCAGTACTCGTAGCTAATGCCACTGGTAATGACGTTGTTTATTTAGATCCTAAGACTGGTGACATGCAAAGACGTGTCCCGAATATTGTGGATCCGTATCATATCGGCTATTCGCCAGATAAAAAGTGGTTTATTGCAGCTGGCAATAGATTGGATCGTATTGATATTTACGAAGTCCATGATCAGGAATTAAGGTTGGCAAAAATTGTTAAGGCTGCAAAAACGCCAAGTCACATAACGTTTACTTCCGATAGCAAGATTGCATTTGTCACCTTGCAGGATTCCAATGAATTGATTGCGGTCCAATTGTCGAATCAAGAAATTCTATGGCGAATGCCTATTGGGAACATGCCTGCTGGTGTTTGGATGACACCAGGTGATAAATATCTTTTGATTGGTTTAACTGGGTCTGATGCTGTTCAAGTCGTTGATTGGAAGAGCCAAAAAATTGTGAAAGAAATTAAAACAGGCAAGGGTGCTCATAACTTCAGACCGCTTGGGGATAAGCGCCATATTTTCCTTTCTAATCGTGTGGCATCTACGATCAGTATTTTAGATATGGAGAAGTTGGAAAAGGTGGCCGATATTACTGGTATACCATCTGGCCCTGATTGCATGGATGTAACCCCTGATGGAAAAGAGCTATGGGTGACCTTTAGATTCTCAAAAAAGGTTGGAATCATCGATATCGCTTCTCGCCAATTGGTGACAACTATCCCCGTCGGCAAGAGTCCCCATGGCATTTTCTTCTTCCCCAGTGCTCCATGGCAATAGGCCTCTTAAAGCAAATGAACAACACAATGAAAGCTAATTCTGCGTTCTTTGTGTTGTTGATGGTTTCAACTCTGGCAAATTCAGCAACATGCTCTAAGCCTGTTTATTTAACATTTGATACCGGCAATATGGCCGTTGCAGACTACGTTGCTAATACCTTGAGGCAACATGATGTGAAAGCCACTTTTTTCTTGGCTAATGAAAAAACCAAAAGAGGTGATTACTCTTTAGATGATTCTTGGATTGGTTTTTGGCAAGAGCTCAAAAAAGAGGGGCATGCTTTTGGTAACCACACTTTTCACCATACCTATTTCATTAAGGATCTGGGTCGAAATCGCGTACTAACAAAGCCTCAATTTGGATCTCAGGCAGGTAAAGCGGTTGTCACTGACCAGCAGCAACTCTGTCAAGAGCTAAAGTTAGTCAATGATCGTTTTGTAAAGATCACTGGTAAGCCATTAGATCCAATTTGGAGAGCCCCAGGAGGTAAGGTTTCTCCACAATATATTGAGATGGGTCATGTTTGTTCATACAAGCATGTTGGATGGTCACCTGCTGGTTTTTTAGGTGATGAACTAGCTTCTGAAAAGTTTTCAAATGCCAGCCTTCTTGATAAAGCCCTAAAAAACATACAGCCAGGTGATGTCCTCATGGCCCATCTGGGTATTTGGTCGAGGAACGACCCTTGGGCCCCAGAGGTTTTAGAGCCACTGATCCTTGGTCTCAAGAAAAAGGGTTATTGTTTTGGCACTATCTTGGATGCTCAGCATGATTCTCGATTATCTAGAATAATTCAGTAAATGATCAATCAGATAAACACTTGGTATGCAGCTCTTCAAGAGTGGATGATGCAGAACATTGTTCTGCCAATCTTGTATGCTACCAATGGCATGGGCTATGCAGATGATGCTGTTACGGGGCTTGATTGGTTTTTACTAGGCTTAATTCAAATTTTATTAATTGCGCTGATCTTTAAACCCCTAGAAAAATTTTTCCCAGCTCAATTGCCAGCTAATGATATTTCAGTTTTTCAAAAAATTCAGCTTCAAACAATTGACTTTTTCTATACCCTTATCCATCGATTAGGTATTTTTAAACTAATTCTGTTTATGGTTTTTTCAGATTTATTCTTTTGGTTTGATGGTCAACTTCATGATTTAGGCTTTCAGCGTTTTAATGTTGAAAATTGGTGGCCTGGCGTAACGTCAACACCCTGGATTAGTTTTTTAATTTATTTAATCATTCTTGATTTTTGTGAGTATGTTTATCACCGAGCTTCACACCATTGGAATTGGTGGTGGCAGTTGCATGCACTTCATCATAGTCAACGACACATGACTGTATGGACTGACAATAGAAATCACTTTCTAGATGACTTAATGCACGCCACTTTGTTTTCAGCTCTAGCTCTTATGATCGGCGTTGAACCAATTCAGTTTTTATGGATCATTGCGATTAGTCAATTGATCCAAAATTGGCAACACGGGAATTTTGATTTTGATCATGGCTGGATGAAGTATCTTTTGATATCTCCACGCTTTCATCGTCTTCATCACGCTATTGGTATGGGACACGACGTACCTGGTAAGCCCGGGGTTTTGGGCGGTTGTAATTTCGGGATATTGTTCCCATGGTGGGATATGCTCTTAGGTACTGCGATTTTTGGTGAGAAGATTCATCCAACCGGTGTTCGAGGTCTGGTCGTCTCTAATAACCCTCTGATTCATCAATGGCAAGGCTTGATTCATTCAGTCAAAGCACTTATTTCAAAATAATTTTTTAAAGGCATTTGTGTTTAGTTCTCTAGGTTCTGCAATCCTTGGTTTGATGCATCCAAGAATTCTTTGGTTGAGTTTCAGACCTTTTCTCTGGGTCAGTGTGATTTGGGGGTTTCTATTCTTTTTCTTCTGGGAATCTGCCATTGAATCGATGCGTCTTTTTATTACCAATTCATTTTTGACTGCTTGGTTGTCAGAGATGCTTTCAGCAGGTGGTTGGGATGAGTTGAGGGCTGTGGTTGCACCACTATTGCTCGTTGTTATTTTAATTCCTGTTATTGCTGTCTCATTATTAGTTTTTATGGCCTTTACTTCGGTGCCTGCGGTGATTCAACATCTCATGAGGCATCAAAAGTACTCTCACCTACGACAGGCGCATGGCGGCGGTTTATTAGGAAGCATCGCTTATGCGACAGTTTCTACTATTTTCTGTTTGATTTTGATGTTGCTAACTTTACCCTTGTGGTGGATCCCACCTATGGTGGCAATTTTTCCGCCGTTGTTATGGGGATGGCTGACCATGAGATTGATGTCTTATGATGTCTTAGCCAGACATGCAAGCCCTGAAGAACGAGCAGCTCTTATGAAGAAGCATTACTGGCCCTTGTTGATTATGGGCATTGTTTCCGGATTGTTGGCGGCAATTCCCACATTTTTTTGGGCAACATCTGCCATTGCCTTTATCTTCTTTCCTATAGTTTCTTTTCTTGCTTTATGGGTTTATTCCATCATTTTTATTTTTGCTTCTCTATGGTTTGCTCACTATCTTCTAGATGCTCTTCGTGAATATAGAGCATCAAACGGAGGCACTCATGTCAACTAATTTGGAAAACAAAAAAATTAGATTGTTTGTGATCGGTGATGAAATTTTGTCTGGTAAGAGACAGGATAAGCATATGTCTAAGTTAATTGAACTTTTATCTGAACGGAGTCTTAGTTTGAGTCAGGTTGAGTACATAGCTGATGATCGTGAGGTGATTACAACAGTTCTTAAAAGAAGTTTTGCAAGTGGTGATATTGTTTTTAGTACCGGAGGTATTGGATCAACTCCAGATGACCATACTCGCCAATGTGCTGCCGCTGCTTTAGGATTGCCTCTCAAGTTGCACCCAGAAGCTCAACAACTTATTTCCCAAAGAATTATTACGATGGCAGAGGGTGACGCTCTTAAAGCTGATTTGAATTCTCCAGATAACCTGCAACGCATGAAAATGGGAGAGTTTCCTGAGGGTAGTGAGATTATCCCTAACCCTTATAACCAAATTCCTGGATTTAGAATTAAAGAACATCATTTTTTACCAGGTTTCCCTGTTATGGCTGGACCCATGATGGGTTGGGTCTTAGATCACCACTATCACCATCTGTTCCACAAGCAAGACTTTATTGAAAAGAGCTTTATTGTTCCTTTAGCAATGGAATCTAGTTTGACACCACTAATGGAAAGCATTGAAAATAAGCACCCTGAGATCAAGGTTTTTAGTTTGCCCTCTGTTGGTGATCCAAGCAAAGGTGGCATTTTTGCAAGGCGCCATATAGAACTTGGGTTGAAGGGTAAACAAGCTGATGTTTTATTGGTTTTTCCTATTTTGCGGCAAGGAGTTCAAGATTTAGGTCATGAAACTCATGATTTGCCCATTATTGGTGCTTGATTTTAATAAAAGCATATTGCAGTGCGTTAATGCACTAAAATAGTGCATTAACTTCAGCTTGAAAGAATTGTTTTAGCCTAAAATGCTAATAACGATATGAGGCATGTTTTGGCATGCTTTGTGCATAGTTTGTATTAGCTGGTCAATAACGTTTGTGATTGACTAATTTGAGATTGTTTAACAGGAGATTTGCATGACCACGAAGACCGTCGCAGATGTAATGAAGCTTGCGAAAGAAAAAGAAGTTACTTTTGTAGACTTCCGCTTTACAGATACCAAAGGTAAAGAGCAGCACGTATCAGTGCCTGTTTCACACTTTGACGAAGATAAATTTGAGAGCGGTCATGCGTTTGACGGTTCTTCAATTGCAGGTTGGAAGGGAATTGAAGCTTCTGACATGTTGTTGTTGCCAGATCCTACAACTGCTTACATTGATCCATTCTATGAAGAGCCAACATTAGTGCTTTCATGTGACGTGATTGAGCCATCTGATGGCAAAGGCTATGATCGTGACCCACGTTCTATTGCTAAGCGCGCTGAAGCTTATTTAAAGAGCACAGGTATTGGCGATACAGCCTACTTTGGCCCAGAGCCAGAGTTCTTTGTGTTTGATAGCGTTACTTGGGGTAACGACATGCAAGGCTGTTTCTTCAAAGTTGAATCAGAAGAAGCTCCATGGTCATCAGCGACAACATTTGAACACGGCAATACTGGTCACCGCCCAGGTAAAAAGGGTGGTTACTTCCCAGTTGCTCCGGTAGATACATTCCAAGACATGCGTTCTGAAATGTGTTTAATTTTGGAAGCTTTAGGTATTCCTGTTGAAGTTCATCACCATGAAGTTGCTGGTCAAGGCCAAAACGAACTTGGTACTAAATTCAGCACATTAGTTCAACGTGCTGACTGGACTATCTTACAAAAGTACGTGATTCAAAACGTGGCTCATGCTTACGGTAAAACAGCTACATTCATGCCAAAACCAATCGTTGGCGATAACGGTTCAGGTATGCACGTTCACCAGTCAATCTGGAAAGATGGTCAAAACTTGTTCGCAGGTAATGGCTATGCTGGTTTATCTGATCTAGCTTTGTATTACATCGGCGGTATCATCAAGCACGCACGTGCTTTGAACGCAATTACTAACCCAGGTACAAACTCATACAAGCGTTTGGTTCCAGGTTTTGAAGCACCAGTTAAATTGGCTTACTCAGCACGTAACCGTTCTGCTTCAATCCGTATTCCACACGTATCAAATCCTAAGGGTCGTCGTATCGAAACTCGTTTCCCAGATCCATTGGCTAATCCATATTTGTGTTTTGCTGCATTGATGATGGCTGGTTTGGATGGTATCCAAAATAAGATTCATCCAGGTGAAGCTGCTGACAAGAATTTATATGACTTGCCACCAGAAGAAGATGCAAAGATCCCAACAGTATGTAACAGCTTGGATCAAGCTCTTGAGGCATTGAATGTTGACCGTGAGTTCTTAACTCGTGGCGGTGTATTTACAAATTCAATGATTGATGCATATATCGAATTGAAAATGGAAGAAGTTACACGCTTCCGTATGGCTGCTCACCCAGTCGAGTTCGATATGTATTACTCACTCTAATCGAGAGAATAGAGAAAAGGGTAGCGCAGGCATGTTGCGCAAACCAAGTAAAGGGGCAGCTAAAGCTGCCCTTTTTTCTCCCTACGCGGCTTGGGATCAGTTGCCCAATGCTGTTTTGGTGGTGGAGTATCTTCATCAAATGGTGGTTTATGCAAACCCCATGGCGGAAGTGAGTCTAGATCTTTCGAAAAAGATTTTGGAAGGATTAAGTATTCATGATTTATTTGGCCACAATCCAGACTTAATCAAGATGTTGGATTCCATCAACGGTGATCACATTGAAGCACAAAGACAGGATTTACAACTGGGGCCTGGCCCATCAAGAGCGGATCATCAACCTATAACTGCCCACGTTGTTGTAGGGGCTTTGGATAACCCTGACCTAGTACTTATTGAGTGGTTGCCTCTTGATCAACAGATTCGCAGCGAAAGAGATGCTAGGTTAGTTCAGCAGGTTGAAGCGAATAAGAGTTTGATGCGTAATCTGGCGCATGAAATCAAAAACCCTCTTGGTGGTATTCGGGGAGCTGCTCAGTTACTGGAGTATGAATTACCTGATCGAGCGCTTCATGAATACACCCAAGTCATTATTAAAGAGTCTGACCGTCTACAAACCCTGGTAGATCGTTTATTAGCCCCCCATCGTAAAAAGCATATTGATGAAGACGTGAATATCCATGAAGTCTTAGAGCGTGTTAGAAGCTTGGTATTGGCAGAGTTTCCTCAAGGCCTGACCATTAAGCGAAACTATGACATCAGCATTCCTGATCTTTTGGGGGACAAAGAAGCTTTAATTCAAGCTGTCTTAAATGTGGTTCATAACGCAGCTCAAGCCCTTCGAGAACAGATTTCTCAGGGAACTGCAGTGATTGAGCTCAATACTAGAGTTGCTAGAAATGTAACTATTAGCAAACAAAGATACAAACTGGCACTGGACTTGCATGTAATAGATAACGGCCCTGGAATTCCTGAGGAAATTAGAGACAAAATCTTTTTCCCACTAGTTTCAGGTAAAGAAGGCGGTAGTGGCTTAGGTCTTACATTAGCTCAAACCTACGTGCAGCAGCACTATGGATATATAGGGTGTGTTAGTAAGGCTGGTTGTACCGATTTTCAAATGCAATTGCCTTTCCGTGTGAAAACCGGCGAAGCTTAATTAATGTTGGGATTAGATATGAAACCAGTTTGGATTGTGGATGATGATCAATCAATACGCTGGGTATTGGAGAAAGCTCTACAGCGCGAAAAGATTCCGTATCGCAGTTTTAGCAATCCACAAGATGTCCTTGATGCATTTGATAAAAAAGAAGAACCTCAGGTTCTGATTTCTGATATTCGCATGCCAAGAGGTAACGGTATCGATTTATTGCAACAAGTAAAAGCTGAGCATCCTAATGTTCCTGTCATCATTATGACGGCTTATTCAGATTTGGATTCAGCAGTTTCTTCTTTTCAAAGTGGTGCTTTTGAATACATTACAAAACCATTTGATTTGTCCAAAGCTGTTGAGTTAATTCAACGCGCTATTGATGAGAGTCTTCGTCTTCAAACTCAAACCCGTGATGTTGCAGATCGCATGCAAGAGTCTACCGAGATTCTTGGTCAGGCACCTGCTATGCAAGATGTTTTTAGGGCGATTGGCCGCTTATCGCAGTCAAATGTTACTGTCTTGATTACTGGCGAATCGGGATCAGGCAAAGAATTAGTTGCCAAGGCTTTGCATAAACATAGCCCAAGAGCATCAGGACCATTTATTGCACTTAATACTGCGGCTATACCAAAGGATTTGTTGGAGTCTGAATTATTTGGACATGAACGCGGAGCGTTCACAGGTGCTCAAACGATGCGAAGAGGTCGCTTTGAGCAAGCTGAAGGTGGCACTTTATTTTTAGATGAAATTGGCGATATGCCATTCGATCTTCAAACCCGTTTATTGCGAGTATTGTCTGACGGTCATTTTTACCGCGTAGGTGGACATGATTCTTTGAAATCTAATGTTCGGGTGATTGCTGCGACTCATCAAAACCTAGAAACTAGAGTTGCAGAAGGTTTATTCCGTGAAGATTTATTTCATCGCCTCAATGTGATTCGTCTTCGCTTACCATCGCTTCGTGAACGTCGCGAGGATATCCCTTTGCTTGCTAGACATTTTATGCAAACTTCTGCAAAAGCATTGGGCATGGAGCCGAAAAGACTTTCTGATGATGCATTGCTTGCAATTGGTCAATTACCTTTTCCTGGTAACGTAAGACAGCTAGAAAATCTTTGTCATTGGTTGACGGTGATGGCACCTGCTCAAGTGATTGGCTCTCAAGATTTACCACCTGATGCTGTTGTGATGGGTGCTGAATTACCAGAAGGATCATCGATTGACGAGGTTAGCTCAACATTTAAAACTGGCCATGCCAGTGATTGGGAGGCTGGTTTAGCTTTAGCGGCAAAACATCTACTTCAAGATGGCACCAGAGAGGTTTTTGATATTCTTGAATCAAAGTTTGAAAAAGCGCTTTTAACTGCTGCTTTAGAGGTTACTCGTGGTCGCCGTGTTGAGGCAGCTGAACGTCTTGGTATTGGTAGAAATACGATTACACGAAAATTGCAGGAGTTAGGTATCGACTCGTAAGTATTGATCTACTGATTTATTCATCGATCTTCCGTTTCTGACCATTTTCATCGATTGCCACGTAGGTAAGTGTGGCATCAGTAACCCTGACAGTCACTGGGCTCTCAGGATTTCTTTCTGCGATTACATCAACGTGAACTGTGATCGATGTTTTACCCACTTCTTTAATGGTGCAATAAAAACTTAATTGATCACCAACTGAAACTGGTTGCTTAAAAGTAAACGAATTAACGGCAATGGTTGCTACCTTGCCACGCGCTTTTTTCATGGCAATGATGGCTCCAGCCACGTCAACGTTCGCCATAATATAGCCACCAAAAATGTCGCCGTTCCAGTTAACATCTGCTGGCATGGGAACAACTCTAAGAACTAATTCCGCGCCTGGATGGGGCTTATGGATGTTGGTTGTAAGGTCTTCATTCATAAATAAGACTTTACACTGATTTGACGTTCATAATGTAGTCTTTAAATGACTCACTCTGTTCTTATGTCTTCTATTCGTATTGCCACTTGGAATGTTAATTCAATTAAAGTTCGCTTACCGCACTTGTTGCAATGGTTAGCGTCCCAAGAGAAAAAAAATGCCCCAATTGATGCACTTTGCTTACAAGAGCTTAAGTTAACTGAGGATAAATTTCCTTATGCTGAACTAGACGCTGCCGGATACTTTGCCCTTGTTGCAGGTCAGAAGACCTATAACGGAGTCGCTTTACTGTTACGTAAGGCATCCTTAGCGGCTACAGCGCAAGATCCTGAAACAGCATTCTTATCACCCATTAAAAATAATCCTAAATTTGTCGATGAACAGCAACGTTTGGTTTCAGCAACTGTTGCTTTTAAAGGTAGAGCACCCATCAGACTTATTTCTGCCTATTTTCCAAATGGTCAAGCTCCTGGAACTGAAAAATTTGCTTACAAGATGGAGTGGTTAGCACGTCTATATGACTGGTTATCAGAAACCATTGAAGAGCATCCTAGAGTTGCTCTTTTAGGTGATTACAACATAGCACCTGCTGATGAGGATGTTCATGATCCTAATGCTTGGGAAGGGCAGAATCTTGTAACCCCCGAAGAGCGAGACGCTTTCTCTGGATTTATTGAATTAGGTTTTTACGATAGTTATCGTTTATTTGAGCAGTTACCTAAAAGCTTCAGCTGGTGGGATTACCGCATGATGGGTTTTAGACGTAATGCCGGAGTTAGGATTGATCACATCCTATTAAGCGATGAGCTTAAAAATGAATGTACTGCGAGCTCTATTGATAAAGTACCTCGTGGATGGGAGCAGCCATCTGATCACGCTCCCGTGATCACCACTTTAGGCTAATCCACCGTGTCTAAGTAGGGCATCAATCTGTGGTTCTCTTCCTCGGAATGCCTTAAAAGATTCGGCTGCGGGACGACTGCCACCCACTTCAAGAATTTCTTGGCGATAGCGTTCTCCAGTTTTAGCATCAAGGATACTGCCGCTCAGTTTGGCGGCTTCCTCAAATGCTGCATAGGCATCAGCGGACAATACCTCAGCCCATTTATAGCTGTAATAACCGGCAGAGTAGCCACCTGCAAAGATATGACTAAAAGTATTCGGCCATCTAGAGATATCTGATTGTGCAGTGACATGAATCGCATTATTAATTTGTTTAGATAAAGATAAAATATCGCTGGCTTTAGACTGATGAGGGTCAAATGTGGAGTGAAGTCTCCAATCTGTTAGAGAAAACACAAGTTGCCTTAGAGTTCCAAGACCATTTTGAAAATTCTTGGCGGCGATTATTTTCTCAAAAAGTTCTTTAGGTAAAGAAGCGCCTGTTTCAACATGCGCTGTCATTTTTTGGAGTACTTCCCATTCCCAGCAGAAGTTTTCCATAAATTGACTCGGTAGTTCAACGGCATCCCATTCAACACCATTAATGCCTGAAACACCTAAAGTCCCAACTTGGGTCAACATGTGATGAAGACCGTGCCCACATTCATGGAACATAGTAATCACATCATCATGAGTGATAGTTGGTTGCTTAGTAATACCATCAACGGTAATCGGAGGAGGGAAGTTACACACTAAATAAGCAACAGGTGTTTGAACTTCTCCAGTGGCCAAAACTCGACGACCCCTGGCATCATCCATCCATGCGCCACCACGTTTACCGGGCCTTGCATAGGGATCTAGATAGAAGTTGGCAATGAGCTGCCCCTTTGAATTGCTAACCTTAAATGATTGAACATCTTTATGCCATTTGGGTAATGA
>JBDLVQ010000016.1:0-7058 GCA_039804685.1 Pseudomonadota bacterium | reverse complement strand
CGTTTACTAGGTGGCGTTTGCTACTTGAGCGGTATGTTTGTGATGGCTTACAACGTTTACAAAACTGTGCAACAGAAAAAGTTTGTAGACGCACCAATTCCAACATTGCAAGCTGCTCACTAAGCTAAGGAGAGAAAACATGTCTGATAACAATAAATTCTTCTCCCACGCAACGCTTGAGCGTAATGTGGGGTGGTTGATTGTGACAACGATTTTTGTTGTTGCTATTGCGGGTTTGGTGCAAATCGTGCCATTGTTTTTCCAACACTCAACAACTAAGCCGGCTGAGGGTGTCACACCGTATTCAGCTTTGCGCTTGGCAGGTCGCGATATATATCAACGTGAAGGTTGCTTGGGTTGCCACTCACAGCACATTCGTACATTACGTTCAGAAACTGAGCGTTATGGACCTTACTCGACAGCTGGTGAGTCTGTATTTGATCACCCATTCTTATGGGGTTCAAAACGTACAGGCCCAGATTTGGCTCGGGTAGGTGAGCGTTATTCTGATGATTGGCATCGTACGCATTTGCGTAATCCACGTGATGTGGTGCCTGAATCAAATATGCCTGGATATTCTTGGTTGCAAGCAAAACCAGCTAGCAACGTTGGCGATATCTCTGCTCACATGACGGCATTGCGTCGTTTGGGTGTGCCTTATACAGATGAGCAAATTGCTAATGGCCCTAAAGAGTTAGAAGGTAAAACTGAAGAAGATGCGTTGATTGCCTATTTGCAAGGTCTAGGCACTAACCGTCGTGCAGTTGAGCCAGCTAAAACAGTTAGCAAATAATTAAAAGCAAAGAGCATATGGAAAATATTGCAGCCTATCTTTCAGCAACATCAACCATCTTGGGTTTGGTGTTCTTTGTTGGCATCGTTTTATGGGCATGGTCTGCTCATCGCAAAACGGCTAATGATGAATCAGCAAATTTGCCATTTGATCTTCCTGACGAATATAAGAAGGACTAATCATGAGTGACTTTTTCAGCAATGGTTGGGGCATATATATTGCCTTGGTGACTGGTGTAGGTATCTTATGGTGTCTATATCTATTGTTTTCTCAACGTAAAACAAATGTGACTTATAAACCTGATGGTTCAGTCGATGACACTGGTCACGTATGGGATGGTGATTTACGTGAATTGAATAACCCGTTGCCACGTTGGTGGATGTGGATGTTCTTGTTGTCATGTGTTTTTGCAATTGTTTACCTTGTTTTATATCCAGGCATGGGTACTTATCAAGGTACGTTGGGATACACAACAACAGGTGCTCATGAGGCGTCTGTTGCGCAAGCCAATCAGGAGTTAAAACCTGTTTATGCAAAGTATATGGAGCAAGACGTCAAAACGGTTGCTGCAGATCCAAAAGCGCGTGAAATGGGTCAGCGCCTGTTCTTAAACTATTGCGCGCAATGTCATGGTTCAGATGCTGGCGGCGCTAAAGGTTATCCAAACTTAGCTGACCAAGATTGGTTATATGGCGGTGAGCCAGATACCATCAAGACAACACTCATTGCAGGTCGTGCTGGCGTAATGCCTGCATTTAGTCACTTAGAGGGTGGTCAAATTTCTGATGTGGCGAACTACGTTCGTGGTTTATCTGGTTTGGCGGCTGATCAACTTAAATCTGCTCGTGGGGCTGATGTATTTAAAGCCAACTGTGCAGCTTGCCATGGGGCTGACGGTAAAGGCATGCAAGCTGTAGGTGCGCCTAATCTGACTGATAAAGTTTGGTTATATGGTGGTTCTGAAGCCGCAATCGTTGAGACTGTTTCCAAAGGGCGCAACGGCAAAATGCCTGCTCACGAATCAATTTTGACCCCAGAAAAAATTCATTTATTGACGGCTTATGTTTGGAGCTTGTCTAACGTTAAAGATAAAGCTAATAAGTAATGCCAATTGAAATAAAAGAAGAGGGTAGTTCTCAAGAAACTGTCGAGCTTTCTCTCTATGAAGTTAGACGCAAAATATACCCCCGCTCAGTGAGTGGGGTTTTTGCCAAGTGGCGCCTGGTTTTAATTTTGACCACTCAAATTTTGTTTTATGGATTACCCTGGGTTCAGTGGAATGACCGTCAGGCAGTTCTATTCGACTTGGTTTCTCGTAAGTTCTATATCTTTGGCTTAGTACTTTGGCCACAAGATATTATTTATTTAACACTATTATTGATTCTGTCAGCCCTAGCGCTCTTTTTATTTACAGCGGTAGCAGGCCGTTTATTTTGTGGTTATGCCTGCCCACAAACTGTTTATACAGAAATCTTCATGTGGATCGAGCGAAAAATTGAAGGTGATCGTTTTGCCCGAATTCGTTTAGATGGTCAGGAGTGGCCTTGGAGTTTGACTAAGTGGCGCATTAAGTTGACTAAGCATGCTCTTTGGGTGGTGGTGGCTTTGTGGACTGGTTTTACATTCGTCGGTTATTTCACGCCAATCAAGGTGTTAAGTGCTGAAACACTCGCTTTAACTTTGGGCCCCTGGCAGAGTTTTTGGTTACTTTTTTACAGCTTCGCCACATGGGGTAATGCTGGCTTCATGCGTGAGCAAGTATGTAAATACATGTGCCCATACGCACGTTTTCAAAGCGTCATGGTAGATAAAGATACTTTTGTTGTTACTTATGACAAGACTAGAGGCGAGACTAGGGGAGGGCGATCAAAATCTGATGATCACAAAGCTTTAGGTTTAGGCGATTGTGTTGATTGCAGCATTTGCGTTCAGGTCTGTCCGACAGGTATTGATATTCGTGATGGTTTGCAATATATGTGTATTGGTTGTGGTGCCTGTATCGATGCCTGTGATCAGGTCATGGATAAGGTGGGCTATGACAAAGGCTTGATTCGTTACACATCTGAGCGTGCCATGCTTGAGCATATGGATAACAAGAGTGCTCGCCATTATATTTTTAGGCCTCGAGTATTAATCTACATTGGCATCATGTCAGTGTTAATGATGGCGTTTATTGTTTCATTATTTTTAAGAAATCCATTGCGTATGGATGTGATGCGAGATCGTGGTGCATTGGCTCGAGAGATTGAGGGTACTAAGATTGAAAATATCTATCGTTTGCAAATCATGAACTCATCTGAAAATCCGATGAGAGTTAAGATCAATGCAACTGGTTTACCTAATATGCATATATTAAATTCTCAGGGTAAAGAGGTGGGTGATTTGATAGTGAATCCATCTAGTAATTTGCTGATTCCTGTTAAGGTCCGTGTTTTAATTGACGACGTTAAAACAGGTAATCACCCCATACACTTTGAGATTGAAGGTCAAGAAGAGGGTCCTTTTGCTTCTGGTAAGTTAAGAGGTCGTGATGAAAAATCTAGCTTTATTGTTCCTCGCTAATGTGTGGAAATGAAACAGGAGTGAATCCATGACAAATGAGATAAGTAAAAAACCTTGGTGGAAACAATTGTGGCCGTGGTTAATTATTAGCGGTCCAGCCATTGGTATGATTGGCGCCGGCATTACTATTTACCTGGCCTTCACAAAAGATGTTGATCAGCCTATTAGGGATGGTGTTTCTAAGCAAGGTCTTAAGGTCGAACAGGTTACTAAATGAAAACACGCCTATTAATGTGGATATTATGGCCATCATTTTTGGTGGCTGGTATTGCAGAGGGTTTGCTCTTTACTGTTATTTCTCCTGACGACCTAACTTTTTTTGGTCATCATCTTGAGGTCAGTCATGAAGCAGTCTATAGCCTAGGGTTTTTTGTATTGTGGGGTTTATGCGCCTTATCAAGTGCGCTGAGTATTTTTATACTTCCGGGAACATTATCAGATCTAGAAGAGATATCTGACCGTAGTTTGTTCTAAATTGATATCTAGTTTGGGCTTTTGCAGTGAATCGCGCTAGATTTCCCTGCTAATTCCATTAAGCCATCCATATCAACTAATTTGATGTGGCGTTGTTTGATTTGGATGAGCCCTGATTCAGTAAAGCGTGAGAACAAGCGACTTACTGTTTCTAATTGAATGCCAAGGTAACTGCCAATTTCTTCTCGGCTCATACGTAAATGATATTCAATCGGTGAGTAACCGCGTGCGGCTAATCGATCTGATAGGTTGAGAAGAAAGCTAGCAAGACGCTCTTCAGCTCGAAGGCTACCTAAAGATAAAAGATGTCTTTGGTCTTGAGTAAGTTCACGACTTAAAATTTTGTGAAACTGATGTTGGAGGGAGGGGATCTGCCTTGCCAGACTTTCAAAATCTCCAAATCTAACAACACAAGCCTCACTATCCTCTAATGCAATGGCATTCGATTGGTAATGATTCTCTCCAATGCCATCTAGACCCAGCATCTCCCCTGGTAAATGAAAGCCAGTAATTTGCTCACGTCCGTCAGGCAGTGCATATTCGGTTTTCAGTGTGCCAAACTTGATGCCGTAAACTGCAGTGAGTTCTTCGCCTTGACGATAGAGTGCGTCGCCTTTTTTAAGGCGAACTCTTTCAGTCACTAAAGTGTCAATCTTATTGATATCATCAGAGCTGAGGCCGACCGGTAGGCAGAATTGTCCCAAAACGCAAGTTGAGCATTTGTTGGGGGATTCTAAGTTGCTGATGCGATTCATTCTGATGTATTTGCTTTGTATCAATATAGAGACTTGAATACTTCTATTTTAAGGCCTACTTGTTGATATTGCCAAAATTTTGATTTGAAACAATATGATCACTAGCACTTTATTACTAACTGTTTTTGTCGGAGCCCTGGTGAGTGGTTGGCATTGTGCTTTGATGTGCGGTGGAATTGCAGCTGCAATTGAAAGAAGTGGCTCTGGAGGGATTCAAACGCTGCAAAAGATTTCTAAGTTGGAGTTGGCTTATCAACAGCTAGTCATGCATGCTGGTCGAATTTCTACTTATATATTTTTGGGTGGTTTTGCGGGATTGTTGGGTATGCCGGTTTGGCAACAAAACTGGCTACCTATTCAGCGTGGACTATTTGCCTTGGCTGCACTTATTCTTATCCTTCAAGCCTATCGAATTTTGCTCAAAAATAAAGCTAAAACAAGTAGCTGGGAGGTCTGGCTGAACTCTAAAACCAGCGTTCTATGGTCAAAAGTATCCAAGAGTGTTGTGCATTCCGATCCGTCAAGAGGCTATTGGGGGCGTTTTTTAAGTGGTTTGATCTGGGGTTTGGTTCCATGTGGACTCATCTATGGTGTTTTACCGTTGGCCTTTCTATCTGGGGATCCTATTTCAGGGGCGGTTTTGATGTTGGCCTTTGGCTTGGGTACTTTGCCAAATTTATTACTTATTTCAGGGTTTTCCGCTCGAATCGCTGCTTGGGGCCATCAAGCTTGGGCGCGATACTTGGCTGCGGCCCTCATGTTGGGTACGGGTCTGGCTGGCTTATACCGGGCATTTACACTTCCGGACGCTCTTTTAAAAGGGGGTTTTTGCATTGCCTCCAGTTTGAATTACAATGCATACCTAGTCGGTTAATAATAATTACATGATGTATGTGAATGGTCGGTGTCTATGTGCCGGTCGTCCTTAACCCTAATATAAATCGTTTCCCTTTTTAAATTTATGAATCCTGAACAGCTCAAGCTTGTGCTTGAAACTGCACTTTTATGTGCAGATGAGCCTATGACAATTAACGACTTGCGTCGTTTATTTATGGAAGAAATTCCTGTCGAAGATATTAAAAGTGCTTTACTAGAAGTTCAGGCTGATTGGTCTGAAAAGGGTATGGAGCTACTTGAGTTAGCAACCGGCTGGCGTTTTCAGAGCCGCTTATCGATGCGTGAGTTCTTGGATCGTTTAACTCCTGAAAAGCCACCAAAGTACTCTCGTGCAGTTATGGAGACGTTGGCAATTATTGCGTATCGTCAGCCAGTGACACGTGGCGAGATTGAAGAGATTCGTGGCGTTACGGTGAGCTCTAATATTGTTAAGCAGTTAGAAGATCGCGGTTGGATTGAAGTTGTTGGACATAAAGAAACTGTAGGTCGTCCAGGTTTATATGCAACAACTAGACAGTTTTTGAATGATTTAAGTTTGACAACTTTACAAGATTTACCAATGTTGGATGATGCAGATGCTCAAGCTGAATCATTGGCACAAAAAGTCATTGAATTTGAAGGTGAACACCCTGAGCTTAAAGATGTCGAGACATCGACAGATCAAGAGGTAATTGATGTGCTTGATACGTCTGAAGCTATGGATGGTGATGCCGAAAAAACTGAAGATGCTTCTTCAGTTGATAACCAGAATAACGATAAAGCCTAATGACTACTCCTGAATTTGAAACTGATAAGCCAGCTCAAGCTGACACCCAAGCTGAAGCTGGTCAAGCAGAAGGTGGCGAGCGTCGCAAGAGAGTTAGTCGCAGTCCTTATAACAAAAGTCGAGGCAAACCTCGCGCTGAAAAATCTACCTTAGGTGATGCTGATGCATCTACTGGAGCAACTGATGTTGCTGCAACTGGCTCATCTGATCAAGTCGTTGAGGGAAGTGTTCAAGCTGAAGGTGAAGGAGGTGCTCATTCTGGCAGACCTCCAAGACAGGGCCAAGGTCGTAATGGACCAAGAGCTCAGCGCGGTAAACCACAACGTGGGGATCGCCGAGATAGAGGTGAGCGCCAAGATCGACCACAAGGTGGATCTCAAGAACAAAAGGCTCCTAAGGTCAATCCTTTGTTAGCAGAGGAAAGCCAAGCTTTATTTGCTTCTGTAGTTTCAGGAGAATTTGATGCAAGTTTGGATGCGCCAGAGGCTGAAGCCGAAGTGACGCATGATATGGTTGCCCAAACTTTGGCAGACATCGCCGCCGAAGATCATGCAAATGAAGAGAGTGCTGATAAAGAGTCAAGCGCTGAAGAAGACATGATGCCTGGGCTACAGTTTTCTAGCGTAGATGAATTGCCGTTAAGTTTGCGTGATGAAGTTTGGTCAGATTTAGATGATGTTGATGATGACTTTGATGAAGACACGGTTAAGTTACATAAAGTTTTAGCTGATGCTGGCATGGGCTCTCGCCGAGACATGGAAGATCTGATTATTCAGGGTCGTGTTTCTGTCAATGGAATGCCCGCGCATAT
>JBDLVQ010000015.1:0-13750 GCA_039804685.1 Pseudomonadota bacterium | reverse complement strand
TGCAGATGCTAAATCAAAATCTTTTTGCGTAATGCCTCCAGAATCATGCGTCCATAGCCGAATCCGAAGGTTTGTATAAGTCGTCAAGATTTCAGGGTGGTGGTTTTGTTGATCGGCAAGTTGGCAAACCTGATTTACAAAATCAACTGTTGTTTTGAAGTTCTTAAATTTCCATTCTTTAAAAATGGTTTGATCTCCTGGCTCAATTGACCATTTATCCAGCTGTTTCAATGCAATTTTGATTGCATCAGTATCTAATTTTTTAACTGGCATGGTCGTCTTATATAAAAAGGCATTAATTTAGATTTATTATCAGTATTAAGCATACTGTTATTTTTAGATCTTAGTTGGCTAAGGCCTCTATAGGTTTTATTTGAAATATTTTGTTTTAATAGCTTAGCCATTAAATAAGATCAGATTAATTGGAGACGGATAGATGTCCCTTATCAAAAAACTAAAGGCTCGTGCAGCTGACAATAGACCTGTTCGAGTCGCTATCATTGGTGCAGGCAAGTTTGGATCTATGTATCTTTCGCAGGTGCCAAGAACCCCAGGTATTCATTTGATTGCTGTAGTTGATTTATCTCCATCGCGGGCAAAAGAATCTCTCACCCGAGTCGGCTGGGAAGAATCTCGTTTTAGCGCTACATCACTACAAGATGCTGCTAAGTCAGGGGCCACCTTTGTTACTGATGACGCCGAAAAAATGATATCTAGCGACTATGTTGATATTGTTATTGATTCGACTGGTAGCCCTGCTGCGGGTATTCGTCATGCATTGCTCTGCATTGAGCACCGCAAACATATCATCATGGTCAACGTTGAGGCGGATGTTTTAGCTGGCCCATTGCTGGCCCGTAAAGCAGCTGAAGCCGGGGTGATTTACTCTATGGCATCAGGTGACCAACCAGCCTTGATTGCTGAGATGGTTGATTGGTCTCAAACCATTGGCCTAGATGTTGTTTGCGCTGGTAAGGGAACTAAATACTTACCTATTTATCACCAATCAACACCCGATACTGTTTGGGGGCATTATGGCTTTTCTAAGGAACAAGTAGCAGGTGGTGACTTCAATCCTCAAATGTTTAATTCATTTTTAGATGGCACCAAATCAGCACTTGAAATGGCCGCTGTTGCAAACGGATGTGGTCTAAATCCTCCAACAGATGGATTAATGTTCCCTCCGTGTGGGGTTGATGATTTGCCACATATCTTGCGACCCATCTCTGATGGCGGCATTCTCCCTCAAAAGGGCACCGTTGAAGTTGTCTCATCTGTTGAGCTTGATGGTCGACCAGTTTTTAGAGATCTTCGCTGGGGTGTTTATGTGGTGTTTGAGGCGCCAAGTAAGTATGTGATGGACTGTTTCTCTCAATATGGCCTCAAAACTGATAGCACTGGGAAATATGCAGCCATGTATAAGCCTTATCACTTAATTGGTTTGGAGTTGGGTATATCAGTGGCTAGCATTGCTGTCCGCGGTGAAGCAACTGGTGCCACTGGTGAGTGGCGTGGTGACGTAGCAGCTACAGCCAAGAGAAACTTGAAAAAAGGTGAAAAGTTGGATGGTGAAGGGGGTTTTACTGTTTACGGAAAGCTCATGAGAACAGCTGATTCTCTCAAGCTAGGCGCTCTTCCAATTGGCTTGGCACACAACATGGTTCTCAATAAAGATATCCCGGCTGGGAAACCTGTGTGCTGGAGTGATGTTGACTATGATGCCACTCAACAAGCAATTAAGTTCCGTAGAGAGATGGAGCAATTGTTTAACAAATAATCGCTGATTAACTAGGAACTAGGGTTTTTCTTATGTCACTTAGCTTAAATAATCATTGATTGCCTGATTAATGACTGTTAGATTGGAATTATCTAATTTTCATTAAAAGTGAGGCTTGTCATGAGTTACGGTTCACCTAAATCAAAGCTAGGCGCTAATATTTCTTCTCAACAACAAAAGATGATGGAATCATCTCAAGCAATCGGTAAGCTCACTGCTGAAAGTGCTCAGGCAATTGCTCAAATTAATCAGCAGGCTGTACAAGATATGGCTACAGCTTTTCAAGAAAAAGTTGCAGAGTTACTAAAAGTAAAAAATCCCCAGGAAGCGTTTGATCTTGTGCATGCTCAAGTGTTGCAAGATGCTGCAAAGCAAGTGACAGACTACCAAGCTAAAGTTGCTAAGGCCATGAAAGCTAATCACGATGATTTATCTGGGTTGGCAGATTCTTTGATCCAGCAATCAAAAATGGATTTGATTCACTTTGTGAATGATGCGACTGCGAATGCGCCAGCTGGATCAGAGCCTTATGTTTCTGTATTCAAAACAGCTTTTAATAACGCACTTCAAAACTTTGAATTGATTCGTGCGAGTACCGCTGATTCATTCGCTAATTTTGAAAAAAGTGTTAACAATATGAGTCACTTATCCGAGGTGGTCACCTCTAAGAAGACAGCCACAAAGGCTCGATCTAAGAAGTAAGTCTCTAATAGCCTAAAAGTAGATTAAAAGCTTGATCCTTCAAGCTTTTTTATTTCGTATTTAATTTTTAGAAACCATAAATTAGGCCGTAAAAGGCGTACACTCAAAGTATGTCTAATGAATTTAATCTCAGTGCAGATTTAGGTTTGCGATATCTACGTCTGTTTGAAACAGCTCAAGACGGTATTCTGATTCTTGATTACCACACAGGAAAAATTGAAGACGCCAATCCATTTTTAACTGATTTATTAGGATATTCCAAACAAGAGTTGATTGGAAAAGAGCTTTGGGAGATTGGCGCCTTTATTGATAAGCAGCCGGCATTATTAGCATTCAAAGAATTACATGACTCAGGCTATGTCCGCTATGAGAACTTACCGCTAAGACATAAGAACGGCAAAGCCATAGAAGTTGAATTTATTAGTAACGCTTATCACGTCAATGGTGATCGAGTTATTCAGTGCAATATTCGTGACATATCTGATCGTCGTATCGCAGAAAAAGAATTAAGACAATCAAATGCGCTATTAGAAAAACAAAATTGGGCAGTATTAGCCTATGCACATGCTGCTATTGCTTTATCCAGGGCAGAAGATGAGTCGTCATTAGTGCGAGATGTATGTGGAGCCATTGTTAAAGAAGCCCCTTATGTCATTGCATGGGTAGGTATGGCTAATCATGATGATAGAAAAACAGTGCGTGTTGCGGGTGTTGAGGGACCATCTAGAGAATACGCAGAAGGTATTGAGGTTAGCTGGTCGGAAGAGCTTGCGGTAGGGAAAGGGCCCGTAGGGCAATGTATCAGAACCGGTATTTCTACAATTATTGAAGATACTGAGATTGATCCGCGCTATGTGCCATGGCTTGAGCGTGCAAGATCTTACGGGATTCGTTGTGTGGTTGCCACCCCTATCCATGATGGAAAAGAAACGATTGGTGCATTGGCGGTTTATTCCAAAATGCCTAATGCATTTACAGATAGTGAAATACATCTATTTGAAAATTTATCTGATGAAATTGGTTACGGCTTAAGGGCAATTGCCCACCAAAAAGCTCTGGCAGTTGAGATGTCAGAAAAACTGACAGCTCAAAATAAATTAACGCTTGCTTTGGAATCAACCATTGCAGCTATGTCTAAAACCATGGAGTGGCGAGATCCATATACGGCAGGTCATCAACGAAGAGTGGCTGACATTGCAGTGTTAATTGGTAAAGAAATGAAGTTCGATCAAGGCCGCCTACAGGGACTTCATATGGCCGGAATGGTTCATGACATTGGCAAAGTGGCAATTCCATCTGAGATTCTGACTAAGCCAATAGCTCTAACAGCTCTAGAGAGGCAAATGGTTCAAGGTCATGTGGACTCTGGATATCAAATTTTAAAAGACGTTCCCTTTAATTGGCCAATCGCAGACATGGTGAGGCAACATCATGAACGTGTTGATGGATCTGGCTACCCATTAGGCCTTAAAGGTGATGAAATCTTGCTGGAAGCAAAAATTCTGGCTGTAGCAGATACCCTCGAGGCGATGGCATCACACAGACCATATCGACCAGCAAAAACACTTGCTGAAACATTTGGTGAGTTGAAGAGGTTGTCAGGTGTGTTTTTTGATCAAGAGGTTGTGCAAGTTGCTTTAGATTTATTTAGGGATGAGACCTTAATTAAAAAGATGTTGGAGTATTGATTCATTGAAATATATAGTCATCGCTACCTATATCTTGGCTATAGCACTCCAAATCTACAGCGTATGGTTTGCATTTAGCCTATTAAAAAAAGTCAAAAGCTACGCTTACAGTATATTTTTTATACCTCTGGGTCTTTTGGTAATTATTTTTGATAAGTTGTACTACTTGGTGGATTGTTGTCTCCTAGGACAGTACAGAATTGCAGAAGCTATAACGTATTTGATAATTTCATTTTTTGTATTGATTGGTGTGATGGGGCTTCATAGATTGTTCAATCTTCTTGAAGATCAAAATGAAAAATTACAATTAATTTCCAAAACTGATCACTTAACAAAAGTATTGAGTCGCTCAGAGATTGAATCACAGATCATTCAAGAAATTAAAAGAAGTGATCGTAGCAAACATCCCATAGCCTTCGTTATGTTGGATATTGATCACTTTAAGAAAGTTAATGACACCTATGGTCATGCGATTGGAGATGTTGTTCTTCAAAGCTTAGCAAAATATTGTAGTTCTCAACTAAGAACTATTGACGCTTTTGGTCGTGTAGGCGGTGAAGAGTTTTTGATGATGTTGCCTGACACAGATGAATCTGAAGCATTTTTTGTCGCTGAGCGTATTCGTGAAGGTGTCGCCTCTTTGGTGTGTGCAAAAGTAGCCGGTGACGAGATAAAAATTCAAATAAGTCTTGGAGTATCTGTATATGAACCAGGGTTGGATGCTCCCGAAACGCCTGTTCAATTGGTGAAGAAATATTTCAGAAGGTCAGATTTAGCAATGTATAAGGCCAAGCAGTCAGGACGTAACCAAACTAATTGTTGGCACGAGTAGTACCAGTTAAAACAGCTATTAAAAGCTACTTAAGGAAAGCTTATGTACGTTAATGTAAAAACAAAATTCACGTCAGCGTTTTTGATCGCAACATCCTGGTGTGTTTTTTCCATATGGGCCAGTCGCTATTGGTTTGATGACTTATCACTCATTGTCGGACAGGGTTTAGCGGTATTTCTAATAGCATTCATTGCCATCATTCCAGGCTTCATGAATGCTTTTATGTTTTCAAGTTTATTGTTGGATAAACGCCCACCCAGAAAACATCTCGATACATATCCAGAGCTATCAATCTTGATCGCTTGCTATAACGAAGAAAAATATATAGTTCAAACAATAGAAAGCATTCTTACTCAGGCTTATCCAGCTAAGTATGAAGTGATTGTGATTGATGATGGCTCACAAGATAAAACCAGTGAGCTAGTAAAGCAAATAGCAGCCGAAGATAATCCTGTACGACTCATTCAGTTAAATAATAATCAGGGTAAAGCCGCCGCTTTAAACATTGGATTGGCACAAGCGCAATATTCAAAAGTGGTCACAATCGATGCAGATTCTTATTTATTTAAAGATGCGCTCACTAGGATTGCTGAGCGTTATGTGAGCGATCCTTCAAATACAAGAGCGGTTGCTGGAACTACCTTAGTTAGAAACTCAAGAGACAATTGGCTCACACAATCACAAGAGTGGGACTACTTTCATGGCATAGCTACTGTGAAGCGTGTGCAATCTCTCAATCAAGGAACGCTTGTTGCTCAGGGTTGTTTTTCAATATATGACAAAGATGCGCTCAATGAGGTAGGAGGTTGGCCTGAAGTTGTAGGCGAAGATATTGTTCTAACTTGGGCGCTGTTGCAAAAAGGATATAGAGTTGGCTATTGTGAAGATGCTGTGATCTTTACAGTGGTTCCTAATACTTTGGCTGGCTTAATTAGACAGAGACAGAGATGGGCTCGAGGCATGATTGAAGCTTTTAAGATTCATCCGAAGATCTTATTCAAACCTCGCCTATCAACATTTTTTATTTGGTGGGATCTTTTTTTTCCATTTATGGATGTGGCCTTCACTTTTGGTTTCTTACCTGGAATTGTGTTGGCACTATTTGGACACTATTGGATAGTAGGTCCTATGACTTTGAGCCTATTCCCAATCGCGTTGTTGATTAATTGGATCATGTTTTATACAGAAAACAAGATGTTCAAAGAGCAGGGCTTGCATGTGCGCCATAACACTTTGGGATTTCTCATTTACTTGCTCCCATACAGCATGATTTTGCAACCGGCAGCAGTTTTGGGATACGTCGTTGAATTTTTGGGTTTGAAAAAAGTTTGGGGTACAAAATGATTTTAAAAATAAATCAAAAAATGAGCTTCATTAAAAAATCTTCATTAGTACTTGTGAGTAGCTTCAGCTTATTTTCGCAAACCGCATTTGCTGAAGAACCCAAAAACCAATGGGGTATTTTGGCGCCAACTTTATTTACATCTTCTGATAGTGATCATTTCCATGTCACAAAAGTAGGTGCTGGCATATTGCCCTATTACGTAGATGGCCAACATTATTTAGGTGTGCAAGCAAGTAATACCCATTACTCCAGTCCTGATTGGGCTAAAGATGGTAGTCAGATTAGCCTGATTCAGAGGTCTATCAATTCTGAAACGGGGTTAGGCAGCATTGCTAGTGCAGGTGTTAGTAGCATTTATGGTCGAGAGTTGTTGACGGCAGATATCAGTTATTCGGCTCCTATCAACTCTTCTCTATCCTACGAAGCCTTTTTCTTTAGGGATTGGGTTGAGACTAGAAATTCTTTAACAAACGGCATTAGTCATAATTATTATGGTGGCAGCTTAGAGCAGCGTTTGGCTAAAGATTGGACTGTGATTGGATTATTGGCGCAGCAGAAGTTTTCTGATGAGAACATCCGTAATCATCTTCGGGGCAAGATAATTTATGACTTATTGCCTGATCTTGGAGTTAATGTGCAGTTGAGGCACCGTCAGTATCGAGATAGTCATGATGTGACTAGCAATTATTTTAATCCGAATGAGTATCAAGAAAATATGATGGTTCTTGGTTGGAGAAGAAGAATTGATCGGTGGCAATTTTCCGGTTTGGCGGGGTTGGGTCGCCAAAAAATCAATGATGATCCCTTCACCACAACCAAATTGCTAGAGATCGAAGCAATCAGCCCCATCTTGAATAAAGTTTTCTTAAGAGCAAGAGCAGGTTATTCTGACAGTGCTGGTTTTGGTGGCCCTGACTACAGCTATAAATACTTCCAGACGGACCTTATTTTTTCTTTTGATTGATGACTAAAAAAACACTATTAACTTTCATTTGCCTTTTGATTTATACCTTCTTCGAGGTTTTGGTTGTAGTGATGGATGTTGGAATTTTAACAGTGGCCTTTTGTACACCGGTGCTCATTGGTTTTTTATTAAAGCCCTCTTTAGGGGAGACTTTTTCAATGTTTTGTTTGGTGGCGGGAGTCGCTTTATTTGGAATTGCATTCGTATATCGCAAAAGAGTTCAGAGCTATCTTCAAGAAAAATATCGTACCAAAGCTGAGCTAATTATTGAGGTTGTTCGAACTAGACGCTATTTTGTTGATTAAAGTTGGCAAAGCCATTTTTTAGGTATAGGATTAAAGAGTCAACTACTAATAAGGAGTAAGTCATGGCTAGTCAAAAAGAATTTATGCAATGGCAACAAGAGCGCGCTAAAGAACTTTTTTCTTTGTCACATCGATTGCTAGAAACAGCAAAAGAATTTGGCGATCATCAGGCGACTGAAATTAAAGCCAGTATGGAGTACGCCAAGTCATTTGCAAAACAAGCGGCAACTAATGATTTGGCCAAGCTAAAGGATCTTCAGGAGCGATTTGCGGATGAGGCTTCAACTAGAGTGGCTGCCTATCAAAAGAAAATCAAGGTCTTATTAAAGGACTTGGAAAATGAAACTGCGGAAGAGGTTGATAAACATATCAATAAAGCTAAATCAGCTATGGAAAGCTGGCTGAAAGAAGCAAGCAAAAATTTTCCAGAGGGTTCAGACAAGTTCACTCATGTAATGCGAGATATTGCTAACGCTGGTGATAAGGTATTAAAAGAAGGTAGAAAGATGGCGAAGCAAGCTGCTGAGGCGGCGGAGGAAGGGTTTGCTAATCTTGAAAAAATGAAACCAGCGGCCAAGAGTTCTCCTGTAAAGAGAGCGCCAGCCAAGAAAGCAGCCGTTAAAAAAACTGTTGCTAGAAAAGCGAGAAAATAAGCTGCTGTGAAAAAACTTGTTTTACTTATGGTTATTGCCCTTGCTGCCTGTGCTCCCATGAAAGAGCCGGATCCGGTAGCTATGGGCGATACCCATTGGACCTTGCAATTTACATGGTTAAAGAACAATAAGCCTACGGATACGCAGACTTATCAATTTGTATCTCGGATGGAATGCTTTAATCAAATGTATGAAATGCAAGAGGCTGCAAAAAAGGTAAAAAATCAGATAGGCTCTGGTTTGTGCTTTAAAGCTTTCGCTGAAGGCCAAGAGCGAACCAGTAATGACCTTCTTGCTAAATATACTAAATAATGACTCAGTGTAAGAGTTGTAGTGGAGTTAAGGCGAGATCAATCAAAGATCATTCTTGGGCTTTATAAGATCTTTTCTAGAGTAACCCAGTTTTTCTGCTTTTGAGATTAAAGTGTCTTCGAGCGCTTTGCTTAAGGTCTTATCTCTTGCCAATATCCAGAAATACTTGCCTGATGGCTCACCAACCAAGACCCACGAATAGTCACTTGCTAAATCAAGAACCCAGTAGTCGCCATAGAATGGTCTAAAGAAAGACACTTTTAGTTGGGCATTATTGGAGCCCTCTACAGTTTTTGCAATACCAACTGCTTCTTGCTTTTTATTGGCTTTGTAGCAAGTATTAAGAACTTTGATATGGCCATCATCTCTTAAGCTGTATTCGGCTGTTACGGTTTGACAGTCACCATCTTCAAACCAGTTAGGCAATCGGTATATTTCGTACCATTTACCTAGGTAGCGATTAAGATCAACGGAGTTAACTGCTTGAACAACTTCGTTGGAGACTCTGTAAACCGGTTGATTGGAGCAAGCTGTAAGAAGTGCGGTTGCAAAAATAAAGCAGAGATATTTAAATTTACGCATAATTAACATCGTAATCTAATTTGAGATCAATATGAAATTTCGTGTTTGGGATTTACCGTTGCGCGCCTTCCATTGGCTATTGGTGTTGGCGGTTTTATTAAGTTTTGTAACTGTCAAAATTGGCGGTAACGCCATGGAATGGCATGCTCGTTTAGGTTACTTTGTTCTTGCCCTTTTGTTATTTAGATTGATTTGGGGATTTGTGGGCTCTCACTACGCCCGCTTTAGTAATTTTATTAGAGGACCTCGACTACTAATCGATTACCTCAAGCATCCTCAGCAGACACCTGGTCATAGTCCCTTAGGTGCGCTTTCCGTAGTTGTTTTGCTTTCACTATTTAGTGTTCAAGTGATCGCTGGTTTATTTGCCAGTGATGAAATTGCTTTTGATGGGCCTTTAGTCAAGCATGTTTCATCAGCTTGGGTCGAGTTAATGACAAGTCTGCACCGATTAAATGAACCTATCCTACTTATATTGGTCTTGGTTCATATTGGAGCTATTGTTTATTACAAAAAGATTAAGAAGCACGATCTGATTCAGCCAATGATTACTGGCGATAAAGATTGGGTAGAAAAAATCCCTGTTGCCAGGGATGATTCGTTACTTCGCTGGATGGCCGCTGCTATCTTTGGCGGCATCATAGCTGTGTTGTATTACTTCTTACGATAGTTATCGTGACAAGCTTTACAAGTTTGTCCTGCTGCGCCAAAAGTCATCTTAATGGTATCCAAATTGCCTGACTTAGCAGCAGTGTTTAATTCTGCAATGGCTTTTTCCATTTTGTCTGCGCTGGCTTTAAATTTTTCCGACTCTTTCCAGATTTCAGGAAGCGCTTTGCCACCTTCTGTGCCTGGGCCGAATCCTTGCCATGGTAAGTGAGCTAAGCTAGCAACTACAGCTGCGTTAGCTGCCACTTCATCTTTATTAAAAGGTTTTTCACCTTTAACAACTGCACCGATTCTGGAAAAGTGTGCACCCATCACCACAAAAGTAGCAGAGCGATATTTCACAGCATCTTCAGGCTTTGCAAATTGAGCTTGGGCAGCTACTGGGCTTAATAAGCCAGCGATTACAGCAGAGATCATTACTTGCTTTTTCATATTTATATCCTTTAAATCTAAAAAATAAGTCGTACAGGGATCAAAATCATATCCAGTACCCAATAGGTAGCAGACATTAAAGGCCTCATCCAAAAATTACTGATGATATTTGTCAATAATAAGCCTAAAATAATATAAAAGCCCCAGGGTTCAATTCTAGACACCATGGCGGCTTGTTTCCAAGGTAATAAGCCCACAAGGATTCTTCCGCCATCTAATGGTGGAAGTGGGAACAAATTAAATGCGAACATGACAACGTTGACTAAGATGCCTGCTTGGCACATTTCAATAAAGAACCTTTCGCTAACACCGATCTTGATTAATAGCAGGTAAGTAACCCCCCATAAGATGGCCTGAAAAAAATTAGATGCTGGCCCGGCAAGAGCCACCCACACCATATCTTTCTTTGGGTGTCGTAAATTACCAAAACGAACAGGTACTGGTTTTGCATAACCAAATAAAAATGTTCCAGCTGTCGCAAAGTAAAGCAATAAAGGTACAACGATGGTTCCCATCGGGTCAATATGTTTTAGTGGATTAAGCGTCACTCTTCCTAAAACATAGGCTGTCTTGTCACCAAAGCTTTTAGCTGCATAACCGTGAGCTGCCTCATGCAATGTAATGGCAAAAATCACTGGAATTGCATAAATGGCAACTGTTTGAATAATCTGTTCAATATCCATCATGCTTCCACTCCCGTTACGTCATAACCAGCTTCGATGATGAGCGCTTTGATTTTTGTGACACCATCAATATCATTCATTGCGCCAACTGTCACATTCTTGTTGGGGATATCTGTTTGGACGTTTAGTTCTGGATAAACATCCAAAATAGCTTTGGTGATAGTTTGGGTGCAGTGACCGCAATTCATCCCATTAACGCTAAAAGTAGGCATAATTTTTATCTTTTCTTAAATAATCAGAGGACAATTAAGATTCATCTTACTAGTGTTTAATTATCAAGTGTATGAGTCAATTAGTCACCCTAAAAATTGATGGCATGACCTGCGCATCTTGCGTTGCAAGAGTGGAAAAAACCTTATTAAAAATTGAGGGTGTTGACGCCGCCAGCGTCAATTTGGCGAGTGAAAAAGCTCAGATCCGAGTCAGTGGTGATTTATCTCCTGAAAGGAGCATTGATAGTTTTATTCAAGCTATACAGAAAGCCGGTTTTGAGGCTTCTCGTATTGATCTTAAAAATCAAAGAACTCCAGCTAAGAGCGTATTTAATTTACAGGGGGGGTATGCCTTATCCCTTGCTGCGCTTCTTTCAGCACCGTTGGTACTCCCGATGCTTTTAATGCCATTCAGCATTCATGCGATGTTGCCTGCTTGGATTCAGTTTTTATTAGCAACCCCAGTTCAATTTTTACTAGGGTCACGTTTTTATATCGCGGGCTTTAGAGGATTAAGGTCAGGCTCGGGCAATATGGATTTACTCATTGCTATCGGAACCTCTGCCGCCTATGGTTTAAGTATTTATGAGTGGGATCTCTCAGGCTGGGGCAACCCACATCAGCTTTATTTTGAAAGCTCTGCTGTTGTCATTGCATTGGTGATGTTAGGTAAATGGCTTGAAGCAAGAGCTAAGCAAGAAACAACAGAAGCCATTTCTGCGCTACAGGCTTTGTGGCCCAATAAGGCTAAGGTTTTAAAGTCTCCTTCACTTCAAGATTTGAATTATCAAAACTTTCAAGAAGTCCCCATTGATCAAGTGTTGCCTGGCGATTTGGTGGCAGTCCTGCCTGGTGAGCGAGTTCCTGTTGATGGCCTTGTGGTTGATGGCGAAAGTGAGTTAGATGAATCGATGTTGACTGGTGAGACTCATCTGATCATGAAGGCTTTAAATGCAACTGTGACTGGTGGCTCTATGAACGGAGCAGGCCGCTTAATTATTAAAGCTATTAGTGTTGGCGAAGAAAGCACTTTGGCAAAAATGATTCAGATGGTTGAGGATGCTCAGGCTAAAAAGGCGCCGATTCAACGTTTGGTTGATCAAGTGAGTTCTTGGTTTGTACCCGCTGTTATTGGGATTGCGATTACCAATTTCATGATCAGCTATTTTGTTTTGGGTAACTTCGAAATAGCTCTAATTCATTCTGTAGCTATTTTGGTGATTGCCTGTCCTTGCGCTTTAGGTTTGGCAACACCTGTTGCAATGATGGCTGGAACAGGTGTTGCGGCTAAATTGGGTATTTTGATTAAAGATGCTCAAGCTCTAGAGTTGGCTCATCGCTTAAATATTATTGCTTTTGATAAAACTGGCACATTAACTATTGGTCAGCCTCAATTAATGAAGTTCTCCAATCTCGGGGATTTATCTAGCAATCTTAGTGATGAACAAGTGTTGTCGATAGCTATGGGCTTACAAATGGGTAGTGAGCACCCAATGGCTAAAGCGGTGATTCATTATTGTGAGCAGCAAAAACTAAGCCCAGAATCTTTTAAAGAACTTGTTATTCAACCTGGAAAAGGTATTCAGGGCCTATGCTCAAGTGGCCAATTGAATGGCCGTCAATTGTTCTTCATAAGCCATCATGGCCTTATTGAGATGCTTGCAGAGAGTGATCTTAATAAGCACCAACAATTGGCTAATGCAGAACTGATTCAGGGACATAGTGTTTCTTGGTTGGTGGAACTTGAAACGTCAACCGTATTAGGTATGTTTGCTTTTGGTGATCAATTAAAGCCAGGTGTTGCTGATGCGATTGCGCGACTGAAATCGATGAATATTCAAACAATCATGATTTCCGGCGATAACCGTGTTGTTGCCCAATTAATTGCTAAGCAAATTGGTATTGATCAAGTGTTTGCTGAAGTGATGCCTGCTGATAAAGCTCGGATTATTCAAGAGCTCCAGTCTCAATCATCGAATGCCTGCATAGCGATGGTGGGTGATGGGGTCAATGATGCACCCGCTTTAGCAGCAGCAGATGTTGGTATTGCTATGTCGACTGGAACAGACATAGCGATCCACGTTTCAGGGATTACCTTGATGAGGGGTGATCCTGCTTTGGTTCCTGATGCCATAGAAATATCTAAAAAGACCTGGCAAAAAATAAAACAAAATTTATTTTGGGCCTTTATCTATAACTTAATTGGCATCCCCTTGGCGGCAATGGGCTATTTGACCCCTGTGATCGCTGGTGCTGCAATGGCAGCCTCTAGCGTGAGCGTGATCTCTAATGCTTTGCTTTTAAAAAGATGGGCTAGGCATTAATTTCAAAGTTAATGCCTAGCAGCAAATCATCCTTTAAATGTGTGAAGTGTTAATCCTTCTTTTGACATGACCTGTTTGATAGCTGGAATTTCAGCTAGTTTTTCTGCGTACTTTTGATAGTGTGGATAAGCATTTGGGTTGATACCTGCATTGCCTGCCCAGCGAATAAATGCCAATGCATAAATATCAGCTGGTGTTAATTGTGAGCCGCAAATATAGTCCTGAGATTTTGAGCATAGCTGCTCAATTTCAGACAAGTAACCCTTAAAA
>JBDLVQ010000014.1:0-21637 GCA_039804685.1 Pseudomonadota bacterium | reverse complement strand
ATCGTCGCACCCTGGGACTATTTGTGTTTTTCTACGCGTGCTTACATTTCTCTATTTGGTTTTGGCTAGACCAGAACCTCAGCTTATCTGAAATGTGGAGCGATGTGATCAAACGCCCATTTATCACTATTGGATTTACGGCCTTCGTTTTACTCATCCCTTTAGCGCTTACATCTAATGACTGGGCTGTCAAAAAACTAAAGCGCTCCTGGTCTAAGCTCCATCGTCTTATTTACTTGATAGCCATACTCGCCATACTGCATTACTTTTGGCATAAATCAGGTAAAAATGATTTCCAAACGGTGGGTATTTATGCACTCATTATTTCTTCCTTACTTATTTATAGATTAAAAAGATGAAGAACACGATCACCCCAAAACTGATTGCAATGACATTTATTTGCCTAAGCACAGTTAGCCTTGCGCAAACGAGTGCGACTGAAAAAACAACCCTGATTGGTTCATTGCAATGGGATATCCACGAAGTAACCATTGCCACCGTTAAAAAATATGCACAAGCAACAGGGTTTATTAGCTCAGGCGAAAAAGAAGGTGGGAGTTTTATTTATGAGGCTGGCTGGACAAAAAAGGATGATTGGAATTGGCGACAACCTTATGGAGTTCCAGCAAAAGACAATGAACCTGCTGTTCATTTAAATTTTTATGAGGCAAAAGCCATATGTTCTTTTTTTGGCAAACGATTACCAATAGATTCTGAATGGACAACAGCGGCTTTTTTAGAGCAACGCAACTCTCCTCCACAGCCATTCTCAAAAGGCAAAAGATATATTTATGCCAATGGTGATACTCCCAAGAATTCGCATTGTCTGAATGGCTGCGCAGATCTAAAAGGCACTGCCCCATCAGGCTCACTGTGGCGCGGCAATGGTCATGTACCGGTAATGACAACAGAGCCAGGGGTGAATGGTTTATATGACATGGGCGGCAATGTATGGGAATGGGTCGATACACCCTCAGGATCAGAGAAAGTTACACGTGGTGCTTCTTGGTGGTATGGGCCAGAAAACCAATTGGAGTCGAATCTAGCAAGCAAACCTGCCGATACGAAAGTTGCTTATGTTGGGTTTCGCTGTGTCAAAGATCTCAAATAATCTTGGGGCCTTGCAATCCATGAAACGCTAAAATTTTAGGCAAATACTCTTGATAGTTTGAGATGGCGTGATCACCACCTTCAAAGACTAATTGGTAAGCGCCTGAATACTTAGCAACCATTTCTTTCCAATCCAATACTTCATCACCCTTTGCTGCCAGCAAGAAGTATCGATCAGGGTGACTGATATGTGTCACATACAGATCTCTTAACTCTTGAATATATTCAGACTTGAAGTAAAAGCTATCTTCGTTGTGCCAGCTTGTTTGCTCACCAATATATTTTTCAAGATCTCTCGCTGGCTCAATCGCTGGATTCAGAAGACTTACTCTAGAAAAATAACGTTCACCCAAATAGGTGGCGTAGTAACCACCTAAAGATGAACCCATGATTGATATCTCGGAGTAATTGCAAGCATCAATATAGGCTTGCACCATAGTCATCGCCTCAAGCGGTGATGGAGGCAATTGCGGGCAATACCATTCTATTTCCACGCCTTGTGCTTGCAGTTGAGCAACTACAGTTTTAGTTAGCTCAGCTTTGCTAGACCGTGGCGATGATCTAAAACCATGTAAATAAACTATCAGATGCATAGCAAATATCTTAAGTTCATTCTTTGGGTGGCGTCCAAAAAACGATGGGGGCAGCTAGATCTGAGCTAAACCCGCACTTGTTTGAATAAAAGTCTCTAAAGCTCATGAGATCTTTTTCTTCGTCACCCGTTGGAGTAAAAAACTCAGTAACACCTACTTCTTTTCTTTTGTAATCAATATAGGCCATACCAATAGGAAGACTCGCTCCGATGGCTAAACGATAAAATCCACTTCGCCAACCTGGAGTTTTGCGACGCGTCCCTTCAGGAGCAATAGCTACCCAGAAATATGGGCGCTGCCCCACCGTATCAATCAAGTCTTGCACATACCCTTGAGGACCTGAACGAATAATGGGAATGCCACCAACATACTTAAACCAAGTGCCCAGAACTGGTATTTCGAACAAGGTGTGTTTGGCTAAGAAGTTAAATTGAGCACCCATTGCCCATTTAGCCAATATGCCAATGATGAAATCCCAATTGGAAGTATGGGGGTAAAAAATGAGAACCCCATGAGACTGAGGCAATCCATTGAAAAAACATTTCCACCCCAATAACTGAAGTAATTTTCGGGCAATCAAACTACCCTTAAATTGAATGGGCTGTGCAAAAGACATGGATGAGGTGAGCTTTCAATGAGTGAAACAATAAAACTTAAGTTTAATAGGAATTACATAGCGAGTTCACTAAACTAACAGCACTATTCAACTTCTAAATAATTAATTAAATTGACTCAAAAAAACACATGCCCTTGCGGAGGCTCTTCTTACAGTAACTGCTGTCAGCCATTTCATGAAGGCACTCAGGTTGCCCCCACTCCAGAAAAGTTAATGCGCTCAAGGTACAGCGCCTACGCTATGGAACTTGAGCCTTACCTCTTATCAACCTGGCACCCAGATACCAAACCAGATGAACCCTTATTTTTAGAAGAAGCCCCCACCAAGTGGGTAGAACTAAAAATCAAACAATCTCAGATCAACGATGATCAAGTCTCTGGCATTGTTGAGTTTGTAGCCATCTTTAAGGTCAATGGCAAAGCCCATCGAATTCATGAAATTAGTGAGTTTGTGAAAGAGAATGGTCAGTGGTTTTATGTAGATGGTCAATTCCCCGAGATAAAATAAGCCCATGAAAGAAGATGACATCCTCCAAAAAATGCGAGCAGTCTTTGTGGACTGCCAAAAACAAGCTGTAGCACTGACTCAGCAACACCCCAGCATACACAAAGGGTTTGTTGCTGATATGCAGTTCGCTAGTACCTATGGTGCATTTTTAGGGGAAATCAAACTGAATCATGGCGTAGATCTAGAAAAAGACTCTATCGCTCAAAGACTCATTGATGCCTTAGAAAAGACTGATTCACACAACATTGGCCTCATCAGAGAAGAGATCTATGCTGCTCTTGATCAGATGCAAGCAGAACAATATGCCAGCTATATTTTCTTAACCTGCTTCCCTAGCATCTATAAAGCAATGACTGAACAGTAATTAAGCTTTGGGGGCTGGTGCTTTTTTAGGTTTTTTTGCTTCTTTAGTTTTACGCTGTTGACCTTTAGCCATGATGCTCTCCTCGTTATTAATTAAGATGTTATTCCTTATTACTACTCTTGGGTAAACATTTATAACACCCGTTGGTATTAGCGACTTTTTGAATCAGTCCAATACTTCTGCATTTCCAAGAATAAAAATGATGCGGACCAAGTTATCAACAACAAACCTACCAAAGCCTCTACACCAGTTAAATAACGAACATAGCCCTGGGCTACAAAGTCACCATACCCAACTGTTGTAAAGGTGATGAATGACAAATATACGTAATCTAGGAAAACCCCATGCCCAGCGGTGACACCAACCAACTGCCCCATCCCTGGAAATTGCAAAGTGACAAAGTAACCTATTGCAAATAACCAAATCTCAATGACGTGTGTAAAGAAAATAGCTGCAACGCCAATTAAGACTCTGAAACGGGATGGCAAGTGCGCAATCTTTGGTAACTTCTTATCCAGAAGGAAAAGTACTTCATAGTGAATCAAAATAGCCAAAGCCACTAATACAGTATTAAGGACAAAGGCAAAAATTAGCAACATAGAGATTCTTATTTAAAGTTATTAGAGATACTTTAACTGAGTCATAGATCAATAATAAAAAACCCCAAGCAAAAGCTCGGGGTTAGTTTTTTGGCGGAGACGAGAAGATTCGAACTTCCGATCCAGGTTTTGCCCAGATGCTCCCTTAGCAGGGGAGTGCCTTCGACCACTCGGCCACGTCTCCTTATGTCTTTGTTGAATTAATTCAGCAAAGACATAGATTTTAAATTACTTTTGGTCTAACTCAAAAGCTTTATGCAAAGCTCTTACTGCGAGTTCCATGTATTTCTCATCAATTAGGACAGAAATCTTGATCTCGCTTGTAGAGATCATCTGAATATTGATGCCCTCTTCTGACAATGTACGGAACATTTTGCTAGCAATACCAACGTGTGAACGCATACCAACGCCCACGACAGAAACTTTAGAAACTTTCGGGTCACCCAAAATTTCTTTAGCCTGAATGTGAGCTTGAACTTTATTCTTAAGAAGATCCAAAGCTTTTTGGTAATCCCCACGAGGCACCGTGAAGGTGAAATCAGTCTTACCATCGACAGACTGATTCTGAATGATCATGTCCACATCAATATTGGCATCCGCAATCGGGCCCAAAATTTGATATGCAATACCTGGCTTATCAGGCACACCTAAAACGGTGATTTTTGCTTCGTCGCGGGCGAAAGCAATACCCGAAATGACAGCAGCTTCCATAGTTTCTTCTTCCTCGAAAGTAATCAAAGTACCCGAATTCATTTCTTGTTCGAGCGACATCAATGGATCAGTTAATGATGATAGAACACGTGTCTTCACACGATATTTACCAGCAAACTCAACTGAACGAATTTGTAAAACCTTTGAACCCAAGCTAGCCATTTCTAGCATTTCTTCAAAAGTAATCTTATCTAAACGACGAGCATCTTCACAAACACGCGGGTCTGTTGTGTAAACACCATCCACGTCTGTGTAAATCAAACATTCATCAGCATCTAGCGCTGCAGCAACCGCCACAGCTGAAGTATCAGAACCGCCACGACCTAAAGTAGTGATGTTACCGTTCTCATCGACACCTTGGAAACCAGTAATGACGACTGCTTTACCAGCGTTTAAGTCGCCCAAAACTTTTTGACCATCAATACCCTGAATACGCGCTTTGGTATATGAAGAGTCAGTCTTGATCACTACTTGCCATCCAGCGTAACTAACAGCAGGAACACCTTGGGCCTGAAGTGCCAAAGCCAATAAACCAGAGCTCACCTGCTCACCAGTTGATGCAATTTGATCTAACTCACGAGGGTCAGGGTTAGCGTTGATCTCTTTAGCTAGACCAAGTAGGCGATTCGTTTCGCCAGACATAGCTGAAGGTACCACCACCACTTGGTGACCAGCCTTCATCCATTTAGCGACTCGCTTGGCCACGTTTTGAATGCGCTCAACAGAGCCCATCGACGTGCCACCATATTTATGAACAATTAGAGCCATGTGTAGGAAATATCGTAAAAATCGCACCACAGAGGTGCGCAATCAAACAAAAGTGTGATTTTACACGTTTAAGCAAAGTAAGAGCCTGTTTTGATTGATTAAAAAGTATTGAACATGAGTATGCCCAATTACTTTGCCACTTAAATCATTTTCATTACTTCTAGCATAGCTATTTCCATACAAGCAAAATAGGTGTAAAATGTACGCAAGTTGCGTATACTTTTTAGATGTATGCAACCTTTATAGAACTACCAATTTTTAGTAAGTATCGTGAGGATTACTTAGAGGATCATGAATACAGCAAGCTACAAGAGTTACTGATTCACAACCCCTCCTCGGGTGACATTATTCAAGGAACGGGGGGATTAAGAAAATTAAGATTCGCGGATTCAAATAGAAAAAAAGGTAAAAGAGGCGGCATAAGAATTATTTATTACTGGTGGGTCAATGAATATCAAATTTTCTTGTTCACGATCTACAACAAAAATGAGCTATCAGACTTAAGCCATGATCAAAAGAAAAAACTAAAGCAACTACTTGAAAACGAAATTCAAGCGAGGAGTCAACATGAAAAAGCGTGATTTATTTTCAGAGTTATCAGATGGCATGTCAGCTCTGAAGAAAGAGAGAGATGGCAAGCTAACTCTTAAAAAGTACAAAGTGCAAATCAAACCCACCCCCGAGGTGACAGTTGATGAGCTGACCTCACTTCGAGAAAAACTAGGTCTATCGCGCCCTGTGTTTGCAAACTTTATTCGGACTAACCCAAGAACTGTAGAAAATTGGGAACAAGGTCGAGCTAAACCAAATGCTCAAGCGGCTTTAATAATTAAGCTAATTTCAAAATATCCGCAAACTTTCAAAATGCTGGCCAGCATTTAAGCTGGCAGCCACTCTGGGCTAATTCTCTGACCTTGGTCGGTTTGCCAATCTGCACTGATACCAATCCCTGCAACAGCTACCAATTCATCGCCAATGTAGAGCAAAGGCACTTGCCGCTGCCAGGGTGGAATATTAGCCTCTTGATAGAGGTTTTTAAGTGCCTTTCTTGGTCTTTTGGGGTGAAGCTTTAACTTCTCACCACCATCTCTAGGCATTGTGTTGATGAGGCCCTTCTTTTTTGCCTCATTGAAACGCTCTTTAGGAATACCTGGCTTTTTACTGTTGACGGGAATAGCTTTAAACACCCACTCACCTACAGAGCCTTGTTCATCGGTAGCAATTATCTCTTCTGGATGAATTGTCAGGACACCACGCCAAAGCTTGATGGCATGACCTGCATGCTGCCATTGCAATCGTGCGTCCACTCGAACCTCGGACAAATCACGCCACCAGGCATTCAGTCGCTCTTCACTTGGGTAAGCCAAATGATTGACTTGTAACCAACGTCTCAAGGCGTTACTCGCCCTTGCCTGACTTGTTTTATAAAGTCTTACCAAGTTGGTTTTTGATAATCCAGCCTTCGTTTGAATCAAGCCCAAATCAATATCAGCCAGTTGGTTTAATAACTCTTGTGATTGAGCCAGGTGCTTAGCACTTCTTGCTAGATTTTGAATGGCGCCCGCTTGTACTTTTTCTAATTGAGGTAATAAAGTTTTTCTAACTGCGTTGCGTCGATAGGACTCATCTTGATTGCTAGGATCTTCAATCCATTTCAAGCGATGCAGATGCGCATAGGCTTCAAGATCTTGTCGTCGCATCTCTAAAAAAGGTCGCCACACATAAATGGCCCGCGACCTTGATCCTGCCTTAATAGAAGTTTTAATCGACGGCATGCCCGATAAACCTGCTAAGCCAGCCCCGCGCATCAATTGAATCAATACAGTTTCAGCTTGGTCATCTAAATGATGGGCAAGCAGCAAATCTTCAATCTGATGAGATTCGCACATTTGATATAAAGCATCGTAACGAAGCTCTCTTGCTTGAGATTCAATATTGGAAGACTCTTGGAGGTGAACATTGCGAGTGTCAAAATGACAACCCCATTGCTGGGCTATGTTTTGACAATGCTTTTGCCATTGGGTAGCTTCTTTTTGAATGCCATGATGTACATGGAATGCATAAACATTTTGGGGACCATGCGCCTGAATGGTCGCATGAAGCAATACCGCAGAATCTAAGCCTCCACTGAAAGCAACAGCCAAACGTGTTGGCTGTGTTTTTTTCGCAGGGAGGCTTTTTTTGATCTGCTTACTTGTCTTTATTGGTGTCTTTGAACTTGCCATAGCCCATTAAACGCTCATGACGACGCTCAAGCAACTCATCCACACCCATCGTTTGGAACTGACGCAATGAATCAGCTAAGGCACGCTTAAGCATCGCTGCCATTCCAGCGTGATCACGATGAGCGCCACCTAGAGGTTCGCTAACAATCTTATCAATCAAACCTAGGGCTTTTAGACGGTGTGCTGTCAAGGCCAACTGCTCAGCTGCCTCTGGCGCTTTTTCTGCTGTTTTCCAAAGAATCGAAGCACAGCCCTCTGGAGAAATAACAGAGTAAGTCGCAAACTGAAGCATCTGCACAACGTCACCCATCGCAATAGCTAAAGCACCACCAGAACCACCCTCACCAATAATGGTGGCGATGATAGGTACACGCAGTTCCGCTTGCACGAATAAGTTATGGCCAATAGCTTCTGATTGATTGCGCTCTTCAGCATCGATACCAGGGAAAGCTCCCGGCGTATCAACAAATGTGAACACTGGAATATTGAACTTTTCAGCTAAACGCATCAAACGTTTTGCTTTTCTGTAACCCTCAGGGCGACTCATACCAAAGTTACGCATCGCGCGCTCTTTTGTGTCACGACCTTTTTGGTGACCGATGACCATACAAGGCATGCCATTGAATCTTGCCAAACCACCAATCATAGATTGGTCATCAGCAAAGTTTCTATCGCCATGCAACTCGTGGAAATCAGTAAAAATATTATTCACATAATCCATGGTGTATGGACGTTGCGGATGTCTAGCAATTTGCGCCACTTGCCAAGGCGTCAAACGTGTATAAAGGTCTTTGGTAAGTAATTGGCTCTTTTCAGACAGCTTACCAATCTCTTCTGAGATATCTACAGCAGATTCATCCTGAACAAAACGTAACTCTTCAATCTTTTGTTCGAGTTCAGCAATTGGCTGCTCAAATTCTAGGAAAGTAATTTTCATATGCTCTATTCTAATATCTCTTAGGTTTGACGCCTAATATTCTGAAATTAAGAAGTTTTAGCTAGGCTTATGCCTTGTTTTATAAGGATTTAGTATTCCACTGGAATGGGGTCAATACTTCGCCACATATACCAAGTAGCCACCGTTTTCCATGGATCCCAATTAGCTGCGACCTCTTTAGCCTCACTACGAGACACTGGCTCGCCACTAAAGTAGGCTAAAGATATGGCTTTAATCAAGCCAATATCATCCAAAGGTAAGACATTAGGCCTCATCAGGTAAAAAATCAGAAACATTTCCGCAGTCCACCGACCAATACCTCGAATGGCAGTTAACTCAGCAATGACAGTGTCATCATCTAGTTCATCCCAGTTCGCACAATGAAGACCACCATTAACAAAGTGATTTGCTAAATCTTGGATGTATTCCACTTTACGAAAAGATAACCCCGCATCTCTCAAATCACTCATCTCAAGCTTTAAGACAGCTTTAGCCGTGAATTGACGGCTCACCTTTTTAGTCGCTAAAAGAACTCTTTCCCAAACAGACTGAGCTGCTTTAACTGAAATCTGCTGCCCCACAATAGCTCTTGCCAAAGTTTGGAAAGGATCGCCGCGAGTTGTTAAAAATTCAATTTTTGGATATTTGGGAATTAACTTCCGAAGTATTCGATCTTGCTTCATTAAGGCAACACATGCCTTATCCCAATAATCAGGGGCCATCACATCAGGGACTGAAGCTTTAGGCTCAATTTCTGATTTTTTGCGAGATGGCATTAAGCGCGCCTCCAGAGGGTCACGCCACCTGGCTTATCTTCCAAAACAACTCCTTGGGCTAATAGGTCCTGACGAATCTGATCCGCCTTGGCAAAGTCTTTTGCTTGCTTGGCATCGGCACGAGCTTGAATAGCGGCTTCGATAGCCTGGGCATCATTGGCTTGAGCACTGCTACCGCCGCCCGCTTGCAAGAATGCTTGTGGATCCCGCTCAAGAAGACCCAACAGTTTTGCTAATTGTTTTAGTTCACGCGCCAAATCACGTTTCACATCACCTTCAGCCTTATTTATCTCATTCACCAACTCAAATAGAATCGCAACTGCTTCAGGTGTATTGAAGTCATCATTCATGACTTTCACAAAACGATTGCGCCAATCACTTTGTTTACCGTAATTGGGAATATCTTGAACACTAGAGAGTGCGTTGTATAAACGAGTCAAGCCTTGCTTAGCTTCCTCAAGATGAGCATCGCTATAGTTAAGCGGACTGCGATAGTGCGCCTTCAGAATAAAGAAGCGCACCACTTCTGGATCAAACTCTTTGAGAACATCGCGAATCGTGAAGAAATTACCCAAAGACTTCGACATTTTTTCTTCATTCACACGAACAAAGCCGTTATGCATCCAAGTATTAACAAACGGTTGACCTGTCTCGCCTGCAAAAGCGCCTTCACTTTGTGCAATTTCGTTTTCATGATGAGGGAACTGCAAATCTGCACCACCTCCATGAATGTCAAAATGTTGCCCCAGCAACTCACAACTCATGGCAGAACATTCTATATGCCAACCTGGGCGTCCAATACCCCATGGAGACTGCCACTTGGTATCTTGCGGCTCCTCTGATTTGGCTGATTTCCACAAAACAAAGTCCAGGGGATCTTCTTTGCTACTTGCCACAGCAACGCGTTCACCCGCACGCAGGTCATCTAAAGACTTACCCGATAAACGGCCATAGGTCTTGAAATTTCTAACGGCAAAGTTCACATCACCATCATCTGCTTGATAGGCATAGTTATTGTTAATTAAACGCGTAATAATGTCTTGCATTTGCGGCACAAACTCTGTGGCACGAGGCTCATAAGTTGGCCTTTCAATACCCAAAGCATCTGCATCCACGTGCATAGCATCAATGAAACGCTGAGTTAACTCTTTAATTGTTTCTTTATTCTCAACGGCACGCTTAATGATCTTGTCATCAATATCAGTAATATTGCGAACATAAGTCACCTCAAAGCCAGAGGCTTTCAACCAACGCTGAACCATATCAAAAACCACCATCACGCGAGCGTGACCAATATGGCAAAAGTCATAGACCGTCATGCCGCACACATAGAGCTTTACCTTACCAGGCTCAATCGGTGTAAAGATCTCTTTTTGACGCGTTAGGGTATTAAAAATTTGCAGCATATTGGCAGCGAATAACTTGATTAATGATTGGGATGACTTGCACTAAATAGATCGCACTGAGCAACGACCCTAAGCCTCTATTTTAAGAACTTAGCCCGAATCCAGCATGATTTGTTAGACTGACTGCTGAGTATAGCTAATTCAGCCACCACTAAAGCAATCAATACCCTTAAAATCATGTCGTCATTGACCCGTCTAGCGAGACCCCAAAAAATGCGATTTAACCCTATTGGCAAGGCTATTACATCTTGCGTACTCACTTTGGTGTGTTTCTCCACCCATCCAGTTTTAGCTCAAACCACGACCAGTCCACAGAAAATAACTCGCGAAAGCATCGCGGCCAAGGCTGACCCTTCTCCATTTGAAAATAATCCAAATGCTGTTCAATCAGCACAGATGCAACCATCTTTAGCAACGCCATTTATTGTTTTACAAAAAGTGCCGGAGCCAAAGAACAAAAATGCAATCCCTGAAGTTATTTACAAATTAATCAGTGATAAGAAATTTCCAGAAGCAATCGAAGCGATTGATAATGAACTAAAAGTTAACCCAAGAAATGTTCAATTACGGTTTGTTCGCGCCAGGATCAATATTGAAATGGGTAACCTTCCAGCAGCCAAGAATGGCCTTTTAGAAATTACTCAGCAATTTCCTGAGTTGCCTGAACCCTATAACAACTTAGCCGTTCTAGAAGCCCAAACAGGCAACTTAGAAGAAGCAAAAGAATATTTAGAGTTGGCGCTCAAAGTTCAACCCAACTTTGCAACAGCTCACGAAAACTTAGGCGACGTATACACGCGCTTAGCTGCTAGGTCCTATGGCAAAGCATTAAGTATTGATAGAAAGCAAATTCAAAATCGCCGCAAAATGAAACTAGCGGAAGATATTTTGAAACCTGTGAATTAATACTTTTCATGACAAATTATTGTTTTAATCTCAACTGAAAGAAGAAGGAACTAGCATGGCAAAAGTGCAACTAAAAACCAGTATGGGCAACATCACATTAACTCTTAATGATGAATTAGCTCCTAAATCAACTGACAACTTTTTAGCTTATGTTCGCTCAGGTCATTACAACGACACTATTTTCCATCGCGTGATTGCTAACTTTATGGTTCAAGGTGGAGGCATGACTGCTGGGATGAAACAAAAGTCAACGCAAGCCCCTATTGATAATGAAGCTGACAACGGTTTACCAAATAAACGTGGCACAGTAGCGATGGCTAGAACGAGTGATCCTCATTCAGCAACAGCTCAATTTTTTATCAATACAGTTGATAACGAATTTTTGAACTTCTCAGCACCAACAGCTCAAGGCTGGGGTTACGCTGTTTTCGGTGAGGTTACTGAAGGCATGGATGTAGTTGATGCTATTCGCCAAGTTAAAACTGGCAGCTCCGGCTTTCATCAAGATGTTCCAAAGGAAGACGTCACGATTATTGAAGCAACTATTCTTGAAGAGTAATTCATGCACGCGAGCGCTGTTTTAATTTCTGATTTACACCTCACTCCATCTATGCCTAGAACGGCAGAGAGGTTTTTTGAGTTCTTAGAAAAAGAAGCTCGCACCCATGAAGCTTTGATTATTTTGGGTGACCTATTTGAGTTTTGGGTCGGGGATGATGCAAAAGCGCGCTCCCCCTTCCATCAAGAGGTTGCCTCAAAACTTAAGGCAGTCAGCCGGGCAGGAATAAAAATTTATTTTATGCAGGGCAATCGTGATTTCCTTTTAGGCGAGCAATACGCTCAAAAATGCCAAATGGAATTTTTACGTGACCCACAAGTCATGCAAATTGCTAATCAAGATTGGCTACTCACACATGGCGATATTTTATGTACCGCTGATTCGGCTTATCAACAATTTAGAAAAGTTGTTCGCAGTCAATTGGTACAGAAGTTATTCCTAATGCTTCCTACATTTTTACGTGTCAAGATCGCTAGCTCATTACGAAGCAATAGCACAGCAAAATATCAACGGGCTCAAAAGTTCACTCCTGAAGTCATTCAGGTCAAAGGTGACGTTACTCTGAATGCAACTGCAGCCTTAGTTTCCACGAGCGGCTGTCAGAAAATGATTCACGGACATACACATCGCCCGGGATATCACCAAGAAAGCTTGGGCGACCAATCTTGGCAGCGTTGGGTCTTGTCAGACTGGGACTTTGATCATCCGGAGACAGTGCTCCCCAAGGGTAATGCTTTGAGCATTACCTCTGAGGGCATTCGTGCTTTGGATTTAGTGAGAGCTTAAGAGCTGGGCTCTTAAGCCTTTGAGTGCTTACGTAAGGTGGTTACTAGTTGACCAAATAGGCGGGGGTTACCTGCCATGATCTCACCTGTATTTAAGTAAGACTCTTCACCTGCGTAGTTACCTACCAAGCCGCCGGCTTCGGTAATTAACAAAGCCCCCGCTGCCATATCCCAAGGCTTCAAGCCTTGCTCAAAGAAAGCATCTAGACGACCTGCAGCCACATAGGCTAAATCTAATGATGCTGCTCCTGGACGGCGTAAGCCCGCACATTGGCGAGTCATTTGGGCAAAAATTTCTAAATAAGCCTCAACATCTTGATCTTCGCGATACGGAAAACCTGTGCCAATTAAAGCTTCTGACATTTTAAGGCGCCCTGCTACACGCAAACGACGGTTATTAACATAAGCGCCTGCACCACGAGTAGCAGTAAAGAGTTCATCACGATTAGGGTCATACACCACTGCTTGCTGAGTGATGCCATCAACTGCCAAAGCAATCGATACTGCGTACTGTGGGAAGCCATGAATGAAGTTAGTGGTGCCATCCAATGGATCAATAATCCAAATATGGCTTGGCTGATCGTCCATCGAAGAACCCTGGATTTCACCAGTTTCTTCAGCTAAAAATCCATGATCAGGGAAAGCGTCTTTTAAAGTCTCGATAATGGCAGCTTCAGCTGCTTGATCGACTTCAGTGACAAAATCGTTGTGTTGTTTACGGGTAACCTGAATACGCTCGCTATTCAACGAAGCTCGGTTGATAATATTTCCTGCGCGACGGGCAGCCTTAATGGCCACATTAAGCATGGGGTGCATAGTATTTTTTAAGTAACACAACGAATTGGAGAAGAGCAATGTCCAGCGATAAAGCTGTACGACGAAAACAGATTTTAGCTCGAAATGAGGAATCCTTGGAGCTTTTGAAGAAAAACTGGCCCATTAAATGGGTCATGATGCGCACCAGCCATCCTGGTAATGTTGGCTCAGCCGCTAGGGCTATTAAGACGATGGGCTTCTCCAGCCTCCATTTGGTAAACCCAGCTTATCAACATATGGCTAAAAAAGCAGAAGCCATTTCCCTTTCTAGCGGGGCATTTGATATCCTAGAAGCTGCCCAGAACCATGAGTCTCTGGTTGATGCTGTAGGTCCTAGTCAGCTTGTTTTTGGTCTAACTACTAGAGATCGTGAATTTGGCCCTCCTGCCATATCTCTAAATGAGGCGATGGAGATGGCAAGCACAGCTTTAGTAGCAGATAAGCCTGTAGCATTTGTATTTGGGACAGAAAGAACTGGCTTAGATAATGATGATCTGAAACACTGCACTCACCGAGTATGGATAGATGCCAACCCAGACTATCCATCACTTAACCTAGCTCAAGCCATGATGATCGTGGCTTACTCTATGCGTCAGGGTTTAATGAACGCTTTAGATATTGATTCAAAAACCACTTACGCCGAATTGTCTTCTTCAGGAAATATTGAGTTGGCTGATCAAGCAGCTATTACAGCAATGCTAGATCATTGGCAGCAAGGCCTTGAGGCTATTGGTTACCTAGACCCTCAAAACCCTAAAAAACTCATGCCACGACTCCAAAGTCTATTTGCTAGATCATCTCTTCAGAAAGAAGAAATAGATCTTTTACGCGGCATTGCGAAACAAATGCTTCTACACGGTAAAATCAAGTAATGCCATTATTCGAACACGTTGACTCCATCATTGCCCGCGATCCTGCGGCTCGTACTCGCTTAGAAGTCATTCTTTGCTATCCGGGCTTGCACGCCGTTTGGCTGCACCGTATTGCCCATTTTTTATGGAATATCGGTCTCAAACTCATTGCGCGCATTATTTCTCACACCGCTCGTTTCATCACGGGCATTGAAATACACCCAGCCGTTATAGTGGGTAAGCGTGTCTTTATTGATCACGGCTTAGGTGTAGTGATCGGTGAGACTACGGTGATTGGCGATGATTGCACGATCTATCAAGGTGTTACTCTTGGTGGCACATCTTTATACAAAGGTATTAAGCGTCATCCTACTCTTGAAGCGGGCGTGGTTGTCAGTGCTGGTGCCAAGGTTTTAGGTGGGTTCACTGTTGGTCAAGGTGCTCGCATTGGATCCAACGCAGTAGTCCTTAAAGCGGTGCCCGCTGGTGCCACGGCGGTGGGTATTCCTGCGCGAATTGTTGAAACAACTGATTCTCAACACTCATTCACGGCCTACGGCATCACTCCAGAAGATCTTAGTAACTGATGAACCCGATGGAGTTGGCTAAGCACACGCCTGCGATGCAGCAGTTTTTAGGCATCAAGGCTGAGCACCCACACTCTTTAGTTTTCTTTCGGATGGGTGATTTTTATGAGCTCTTTTTTGAAGATGCGGAGAAAGCTGCCAAGATTCTAGATATCACACTGACCCAACGAGGTCAGTCAGCGGGCAACCCCATCAAGATGGCAGGCATCCCTTATCACGCAGCTGAGCAATACTTAGCAAAGCTTGTGAAATCAGGACACTCTGTTGCTATCGCAGAACAAGTTGGAGACCCTGCACTATCCAAAGGCCCCGTTGAACGTCGCGTGATGCGAGTGATCACGCCTGGCACACTGACAGATTCAGCTTTGATGAGCGATCGTCAAGACGCCCCCTTGTTGGCCATCGTGCCATCTTCGAAGAAAAATAATTGGGGTTTAGCTTGGTTAACGATTACCAGCGGGCAACTTAAATTAGCCCTATGCAGCGCTGATGAGTTAGCCCAGTATTTAGCACGCATTCAAGCTGTTGAAATTTTGTGTCCGCTTGGCAGTGAAACTGATATCAAAGAGATCCTTCGAGAATCTCATGGTGCAGATCTTCAGCTATCAGGTAATACCATTCCAGATTGGGTATGGACACCCGATGAAGGCAAGCGTCGTCTCATGGATATTTTCCAAATGGCCAGCTTGCAAGGTCTTGGCGTAGACCATGAAGAGATACAGGCTCCTGCTCTAGCAGCCGCTGCTGCAGTCTTGGCCTATGGTGCTAACACCCAAGGTCTTGGATGGCATGGCAAACTGCCACATATTCAACAGTGCCAATTTGAAGAAGATCAAAATTACATTGGCATCGATGCGGCTACTCGTCGGAATTTAGAAATTACCGAGACACTCCGCGGTGAAACTGATCCAACATTATTTTCTTTGCTAGATAGCTGCTCAAGCGCAATGGGTAGTCGCTTATTACGTCATTGGCTTCATCACCCGTTACGACAACAAGCAATTGTGATTGATCGCCATCAAGCGATTGAGACACTTTTAAGCTACCCGTTTGTTCTCGATGACATTCGCGCAGCACTCAAGCAAATTGCAGACGTTGAGCGTATCAGTGCTCGCCTAGCCCTTGGTAGTGCTCGTCCAAGAGACCTCAGCAGCTTAAGAGATACTCTTCATGCCCTACCCGATTTAGCAGCCCAGCTAGCGCCACTAGGCCAGTCTAGCGTGCTATTGAAAAAATTATCTGAAGTATTAGCATCAGCCCCACCTGTTTTAGATTTGCTTCAACGTGCCATTGCTCCAGAACCTTCAGTTGTTATTCGTGAAGGTGGCGTGATTGCGAATGGTTACAACTCTGAACTAGATGAGTTGCGTAGCCTAGGTGAGGATTGCGGTCAGTTCCTGTTAGATCTAGAGACCAGAGAGCGTGAACGAACTGGCATCACTAATTTGCGGGTGGAGTTCAATAAAGTTCATGGATTCTTTATTGAAGTGACCAATGGTCAGGCAGATAAAGTGCCTGAAGACTATCGCCGCAGGCAAACTCTTAAGAATGCCGAACGTTACATTACTCCAGAATTAAAAGCTTTTGAAGATAAAGCACTGTCAGCAAAAGAACGTAGTTTTGCACTTGAAAAGCAACTCTATGAAGCTTTGTTATCAGAGCTGCAATCTCATGTCACTGCCTGCCAAGCAACTGCACATGCTCTTGCTCAAACAGATGTGTTAGCTAGCTTAGCTGAAAGAGCTCAAACATTGGCTTGGACACGACCCGCCCTTAATGAGGGGCCTGGGATTCAGATTAATGCCGGTCGTCATCCGGTTGTTGAAGGTCAGCTAGCCAAGCGCTCTGAGTCATTTGCGCCCAATGATGTCCATTTTGATAACAGCAGGCGCATGCTACTCATCACCGGCCCTAATATGGGTGGCAAATCAACTTACATGCGCCAAATCGCATTAATTGTTTTGCTTGCATATGTGGGGTCCTATGTACCGGCCAATCAAGCCACCATTGGTTCTATCGATCGTATCTTTACTCGTATTGGTGCCGCTGATGATTTGGCGAGTGGTCGATCTACTTTCATGGTGGAGATGACAGAAGCAGCTGCTATTCTTCATCGGGCAACAGCACAATCTTTAGTTCTAATGGATGAAATTGGGCGCGGCACATCAACATTTGATGGCCTAGCTCTTGCATGGGCCATTGCTCAGCAGTTACTATCTAAAAATCGCTCATGGACTTTATTCGCAACGCATTATCTTGAGTTAGCGAGCTTGCCAAGCAAATACCCGCAATGTGCGAACGTCCACTTGAGCGCTGTTGAAAAAGGTCATGGCATTGTTTTCTTGCATACAGTACAAGCAGGTCATGCTAACCAAAGTTATGGCCTGCAAGTAGCGCAATTAGCTGGTGTTCCTCAGGAAGTTATTAAAGACGCCCGCAAACATTTACAGCGTTTAGAAGAAACAGCCAACCAAGAAAGTCATCAGGCTGACCTGTTTTCACAAGTAACTGAGCCTGAAATAGAAACAGATCCTCTGACAGAGAAAGCTTTACAGCTTCACAAAGAAATAGAGGCCATCCAACTGGATAGCCTCACCCCTAAAGAGGCGCTCGACTTACTCTATCGCCTCAAACAGCATAGTTAAAGATTAGTGCAAAGTTGGACGTTGCTCTGTCTGACGAGAAATTTCTTCCTCTAACTCAGCTTCATCATCGTCATCGATATCCATCCCAAAAGCGCCTTGCGGATGACCATCCTCCAATTCCTCTTCAGTAGCTTCACGCACATCAGCGATTTGCAACCAAAACTTCAAAGCTAAACCCGCCAAAGGATGGTTGCCATCTAAAACAACCTTGTCTTCGGCCAAATCAGTCACCGTATAGATCAGCGAGTCTTCGTCATCTTCTTCAGCTTTTGCTTCCACATCGGCTTCGTCATCCAAGAGTCCTTCAAACTGCATTCCCACCTCTAGAGGCTCAGGAAATCTTGAACGAGCTTCGATTTTTAATAATTCTGGATCGTACTCACCAAAGGCATCCGTAGGCTCTAACTGAATCGTTGTTTCGTAACCAACATCATGGCCATCAACGGCTTCCTCAATCTTTGGGAAGGTACCTTCGTAGCCACCATGCAAATAAACCATCGGTCCAGCAGATTCTTCGATAAGATTATCTTGAGCGTCGGTTAAACGATATCTTAGAGAAACAATAGTATTCTTTTGTACTTTCATAATGACTGTATTTTACGTGAGTCCACTTAACAGAGTCTTAATCCAATCATGAAGCAAGCTTTCAGAAACCCGTATACCCCTCCTAACCCGCCACAGCCCTTGCCGATCAAGGAATCTTGGGCTTTGCTAGGAGGCATTAGTCCTGAACGCTTCATGAAGGAATATTGGCAAAAGAAACCGCTTTTAGTTCGGGGAGCTATTCCAGCCTTTCAACTCGCGAAAGAAGCGGGGAAACCTCTCAATAGTCCGATTTCGATGGCCGAACTCACTCAATTAGCAAGTCAAAAAAATGTTGAATCACGTTTAGTGAGAAGCAAACCTTGGTTATTGGCGCAGGGTCCCTTTAAATCCAAAGATATTCCTAATTTGAGTGAGCCAGACTGGACCATGTTGGTTCAGGGGGTGAATGGCCATCATCCAATGGCTCAAACTGTGATGTCTTGGTTTCGATTTATTCCAGAGGCTAGGCTAGATGATTTGATGATCAGCATTGCCGGTCCTCAAGGCGGGGTTGGTCCACACATGGATTCTTATGATGTATTTCTGTTCCAGATGGAAGGTCGTCGGCACTGGCAAATTTCCACTCAAGATGATTTACGTCTCAAAGAAAATTTACCTGTCAAAATTTTGAAAAACTTTAAACCGACTGATAACTGGGTTCTTGAGCCTGGAGATATGTTGTATCTACCACCCAATATTGCACATGATGGCATTGCCTTAGATGCTGGCTGTCAAACATGGTCCATTGGTTTTAGAGTTCCGAATTACAAAGAGCTCGTCAATGAAATCCTCTGGAGAACTACAGAAGCTCTAGAAAATGAGCCTGATTTTTGTCAACTTTATAGCGACCCCCACCAAGCTGCAACATTAGACCCTGCCCTTATCCCTAGCCAACTTGTAGAAGCGGTTCAAAAGAAGCTCAATAGCCTCCAATGGAGCAAAAGTGACGTGTCTTGTACTCTAGCCAGCATTCTGAGTGAACCCAAACCTCAAACTGTTTTTACCCCACCCCGGCAACTCTTAGACCTTCCTAGCTTTAAACAAGCGATGACTAAAACGGGGCTTGAACTATCCCCCCTATCTAAGTCATTGTATGACATCGATTTTTTCTATTTAAATGGTGAAAGTGTGAGTGATTCGGAAGCTGAAGATTGGCACTACTGGTGCCAATTAGGCAGAAAACTTCGCTTATCAGCCGAGGATTGCTCTGAAATAGCCAAGTTAATAGATCAGCCAGATAACCCCTGGTTTGAGGCTTATCAGGCAGGTTGGCTAACTTTATCTACGCTCTAGGGTAAATACTAGTATTTTCTATAAATCTATTTATAATAGTTACCTGATTCTTAAATGACCTCATTTAAGGGTCCGGTCTAAATCACCGTTAGATGATTAGCTAATCTTTTAAGGAAATAAAAATGAAAAAATCACTATTGATCGCTTCTTTGTTAGCAGTTGCTTTGGCAGCTTGTGGTAAAAAAGAAACTCCAGCTCCAGCAGCTCCAGCAGCTGACGCTGCAGCAGCTCCAGCAGCTCCAGCAGCTCCAGCAGCTCCAGCAGCTGAGCCAGCTAAGAAGTAATTCTTACTGAAATAAAAAGACCACCTTCGGGTGGTCTTTTTTTATACCTAAATTTTGTTGATGCTCTTATTGATTAAAAGAGCATCCCCAGATTAATTTAGTTACTTGCCTACTTGTGCATCTAAAAGTGTCAAGATTTGAATGGCAACTTCACCAAGCTCTGGCACACCTTTTTCATCCTGAACTTCAATAGTCATTGTTCCCGCGGCATCCTTCACAAGAACACGATAACGTTTTGCTTTCTTCATGTCCTCATCTGTTTTCTTGCTGAATAACTTATCAAAGAATCCACGGTCGTTGGATAAATCTTGCGGATTTACAAAACGAACAAAGTAAACACCCTTACTACGATCTCGATCATCCACCGTAAAGTTTGAGCGATCTAAACCAACCCCAACATCTCTCCATGCACGATCAAAGCTACCCGCGAACTCAAGGCGTGGCGATGGAGTCTTTTTCAGGTTAGATACTTGTAAAGCTTTTGAATTTGTTTTTGCAGCTGCCACAGAAGCTTTAGCAGACTCTTCCGCGTAACCAAGACGTTGCATCAATCGGGCCAAGAACTCAGCTTCTAACTCTGGATCGTTAGCGCGAGTTGTCCAAACAGCTTGAGACTTATCAGTGCCAGTCAATTCCTCAGAAGCTCCGCGGTGAGTTAAGAATATTTCGGTTTCACCTTTGCTATTGAGTTCAATACGGGTACGAAACTTATCACGCTCTCCCGTTGAGTAAATTGAATCTAACACCTTACCAATTGTTCTTCTAATGAAGTCCTGAGGAATCTTTGCTCGGTTCTCAGCCCAGTCAGTTTCCATGATGCCAGTTTCAGGTGAATCTAACATCAAGATAAAACCAGACTCTTGCCAAAAATCACGAATACTTGGGTATACATCTTTAGGTGCTTTATTAACAATCAACCAACGGCGATTGCCTTCACGCTCAATACGCATACCGGCGACTACTGGCAAAACAGCTTCTTTACCAGTTGGCACACCTTTAATAGCATTACTATAACCAGATAATGTTGCACCACCATCAGGCACAACATAACGCTTATCGCCACCTGTCACTGTCATATCTGGAGGGAAGGCCAAATTAGGCCCTTTCTTTTCACCAGCTGATTTGTAATCAATGGTGTCACCAGAAAATGTACTTGCACAAGCAGACAATAAAAGGCTCACTGTTAAAACAGCAATAAAACCTAATCTTGACTGAGAAGTTGCTCGACGCATATTTGTCCCTAAGTTATCTAAATGTTATCTGTATTGATTGATTATTTGTTAACCAAACCAGCGCCTTGTAATGCCGCCAGAACTTGATCTTGTGAAGTCGCTGTTAAAGTTGTTAGCGGTAAACGAATGCCCGTTTCCATTTTGCCCATAGCATGAAGAGCCCACTTCACAGGAATCGGATTAGCTTCTATAAACATAGATTTGTGAACTGCTAATAACTGATACTGGATCTCTCTTGCACGCGCAACATCACCTGCCATTGATGCTACACATAATTCGTGCATCAACTTAGGTGCGACGTTAGCAGTCACAGAAATATTGCCATGACCACCCATCAACATTAATAACAAAGCGGTTAAGTCATCGCCTGAATAAACAGCAAAATCTCCACAACCGGCAGCTTTCAAGCCTGCAATTAATTGAGTACCGCGTTCAAGACTACCTGTGGCATCTTTCACACCAATAATGCCAGGAACTTTTGC
>JBDLVQ010000013.1:0-9600 GCA_039804685.1 Pseudomonadota bacterium | reverse complement strand
CAGGTCCTGGATACTATGTTGGGGTAACAGCAGCATCAACTCAAACAGCAGCAAGCTTAGGATACTTTGTTCCAGACATGGGATCGTCTGGACAAATCGCCGCACCTGTAGGTCGATATGTTTCCACCACAGGTGCATCAGCAGCAACAGCAGCAGAGCTAGGTCGGTATGTCTCAACGACCGGTGCAACAGCGACAACAGCGGCTGGCATTGGACATTACGTTAGCGTGACAGGAGCATCAATAGCAACTGCTGCTCCCTTAGGGAGGTTTGTTGCTGTGACCGGTGCTTCGGCCGCGACATTAGCCGGCCCTGGATATTACGTTAATACAGTAGGAGCATCAGCTCAAATTTCAGCTACGCCTGGTTACTATGTAAGCACCAGCGGGGCAACAACACAAACTGCCGCACCAGAAGGTTATTTTGTTAATGGTTTTGCTGCTGCTGCTGCCACCCCATCCAGCTTTAGTTACATCATGGGTCAATTAGCCTCAACAGCAGAACCTCTTATCAATGATGGGGCAGCAGGCAGTTCTTTACCATCGCTAGCACTAGACAATAAAACAATTCGAATTATTAGAAACTTAACATCAGCTAGGTCACTAGACATTGATGCTACTGACATTAATGTTAATCCCGGCGTAAATGCCACCCTATCAGGCAATGTATCAGGGCCTGGGTCGCTTGTGAAATCTGGTAGCGGACTATTAAATTTAACCGGTAACGTTTCAATCGCAGGAGATTTAATTGCTAGTCAAGGGGTGTTGCAGGTCGATACCAATTTGGCAAATCGCGTAATTGTCTCTTCTGGTGGAGCGCTTCAAGGTTCAGGTCAAATTAATAATTTAGTAAATCGGGGCACAGTATCTATCGGCGGCGCTCCTGGCTCAATAAGAGTAACTGGAAATTACAGTTCAGAGCCGAATTCAACATTAATAATAAATGCCACCCCTTCAGCCGTTCCATTATTTCAAATTGATGGGCAGGCCGCTCTTGCCGGCAACCTAAGTTATAACTTAGCCTCTGGAAGCTACTCAACAACTAGTCGCTACACAGTTTTGCAAGCTAATGGAGGAATTGTCGGCGACTTAAATCTTTTACCAATCTCCACAGCCGGCTACACGATTGCCAACAGAATTGACTCAAATTCAATTTCATTTGAGTTGACTTATCGAGATTTATCATCTATTGCCACAACACCTAATAACTTTGCAATTGGCTCTATGTTAGACCAAGTAAAGTTAACTGCTTCAGGAGATTTAGCGTCAGTCGTTAATACAATTTCTAGCTTAAGCTCAGAAGATGCAGACTTAATTTTCGGTAGACTAACTGCCAATCAAATTTTAGGTTATGCATGGGCTGAACAACAAAAATTTGACTTAGTTACACGAACAGTAGCCAACAGACTAAATAGCTACTCTTACTCCAATCACTTAAACGGTGTTAAAGATGATGAAATAAATGGATGGGTTGTGTTGCAAGGAATGGGTGCTAAAAATTCCTCTCGTTATTTGCCATCCGAACAATCAGTCAGCAGCAATGGAATAACCGTTGGCGCGGATTACAAAACAAACAATGAACATGGTTACGATCTGTGGGGTGCAAGTTTAAGTGCAATTAATTCCAATATAGGAATAAAATATGGGGGTATTTTTACTGGCACAACCCATATTTTGCAAGGCTACGGTAAAAAACAAATTCATGATTATTCTTTAGACTATTCACTTGCTTATGGCTTTGGAGATGCAAAGCAATCACGACAAATTAATTTGATTAATAGCTCGCGGATGGCCAGTTCAAATATTTCAAATAATGGTTTCGACATATTTACAAGACTATCCAAATATTTTTCAATGGGAAATTCCTCCGAATTAAGGCCTTATGCAGGTGTTGGCTATAGAACTATCAATATCGAAGACTATAAAGAAACGGGATCTCAATCTTTAAACTTGGCCGTTAATTCAATAAAGGCAAGTGCCAAAACATATCAAGTAGGATTGAAATATGGATATTCAACAAATTGGAAAGGTTACCTTTTAAAACCAAGCGCTGATTTTTCTGTTAGAGGGCAAGTTGCATCAAAAGATGTCATGGTTCAACAGAGTTTTATTGACGGCAGCGGGTCAGTTGCAATGCCAGGAAACATGGGAAGCTACAAGTACCCTTCCGTTACATTATCACTTGATGCCATCTCAGCCAAAAATTTATCAATGAATATTATGCTTAGAAGTGATAAACAATCAGACTTCTGGATATGGGGCACTCAATTAGGCATCAAATATAGATGGTAAATCTACCTTCGCATGAATCATGAATATAAATATTGAACCAACTTGGTTTTCTGAAATTAATCACTTAACAGCTTCAGGCAATAAAGAGTCTGCACGTTCAAGATTACTTGAGACCTTAGATCATGCAGAAAAAACGGCCTACAGCTATAACTTGTTAGGCCTAGCAGCCGCATCACTTGATGAGGCTAACTTAGCTGAATCTGTTTATAAGCAGGGAATTTCTTTTGATTCTGAATTTTTGCCACTTTATTCAAATTTAGGTAATTTATTAGCTCAAAAAGGGGGATTGGTTGATGCCATCGACATTTACCATAAAGGCTTACAGTGCCCTGGAAATAAAACAGAATTACTGATTAACTTGGGCCTAACTTTAAGTTACTTAGGAAGAAATGATGATGCTATTCAAGCATTGAATAGTGCAATAAAACTACAACCTGACTTCCTAGAAGCTCATTTAAATTTAGGGCTGGTTTTCATGTCCCAAGGTCGGTATGTCGACTCAGCAGCTTCTTTTAACAGGGTAATTGCAATTAACCCAAATCATGCTGGAGCACATAATGGATTGGGCTTGATTTCCCATCAACAAGGTTATGTTTCAAGCGCAGAATCAGCTTATAGAAAATCTCTTCAAATATCGCCTAATGATCCAAAGTCAAAGATCAATTTGGCAAACATTTTATTAGAAGGATCATGTCAAAAAGATGCAATTCTGGTTTTAAAAGAGGTCGTTAAAGACCCAACGCAAAAAGATGCTGGCTCCAATCTTCTAATGTCCATGCAATATGATGCAGATGTTTCATCTATTGAAATGTTTGATTGGGCTGTTAGGTTAAATCCAGAAAATGAAATGGTATTCAGATTTAATCAAGATTTGAAAAATAAAAATAATAACAAATCGGAAAAATTAACCTTAGGTTTTGTATCAGCAGATTTTCGCGCTCACCCAGTTGGTTGGTTTTTAAAATCAATTTTTCCCTTAATAAAAGAGAAATATAAAATTAACGTTTACGCCAACCAATCTGTAGATGACTTTATTACAAAAGAATTAAAGCTTCACAGTAATGATTGGCTACAAATTTTAGGAATGACTGATTTTCAAACAGCCGAGAAAATTAGAGATGATAAAGTCGATATACTGTTTGATCTCTCCGGTCACACATCTGGCAATAGACTGGGTATCTTTTCATTAAGGGCAGCTCCTATACAGGTAAGTTGGCTAGGTTACTTTGCAACAACAGGTTTGCCAGAAATGGACTATGTACTCATGGATAATGAGCATGTTCCAAATGGATCCGAAAAGTTTTTCTCTGAAAAAATTAGATATCTTGACCCAATTAGACTTTGCTACAGCCCCCCATCATACGCCCCAGAAGTTGCACCGCCACCAGCCCTTTTAAATGGATATATTACCTTTGGAAGCTTTAATAATTCATCAAAGTTAAACCCTTTCACCATTGGTTTATGGAGCAATTTATTAAAAAATCTTCCGAGCAGTAGATTAATACTTAAGTGGAAGACCTTCATTGATTTTGGCATGAGGTCACGAATAAGATCCATGTTTATGGATCATGGCATTTCGCCGGGAAGAATCCAATTCTCAGGTGTTAGTACCCATGATGTAATGCTAGCTGAATACTCTGAAATTGATATCGCATTAGACACCTACCCCTTTACTGGCGCCACAACCACATGCGAAGCTCTATGGATGGGAGTGCCAGTCATCACACTAAGAGGTGATAGAGCAGTTTCAAGACAAAGTTCTGCGATGTTAAAAGCTCTAGGCTTAGAAGATTTGATTGCAGATTCTTCTGACGAGTATTTAAATTGCGCCATTAAATTAGCTGGTGACACAAAAAAACTAGATTACTTGAGGAATAATTTACGAAGCATCTTAAGCTCTAGTGCACTTTGTGACCCAAAGATAATCACAGGAAGCTTAGTAAAAACAATTGATGAAATGTATAAGACCTATACTTCATGACTATGACGGTAAAGCTCACTTCCACATCTTGAACAGTAAAAACTTAGGAAATGAATATTTTTATCGCTAATGCTATTTTGAATGCCTCCGAAAGTTATTTCTTTCGGTAAGGCTTGATGAAGTTGATGGCCTCGGCGTTCAAAATTACAAAAGTAACATACAGCGTTATCTTTATCTTGATGATGTTTTTGAATGTATTCCTCGTGACTAAGTCCCCTGGACAACCACTCATTCCAAAATTTATTTTTCTTTTTAAAGTCTAATATTTTTAAGAGATTTGGTATTGGGTAGTAAAAGATAAAAAAAATTGTTACCCAAAAAACTATCTTAAAAAAAATAAAAACTTCACTTTCAGTATTTATCATTTTGTAGAATCTAAAAGCTCAATATGTCTTTTTACTGAATCGCCTATTTCATGGGCTTGTTCGTAAAAAAAATCAAGGTAAGTTGTATTGTTAGTTCGTAAATATGCTTGTTTTAATGCTTCGCAGTGCACCATTCTTTTGTGATGGGGCAGCAAGAAATTACCTGCATACGGAAGCACCAAGTTATTTATACAATTACTTGTAAATTTTTCTGCCTTAAGAATGACTGTAACCATCCGCTCTATTATAAAAATCTTCATTGCTACATCCTCACCTGGCTTGTAGCTGACCAGTCTGTTTAGTTCCGTTGCTAAGGGATGGCTACCCTCTTCACAAATTTGAAACAATTTTTCACAATAATCTAACCAGACAATCCAGAACCTTCCTTTAGCAACGAAAAAATTAGAATAGATGCTAGTGTATTGGTCTGAAACAAATGTGCTTATATTGATATTAGTCTTTATATGATCAAAGAATTTTTGACTTGTATTAATTAATCCGGGATGATTGATTTCACCCTGAATAAATGGATTAATGAAAAATGCAATTTGGTCAAAATATGGTGAAAAAGACACCACATCATCAGTTTGTTTCCTCATAAATTCAAACACATCGGCAGAATTCAAACTTGTTTTCTCATAAAATTTTGGAGAAAAAAATCCGTAATATGAATCAAGCTCTATTTTTTGCGACAACAAATAATGTCTGATCGACCAGTACTCTCGCCAATCAGGGCGCAAATTTTCTAAGTTATTCATTGGAAGAAAGCCTTTATCAAGCATTCCCTTAGTTTTTTGATCGTAGAAAATCTGAAATATGTTAGTTTGAGGCATTATTTTTGACACAAAAAGAATTCTTAAATTTAATCATTGAGGTTTTTTAATGAAAAACAGTATAACTATTCATTTAATCTGTGCAACAAGATGTTCGCCAGAAGAATTTTGGACAAATACACCGCTGGGCATTTCAATATCAAGGATGAAATTTGATAAAAGATTAAATTTCTTAATTTACTTTAACAACAATATTGGCTTACCTACTTTATATAACAAATCCATACATTCTGCTAACAATAATTCTTATTTGGTTTTTATCCATGATGATGTTTGGGTTGATGATTATTTTTTAGTTGATCGGGTCATTGATGGCCTTAAAATGTTTAACGTAATTGGCGTTGCTGGAAGTGCAGTACGACGTGACTTTCAGCCAGCGTGGATTTTCCCTGATGGAAGTTTTACACCAGATTCGGAAGATAATCTATCAGGTGCTGTTGCCCATGGAGAAGGTCCCTTTGGACAGGTTATTTTTTTTGGAGCATCACCTAAAAATGTTTTACTTCTAGACGGCGTTTTCTTAGCGCTAAAAAAGGAAACCGCCCTACTATCTCAAGTTTTTTTTGATGAGCAGTTTGACTTTAATTTTTACGATCTTGATTTTTGCAGAACTGCGACCACTAAAGGACTTAAGCTTGGCACTTGGCCCATTGCCCTCACACATCAAAGCAGTGGCGTTTTCGGAAACCCATCATGGAAAAATGCATATCAAATGTATTTAAGAAAATGGGGTAGTTAGATTTAGTTAATCAGCAACTATGATTGATGACATCTTGATGATTTTTAAAAAACCCCCATCATTGCTGATTAGGGTTCGCTGTACGACCTGAGACATACTTTACAGTTTATACCGGACACATACTTTACAGTTTTTGGCATAAGGAGGATCAACTTATGCCATGGAATGAAAGTACCAAAATGTATGAAAAGCCTAGGTTTGTGTCTCGTTTTTTGGATGGCGAGAAAATATCCCGCTTATGTGAAGAATTTGGTATTTCACGTGTCACGGGACATAAGATCATTGATCGGTACAAAGAGTCTGGTTTAGAAGGCTTTAATGATCGTAGCCGTAAACCATTTAAGCAAGCCAATCGACTACCTTTTCAGGTTGAGCAGCTGATTGTTAATGTCAAGAAAGAGTTCCCTAACTGGGGAGCCCCAAAAATCCGGGAACGAATCCATACACATTATCCAGAAATTACTTTACCTGCCAAAAGCACAGTACATGCAGTCTTAGATTGCCATGGCTTAGTGGTTAAAAAACGTCGGCGACGATTCCCTAAATTAGAAGGCACAGCTCTATCAGATAGCCGATCCCCGAACGCTTTATGGTGCACAGACTATAAAGGTGAGTTCATGATGGGTAATCGCCAATATTGTTACCCTTTAACAGTGACTGATTACACCACTCGCTTCTTGATTTGCTGTGAAGGATTATAGAGTACGCGTGAGGCTCAAGCATTTACTGTATTTGAACGCTTATTTAAGGAATACGGCTTGCCAAGCAATATACGATCAGATAATGGCGTTCCGTTTGCAAGCCCGAACGCACTTTATGGCCTCTCTAGCTTATCCGTTTGGTGGTTACGTTTAGGGATTGGTATCAAACGTATCAAACCTGGCAATCCCGAACAAAATGGTCGACATGAGCGCATGCATTTAACACTCAAGCAGGCAACCACCAAGCCACCAGGCATGAACCTTCTTCAGCAACAAGATAAATTTGAAGACTTTATCCACGAATATAACTTTGAGAGGCCTCATCAAGCATTAGAGATGAAAAGACCTGGAGATTTGTATGTGCCGTCTAACCGGAAATATGATGGATTACCGGATGTTACCTACCCCTTCGATGACAAAACAATCACAGTCACTTCTTGTGGAAGAATTTGTCTAGGTAGTAAAAAAATCCACTTCAGCAAAGTGTTTGCAGGACAAGATGTGGGTATCTGTCAGGTTGATGACGATGTATGGCTTGTGAGTTTTATGGATTATGATTTAGCTTACTTTGATATGGAGGCTCGAAGAGTGAGTGCTTTAGAGAACTCATTTGGTCCCAAAGTAATAGGCATGTGACTGGAGACTGTAAAGTATGTCCCCGGTACATTGTGTAAACAATGTACCGGGTCATAACCCTTTGCTTTTTTGGTGGGCCCACCAGGACTTGAACCTGGGACCAAAGGATTCCGGTTTGTGTAGCTTTCACTACTCCCTGGACTATGCCTTCATCATATCGATTGCTCGACTTAGATGGGTGCCGTCTAGTCTCTACACGTTCAAAGTATTTCTACTAAGCTTCGCTCGGCGTTGGCATATCTTACGACTTAGCTTTCACCGAATTTGACACCATCCCTTATGCAGTTTCCACGCATAAGGCACAACTTAACGCTATGAGTCCTCTGCTCTAACCAACTGAGCTATGGGCCCTAAAACTGTTTTTAGGTACTACTTTTACTGCTAAAACCTTCATTTACTACACACCATGAAAAACCGCTTGGTGTGTAGTCGATGTGTAGTGAATTTTAACCACCTTATCCACCACTAGCCTCTTGAAATCATTGAGGTCTTATTACTAAGACCCCTAGGGTTTCTTTCTTATGAGACGATGTACTCTAAAAATGCCTAGTGTTTATGCGGGTTACAGCGTGATTTTTAAAATTGTAGAAGCGTTTGTAGAAGCAAAGCATTATTTTATTTTTTTGCAGCGCCAATTTTGCAATGCTATCGGGCCAAGTATTGCAGCTATACCTGCCACGCCAAGATGAATGGCATGACAAAGTGTAGTTCAAACCACTCGAAATCGGCGATTTTGAATCGTTTGACGGTATTTCAGTACTCGCTTGTCAACATGCCAACCCACACTTCACCATTCCAGCAAGCGTACAAGCTGTACTGGTCTAACGGGAAGTCTGTGTAGTCCAGCCTTTGCGACACAAGAACATGTCCGTTCCCGTCCTCGATGTTCGCGATGCCGCCGCTGTTCTTTCTCGTGAACTTAAGCACGGTGAACGGATTTTGGTCAAAGTCCACGTCACACAGATGCAAGCCATAAAGCTGCGCTAACCAATAGCAGTCAGCTTCATCCATCAAGTACTTCAAGCCGTCAGTTACAACAAACGTTGGCAGTAGCCTGTAGTAGTGCTCAGTCCCAATAAACTGGCTGAGATTGCCAAGCAGTTCCACAGCAGTTTGTTTCATAGCGGCTTTGCTGCGACTTTAGCCAACGACTGCTGTGCTTTTTGCATCTTCAAACGCAGTGCAGCTTCTTTAGCCCGCTTTTGCGCTGTCTTAGCCTGTAGCTTCAGCATGTTTACCTGCTGTGTCGCGCCATCAACGATTTCATTTATACGCATGTGTAGTCTCCAGCTGTATTTATTGGTGGAGTGCTGGCGCTTGAAACGACAACACTCCAGCTGCATTACTTGAGAAACCCACTGCGTAACTGACCCGATACCGCTTCAATTTGCGTATCAAGTTCACCTGCAAGCACGGCAGCATTTACAGCTTCAAGTGCCTCAATCAGCGCATCAGGGCTAGAAACTTCAATCGCGGACTTGCCTTTTGCAAGTTCAATCACCTTTGCGCCATAGCGCACCGCGATGCAGCACTTGCCGTTTTCAGCAACAAACCACCAAGGCTTGATGCGTTTTGGCACAGCGACTGTCACACGTTCGCCGTCCGTGTTAGTGACTGTTTTGTTCTTTGTGGGCGAATACGTTTCACCTTGGCTTTGTGCGCGAGCAAGTTGGATTTGCTCAAACACCTTGCTGCTGAGTTTTGTTCTGCGTTGCACAACAGGTGGTTGGTTACTTGGTTTTTTAGCTGCTACGAGCTTGAGACTTGCTAAGGTTGCCATTTGTGTTTCCTTCAAAAAATTGTTTTGGAAACACAAATTTATTTTCACGACAGATGCAGAGCAACCAAAAAGATTGGCACTGAATTAGTGTGGTTCGTTCTTAATGGCTTTTCATATCAGTCGTGATAAATAATTGCATGAACAAGCTAGCAATTACACGTGCTCACGACGAATTTTTAGGTGGACTTGCACAGCAATGCACATTGAGCATGACCCTGCAAACCAAACTTAAAACATACAACATCAGCAAATGGCTAATGGATAGGCACATAGA
>JBDLVQ010000012.1:0-4565 GCA_039804685.1 Pseudomonadota bacterium | reverse complement strand
TCGCCAAAGAATTGCTGAATGGCGAGAAAAGCGAAAGCTCAATAAAAAGAAGAGAACCAAGTAATGACTACTTCTTATTCTCTTCCCAAGCTTTATCAAGCACCACTTGTTTCTCTTCCAGCGCTTTCTGCGCATTATTTAATCGCTCTTCTTTAGCTGGCAAACCTTTTTTAAGCGCATCTAATTGTTGCGTCTGCTGTGCGATTCTTTTTTCAAGCTCTTTAATGCTACCTGCTAAAATCTGATGATCTCGGTTCGCGGTATCGAACTCTTTCTGTGCCATGCGCACCTGGTATTGCTCATCGCTAATGTCTTTAGCCATCGCATTACCGATAAGCCCTAAGCCTATCAACAATAGCACCAATAAGTACTTCTTCTTTTGTATTAAGCTAAGCATCTGCAACATCCAATTTCTTATATGTAGTTATCATAAATCAAAATAATGACAAATCAATGTAATTGGCCTTTTATTGTTTAGACCATAAAAAAGGGCTGCTTACGCAACCCTTTTCAAGAGAAGAAATTAGCTTAACAAATTAATTTGTAGCGCAACCATCTTCTTGTTTATGCGTTGCATCCACCACTACACGACGGTTAGGTGCTAAACATTCAATGATTTTCTTACTACCTTTAACGCCCGCGCAATCAACGACAGGCTCAGACTCACCTTTACCCACTGATTTAATGCGAACGTCCTTAATACCATGAGATGCCAAGTATTTTCTTACAGCATCTGCGCGACGCTCAGAAAGTTTTTGGTTATAAGCATCCGTACCAATCCTATCGGTATGGCCTGTCACTAAGATAAACTCAATATCGTCATGCGCTTTAATTTTGCCAGCAACCTCATCCAAAACTTGATTGTTTTTACCCTTGATTGTGTATTTATCAAAGTCAAACAAAGCTTCTGATTGAATCGTAATCGTTTCAAGCACTGGCTTACATGCTGGTTTAGCAGCAACAACTGGCGCTGGCGCTTCAACCACAGGCTCAGCCGCAACTGACTGAGGCGCTGGCTCTGAAACTGCAACAGGAGCAGGAGGCGTACCAAAACGGAAAATAGCGCCAAGGTTTAATATCGTATTGCCAACGGTTTTGCTATCACCACCAACATTAGCTTCACTCCAAACCGAACGCAAATCAGCTTGCAAACCGATGCTATCAGTCAGCGAATACTGCACGCCAGCACCAATGTTACCCATCACTGAGCCTTTTGAGCCGCCGCCAACAGCGTAATCCAACTTGTTGTCTGCATAACCCACACCAACCAACAAGAATGGACGCAATTTCTCACGACTAAACATATAAAGCGCATCAACACCTACAAGTGTTTGCTTGTATTTGCCGCCAGCATTGCCGTCAACACTCGTGTATGAACCACCAAATTGAATATCCCAGTTTGGCGCAAACTCTTTACCCACACGAATAAAGCCACCCATGCCATCATCAGCTTTTAAGGCGCTATCAGTCCAATTGTAGCTAATACCAGGAAGCGCATACCAAGCACCTTTGTATGCGTCATCTTCAGCAGAAGCAGCAAACGAAGTCATTGATAATGTCGTTAATAGCGCCAAACCCATCAAATTCTTTTTCATATCAACTCCTTAAAATTACATTAGGCATACCAGATTTTTATTAATTATACGCCAAGGACGTTTCTGAAATGTTACAAAATAGAAATCTGACATCGCATGGGGATTTTAAAAATTAAAGCGGACGTAAATTATCTACGCGTAAAAAGTATTTCTTCGCATAAGCCAATAATTGGCCATCCGTAGGGTGATCTACCGTCTCAACACCAACAACTTTATTGCTAATTTTGGGGTCGTGGTGATTAATATGTTTAATCAACTCTAGCTTCGCCACACCTGGACCCACAATCAAAATCTCATTAGCGCCTGCAACCGCCTCAACCACCTCATGCAAATATACTTGAGAGCTCACTTGATGATGCCCAGTGAGAACTCCTGCCTTTTGGTGAATATGGCCATGCTTAGATTGTGTAGTAATGGTCGAATTTTCATGCGTATCTGCATTAAACTTAATCACGTGCGCTTCTTGATGGTCGATCCAAACAACTGCATGGCTTAAAGACATAGCTAAACTCCTAGATAGTAAAGATTTCATGCTATCGCTTAAGCACCTTACTGGTGTTGTCTCAGATCAAAGGAATGTAGAAATGAAGATATTTTTTAAAGTATTGGTTCAAACAGAGAAAAAGCCCCAAGGCTATTAACCGTGGGGCTTTTTGAGACGCCCTGCAACTTCACAAGACATCATGCTGGTGGGCTGTGCGGGGATCTAAACCTGGTCTAGGAAGCTTTTACGCTAAGCCTAAGCTGTTAAATTGCTACCCGTTTTACCACCTCAAGTTTTTGCTCTAATGTGTAGCCAATCGTGCCATAACTGTTAAATTCAGAACCTCCACTGTAATGCCCAGTAATACTCTCAGCCAACCTTATTGGTATGTCATTACATGCCTTCAATCTATCAATAAAAGCATGTCTAAATAAGTGGCTGTGAAACTGAAACTCCAACAGTGTCTTATGAATAGCAGCAGAACAACTGTTATTACCTTTATATCTCGCGTAATGAGGCACTAGCCACTGACTATTTCTCTCTTTGGCATAACGGTAAAGAATCTTAGCTGCATCAAGTGATACCCCATATAACGGCACAGCTCGCACACTAGATTTTGTTTTTCTTTGACTGAGCTGATTAGGCCTTACCCATAAATGCGGAATATCATGATCTAGAACACAGTCATCTAATCTAGCAAACACAGGTTCTGACAATCTCATCCCTGTGTTCAACTGAACTAGAGCTACTAATCGATGTGGCGCATGAAAACCTATTAAAGAGTTTTTAACTTTGTGAATGAGTTCTGAGGTTACTGGGATTAGCTTTTTCTTATCATTGCCTTCATTTGGTATTCTCAAAGACCTAAATGGACTTAATCGATCAATATCTAAATGCTTAAACGCCATATTGAGCATGGCGTTAAGACCACCGACATGTTTTCTAACAGTAGATGTCTTTAATCCTTGCGCTAGTTTAATGTCGCGGTACTGAACAATATGCCGATGCCTTAGCTCATCCAATTGCAGATCGCCAAAGACCTCTAAGAAATATTGGTAATATCTCGCCAAATCCAATTGAAACTTTATTTCATTAGATGCAGGACTCTCTTTGCTATAAATCTCATAAGCAGTGGTAATCGTAGGTCTAATTCCCTTAGATGTATTGCTCATGTGCTTAGCTATTAAATCAGCAAGAAATTGCTCTTCGAAATCGATACCATTGACTCTAACAATTCGATCAATGCGGTGTTTTGAGGTTTTGATTAAATCAGTGTGTTGCATATCGTTACCCAATTAAGATGAGCAACTAAAATAAACTGATTAAAACTAGAAAGCTGCTCGTGATGAGCTAATTTATGGTCTTTTGGGAAGAATGGGCAACCAAAAAAGACTAAGCCGAAGTCAGTCTTTCTCTCAATATCTGAGCGATTTTATGTTCATTGCCTTGAAAGGCTTCTTTCATTGCATCAAACAACTCATCTTGCTCAAGATCAGAGTAATCCAAATCGTATCCAGCATCTCTGCAAAGCTGAGTAATAAAAGCACGCTGAGCACGACCATTACCTTCCCTAAACGGATGAAGCACATTGATTTCAGAAAGATAGTGGGCAGCTCTTAGAGAGAAGTCATCAAGACTTAACCCTTTAAGCTCGTTTTCTTTTTTTAGATTTGCGAAAAGCGTCTTTGCAGCAGATTCGATGTATTGAGCATGAGCAAATCGGCTGGCGCCTCGGCTAATATCCACGGTACGAATTTCACCAGCCCAGTCATATACGTCTTGGAAAATCTGAAAATGTAATTTCTTGAGATGATCTAGATCGAAATGACCTTTGATTGGCTTTTCTTGTAGTTCAACCAAACGAAGCGCTGTTATCTCAGCTTCATACTGATCTAGTTGATCTTGATCTTTTAAACCTAACTTATTACGAAGAACAGAACTGCCAGGATAGCAATAGATATCCTCTACGCTATAACGAGACATATCTTTGTTTTGTGCTCTGAATGATCTCAGAAATGGTTTTTTTGCCTTGGCTATAAGCATCAAGATCTTTTTCGAGCGTAGTACTTACACGCATACCTTCAATTCGCACTGAAGCTACCGCATTGCCTGCAAAAATTTTCTTAGAAGTGATCTTGATCGATTTTTTCATAACAGCCTGTATTTTAACACTTATTGAGTATTTTTAATACCGAATCAGTAGAATTATCATACACCAGTCTAAATATTGAGTGTCAAAAGATTTGACGCCCTAGTTGAAAAGTCGGGAATCCCGACAATATGGTGTGTAGTTGGTTTGTATTGAAATTACAGGCAATAAAAAAGGAGTTAGATCTCTCTAACTCCTTAATTATATTACAGAATACTTGGTGGGCTGTGCGGGGATCGAACCCACGACAAACGGATTAAAAGTCCGCTGCTCTACCAGCTGAGCTAACAACCCAATTAATTAACTCGAAAGCTAACTAACGAAAGGGCGCAATTAT
>JBDLVQ010000011.1:0-42991 GCA_039804685.1 Pseudomonadota bacterium | reverse complement strand
TATGTGCGGTATTGTCGGTGCGGTAGGCAATAGTCCAGTCAATCAGTTGCTGTATGACGCCTTGTTGTTATTGCAACATCGTGGTCAGGATGCAGCTGGTATTGCAACCATGAACGGCAGTTCATTTAGCATGCATAAAGCAAATGGCATGGTGCGTGATGTTTTCCGCACTCGTAATATGCGCAGCTTGCCAGGGAATGCTGGCATTGGTCAGGTACGTTACCCAACTGCGGGTTCAGCAAGCAGCGAAGAAGAGGCTCAACCTTTTTATGTGAACGCCCCATTTGGCATTATCTTGGCGCATAACGGTAATTTAACCAACGCGCCAGCATTGCGTGATGAGATGTTCTACCGTGATAGACGCCATATCAACACCAATTCTGATACAGAAGTTTTATTAAACGTTTTAGCCGATGAGTTACAGCGTGCCACTAACAGTATTGCTTTGGATGCCAGTGCAGCTTTTACCGCTGTGACCAAAGTTCATCAGCGCCTTAAAGGTTCTTATGCTGTTGTGTCGTTGATTGCCGGCTATGGTTTATTGGCTTTCCGTGATCCATTTGGTATTCGTCCTTTGTGTATCGGTCGATTAGATACGCCGCAGGGTCCTGAGTGGATGATTGCTTCTGAATCTGTCACTCTTGAAGGTTTGGGTTTCAAGGTGGTCAGAGATGTGGCTCCTGGCGAAGCTATCTTTATCGATAACTCTGGTCAATTCCACAGCAAGCTATGTGCTGAAGGCGCTAAATTAAATCCATGTATTTTTGAATATGTTTATTTGGCTCGTCCAGATTCATGCATTGATGGTGTGACTGTTTACGACGTGCGTTTATTGATGGGTAATTACTTGGCTCAAAAAATTGCCCGTGAAACAGATGCATCACAAATTGATGTTGTGATGCCAATCCCTGATTCAAGCCGACCAGCTGCTATGCAAGTAGCTAAATTATTAGGCGTACCTTACCGTGAAGGATTCTTTAAGAATCGTTATGTGGGCCGTACTTTCATCATGCCTGGTCAGGCTATGCGTAAAAAATCAGTGCGTCAAAAACTCAATGCTATGCGCTTAGAGTTCAAAGATAAAAATGTACTGATTGTGGATGACTCCATTGTGCGTGGCACCACCTCTTATGAGATTGTGCAAATGGCTCGGGATGCGGGTGCTAAGAAAGTCATTTTCGCTTCAGCAGCGCCACCGGTTCGTTTCCCGAATGTCTACGGTATTGATATGCCAACCCGAAGTGAGCTAGTGGCTTATGGTCGTACTCATGAAGAAATCACCAAACTCATTGGTGCTGATGAATTAATTTATCAAGATGTTGAAGATTTGAAAAAAGCAGTGAGAGATATCAATCCTGCGATTGAAAATTTTGATTCATCTTGCTTTGATGGCAAGTACGTCACGGGTGACATCACTGAGTCTTATCTAGACGCTCTAGAGGCTTCTCGTAATACGCCTAAGGCTATAGCTGATCGTCAGCAGGGTGATGGCACAGACTTGGCTAGATCACAATTACATTTACATTTGGCTTCTCAAGAGTAGTATTCAGTTATGAGTAATAAAAAAAGAGCACCGATCGATATTAAAAATCTTCATACCGAAACCTTAGGTGTGCGGGCGGGTGTTCGCCGTACAGAATTCAATGAACACTCAGAAGCCATGTTCTTAACTTCTAGTTTCTGTTTTGATAGTGCTGCAGATGCGGCGCATGGTTTTGCCAATGCAGAAAAAGGATTTATTTATTCTCGCTTTACTAACCCAACTGTGGCCATGTTCCAAGATCGCTTGGCTGCCTTAGAGGGTGGTGAGTCGTGTATTGCTACCTCATCGGGCATGTCAGCCATCATGACAGTGGCTATGGCTCATTTGCAAGCCGGTGATCACCTGATTTGCTCTCGCTCAGTTTTTGGTGCAACGATTCAATTGTTCACAAATATCTTGGGTCGATTTGGCATTGAAACAACTTATGTTGATATGTCTGATTTGAATGCCTGGCAATCTGCTGTTAAGCCTAATACCAAGCTCTTTTATTTAGAGACGCCGTCAAATCCATTAACTGAAGTGGCTGATATTGCTGCTATTGCCAAAATTGCTAAAGCGGCCAAAGCACTCTATGTGGTCGATAACTGCTTTTGCACGCCTGCATTACAAAAACCGTTGGCCTTGGGTGCTGATGTCGTGATTCATTCAGCCACGAAGTATTTAGATGGTCAAGGTCGTGTTTTGGGTGGCGCTATTGTTGGCTCTGAAGAATTTATTTTGGGTAAAGTTTTTCCTTACGTGCGAACCACGGGCCCAACACTGTCAGCATTCAATGCTTGGGTTATTTTGAAAGGTCTTGAGACTTTAAGTTTGCGTCTTGAAAAACAAAGCCAAGCTGCTCTTGAGTTAGCTGAGTGGTTAGAGCAACAGCCTGCAGTGGAGCGTGTGTATCACCCAGGTTTGAAGTCTCATCCGCAGTATGAGCTAGCACGTGTTCAACAAAAAATGGGCGGCCCCATCTTGTCTTTCAAATTGAAGGGTGGTCAAGAGGCTGCTTGGAAAGTTATTGACGGCACCAAGCTGTTATCCATTACCGCTAATTTAGGTGATACTCGCACTACGATTACCCATCCTGCAACAACCACTCATGTCAGAGTGAGTCCAGAAGCAAGAGCTGCTGCTGGTATCACTGATAGTTTGGTCCGTATTGCGGTTGGTCTTGAAAATATCGACGATATCAAGAATGACTTACTGCCAGGTTTAACTGCCTAAGCACAAACCCCCATCCTTCTTTAATGCCAGCATCAAAAGGAAGCTTAGAAAGCTTCCTTTTCTGCTTCTAAATACGCCAAGCTGGTGTACTTACCAATATTGCCTTCAAAGCCTTTGGTGTTTTTAGCATATTTGATGACTCTTGGGTCTTTTAAAACAAGAGCTTTGGCAGCGCTGGGGTCAATACCATCTTGAACAGCCTTGACGCAGGTTTCATAAATCCCAGCCATGAGCTCACCATACTCTTTGAGAAGAGTCTTCTTAGCTTCGCCGTGACCTGGTATCCATAGTTGTTCGCCTGCGGCCTCTGTTAATTCTTTATATGTTTTGAAGGTGCCGAGATAAGAGCCATCATCAATATTAGCGATACGACCATCCATCGCAATATCTCCGACGTAAGTCACACGATCTTGAATCACTTCGAGGCAAATATCCCCTGGTGTATGACAAACGCCGTAGTGATGAACTTTAATTTTGACATCACCATAATCGAACACATCACCGTGTTTAACCAAGTGGGTTGGAGGAACAACTTTGGTTCCTGCGGTGGCTTGATTGGTCCAGCGCTCCATCAGATTACGCCAGGAGTTGCCTTCAATACCTTTGATCTGTTCAGCGCTATAAGGGTGAGCATAAATAGGGATTTGTGGACCATATGTTTCAACGAAAGCTTGATTACCTAAAAAGTGATCGCCATGGTAATGAGAGTTGAAGATGGCTATCACTGGAAGTGAGCTGACTGTCTTAATCATGCGAATCGCCATCTCACCAATTTGCAGTGATGCTCCCGTATCTAAAATAACGATCCCTTTGCTTGTGATGACAAAAGTAATATTCGCCATCATGCCTTGATTTTCAGCTGTCGGAAAACCATCGGGGGAATAGATCATCCACACATGGTTGCTCAGTTGTTTAGCGGGGTGATCTTTGACCTTGGGCCCTTTAATAAAATCTTCAGCCGCTTTTGCAAATTCCATCATTTGTGGAAGAGCTAGCAAGCCAATCGCTCCCATTGAAATTTTTAAAAGATGTCGACGTTGATTCATCAATAAACCTTATGTTTTGTTAGGGCTGTATTTACATCATATGCTTAGATGAAAATAGACATCCATAAGAGCGATCAATCACATTGTGTCTGTGACAACCTGATTAATCAATTAGTAATAATTGATAAGCGTTCCTAATCATTTGAAGCTCAGTTAGATAAAGCCTCTAAGTGAGTTTCACTTTTCATTCGTACTTTCCCTGAAATTTGAAATTTAATCAAACTTTTGGCTATTTTTCTTCACCAAAACAATCTATAAAGATGAATAATGAAACCCTAGCTAAAAATATATTTAGCACCTCAAAAAATACATTTAAAGCATTATTGGGAGTCCTTGTGACAGTAGAGAAAAAATCTAAAGTATTTGGACGATTACGTCGTGCGCCAGAGAACTTTGTTTCTGAGCAATTTGCCACTGATGTGTATGAGCATGGCATGGACGAAACTCGTCGCGGTTTCTTGCGAAAAAGCTTTGTCACTGCATTAGGTGCAGCAACAGCAGGTGGATCTGTGGGTTCTGCATTTGCTTCTGATGGTGAAAAAGTTATTTTAGAAAAGCAGCCATGGCAAACGACATTGGGTCAGCCAGTTGCCGCCAGACCCTATGGTGCACCTTCTCAGTGGGAGGCAGCCCTCCAGCGACGTGAGTCGCCTGGCTTGACACGTGTTTCAGCGGCATCTGTGGCATTCGCTCCTTTGCAAGGCTTCTTTGGCATCATCACTCCTAACGGTTTGCACTTTGAGCGTCATCACCAAGGTTGGTATGACATTGACCCTGCACAGCACCGCTTGATGGTGAATGGTTTGGTCAAGCAAGAGAAAGTATTCACAATGGACGACTTGATGCGTTTGCCATCAGTCTCACGAATTCACTTTATTGAATGTGGTGCTAATACTGGCTTAGAGTGGGGTAACGTGGCTGTACCTAGCGTTCAATATACGCATGGCATGTTGTCTTGTTGCGAATTCACGGGCGTACCTCTTTCTACATTATTAGATATGTGTGGCGCTGACCTTAAGAATGGCAAATACATTTTGGCGGAGGGTGGAGATGGTTCAGGAATGACTCGAACAATTCCTTTGGATGCTGCTCTTAAAGATACCTTGGTTTGTTGGGCTATGAACGGCGAGATGTTACGCCCAGAGAATGGTTATCCATTACGCTTAGTTGTTCCAGGTGTACAGGGCGTGAGTTGGGTGAAGTGGTTGCGTCGTATTGAAGTGGGCGATATGCCTTATGCCTCGAAAGACGAAGCAGTTCACTATATTGATCTATTGCCAAGTGGTTTACATCGTCAATACACCACGATTCAAGAATGTAAGTCTGTGATCACAACGCCATCTGGTGGCCAGCAGTTGTTAGATAAAGGTTTCTACAACATTAGTGGTATGGCATGGTCAGGCCGCGGCAAGATCAAGCATGTTGACGTTTCTGTGGATGGCGGCAATAACTGGCGTCGTGCTCGTTTAGAAACGCCAGTTTTATCAAAAGCGATCACACGTTTCAATATCGATTGGACTTGGGATGGCTCGCCAGCTATTTTGATGTCACGAGCCACTGATGAGACTGGCTACGTTCAGCCAATGGTGAAGCAATTAAGAGAGGTTCGTGGCACACGTTCGATCTATCACAATAATTCAATCCAAGCTTGGAAGCTTGATGCGAACGGGGAGTTGAGTAATGTTCAAGTTGGCTAATGAGTTAACAAAAGCACTTATCTTTGCTGGGCTTTCAGTTACATTGGTAACAAGCACTTTTGCAGAATCAAAGTTCCCTGGCATTGGTCGTGAAGCGACAAAAGCTGAAGTGGCAGCATGGGATATTGATGTTCGTCCAGACTTCAAAGGTTTACCAAAAGGATCTGGCGACACATTGCGTGGTCAAGAAGTTTGGGAAAGTCGTTGTGCATCCTGCCACGGCACCTTTGGCGAATCTAATGAAGTGTTCACCCCGATTGTTGGTGGTACCACCAAGGATGATATTAAAACTGGTCGTGTCGCCTCATTAACGAGTGAGAAGCAGCCGCAAAGAACAACCTTGATGAAAGTGGCTACGGTTTCTACTTTGTGGGACTATATCTATCGTGCAATGCCATGGAATGCGCCAAGAACATTGAGCGTTGATGATACTTATGCGGTCTTGGGGTACATCTTAAGCATGGCTGAAATTGTTCCTGAGGAATTTACATTAAGTGATAGAAATATCGCAGATGTACAAAAGTTGATGCCTAACCGTAATGGTATGACTCAGTCTCATGGTTTGTGGAATGAAGGTGGTGAGCCTGATGTGAAAGCGACTGCTTGTATGACTGATTGCTCTAAGCACGTCACAATTGGTTCATTCTTGCCAGACTATGCGCGTAATGCCCATGATAATTTGGCTCTACAAAACAGACCTTATGGCCCGTACCGTGGCGCTGATACTAGCAAACCGCCTTTGACAGCCCTGCCAGGGAAAATGACAACTGTAGCCATGGGTGCTGACTCAATCACACCAGCAGGCTTATTTAAAAAGCACAATTGCTCAACTTGTCATGCCCCAGCCAGCAGAGCCATTGGCCCCGCAATCTCTGAGGTGGCAGCTAAGTACAAAGGTCAAGCTGATGCGATGAAGAAGTTACACCAAAAAGTGAAGGTGGGTGGTGCTGGTGTTTGGGGTTCAATCCCAATGCCGCCGCATGCCCATGTACCCGAGGGTGATATTGATGTACTCGTTAAATGGATGCTCACCGGTCAATAAAGTATTAATATGGTGAAGTTGATAATTTATATTGATTTTTTGATATTTAGTTTTTATAGAAGGAGTTCTTATGAACCTAAAGCGTCGTGAAGTATTGCGATTAACAGCTGTTATCGGTTTGATGGCAGCAACGGGTCTTATCTCTCAAGCAGAAGCTGCTGAGTGGAATAAGGCAGCATTTGACGGTAAGTCTTTGGATGATGTATTGAAATCATTAGGTGGTTCATCAGCTAGCAAATCTACAGATGTAACGATCAATGCTCCAGACATTGCTGAAAACGGTGCGGTTGTCCCTGTTGGGGTCACAACAACTTTGCCAAAAACTCAGCAAATCGCTATTTTGGTTGAGAAGAACCCAAGCGCATTAGCTGCTCAGTTCTTGTTGACTGCTGATTCAGAGCCATTTGTTGCGTCACGCGTGAAAATGGGTCAAACATCTAACGTTCACGCTTTAGTAAAAGCTGACGGTAAGTGGTATGTAACAACTAAAGAAGTTAAGGTGACTTTGGGTGGTTGCGGCGGCTAATGAGTCCTGCGCACGCGAGTATTTAACTTAATCTATTTGTACTGAAAGGAAATAACATGGCAGATCCAATGCGCGTACGCGCCCAAGAAAATGGTGGCGTAGTAGACGTTAAAGTTTTGATGAAACATGACATGGAAACAGGTCAGCGTAAAGATGCAGCAGGTAAAACAATTCCTGCGCACCACATCAACACAGTTACTGCAACTTGCAAAGGTAAGCAAGTTTTTGAAGCTCAATTTGGTCCAGCTGTATCTAAGGACCCATTCCTTAACTTCAAGTTCAAGGGTGGTGCTAAGGGGGATACTGTGAGCATTACTTGGGTGGATAATAAAAACGATAAGCGTACAGACGAAGCGAAAATTAGCTAATTTGTATGTGATTGAAAGCCCCGCTGATCTATAGTTAGTTAGCGGGGTTTTTTCTTAAGAGGAGCAAGTATGAAGAAATTGATTAAAAGTACTTTATTAGTTTCTTTGAGTATGGCAGCAGGTTTTGCCCTCGCTCAAAGTGCAACTGATGATATTGCTAAGTATCGTGAAATGATTGCTGATGGCAATCCATCGGAATTGTATGAAGCAGCGGGTGAAGATATTTGGGCTAAGCCAATGGGACCTAAAAATGTGTCATTGCAAAAGTGTGATCTAGGTAAAGGCCCAGGCATAGTCAAAGGTGCTTCAGCGGAGTTACCTCGTTATTTTAAAGACACTAATAAAGTGCAAGACTTGGAGTCTCGCATCATTACTTGTATGGAAAAGTTACAAGGCTATGACCCAAAAGAAATTATTAGCGCAGGCTTTGAAAAAGGTAAGCGTAAAGATGTGGAAGCTGTCGTTGCTTATGTAGTGACGCACTCTAAGGGTATGACAATTAAGGTACCTAATAAGCATCCCAAAGAAAAAGAAATGTATGCCCTGGGTGAAAAGGCTTTCTTCTTCCAAGGTGGCCCAATGGATTTCTCATGCGCATCATGTCACGGTGAAGAAGGTAAGCGTATTCGTTTACAAGATTTACCGAACATCACTGAGCAAAAAGGTGCAGCTTTAGGTTTTGGCTACTGGCCTGCTTATCGCGTATCCAGCGGCAATTTCTGGACGATGCAACGTCGTTTGAATGACTGCTACCGTCAACAACGCTTCCCAGAGCCAATTTACACCTCTGATGTCACGATTGCTTTGTCTGTTTACATGGGCGTTAAAGCAAATGGTGGTGTGATGAATACACCAGGATTGAAGCGCTAAGCCGCTGGAGATAAGACATGAAAAAAATAAATTTACTGGCATCAGCAACTATAGCAATGATTGCATCAACTTCATTGATGGCCCAAACTGCTTTTGAAAAAGCACACAATGCTAACTTTAAAGAAAATGGGATTGCTAAGTTGGATCGTCTTGAACGTGATGACACTCAAAAGTTTTGTTCTGAACCAGCAGCTCTTGCTGGCAAAGGTGATCCTAAGAAGCGTGAGGCGATTGAAAAAGCCAATATGGCAACAATCAAACAGCCTTCTGATGGTAAATACTTAGGCGACTGGAAAGAGGGCGAGAAAATCGCTCAAAGTGGTCGTGGGGCTACTTGGACAGATGCAGCCGGCACACCTAATGGTGGCGGTTGCTATAACTGTCACCAAATCAACAAGAAAGAAATTTCTCACGGCAACATCGGACCATCTCTTTGGAACTACGGCAAAGTTCGTGGTCATTCAGAAGCAGTTGTTCAATACACTTGGGGAAAAATCTACAACTCTAAGGCATACAACGCATGCAGCAATATGCCGCGTATGGGTCACTACAAGTTGTTAACTGAGCAACAAATGCGCGACGTAATGGCACTTTTGTTGGATCCAGAGTCTCCAGTTAATCAGTAATCGCAATATAGAAGAGGCCGCTATATCAACAAGATATTGCGGCTTTTTTATTTTTTAGAGAAGGTTTTTTATGTCAATGAATCGTAGAGAGTTTTTACAAGTTTTGGCCGTTGCTTCAGCGGGCGGTATGGCGCTCAATTCTGATTACGCCAGCGCACAATCGTCTGCTAATCAATTTTATGATTTGCCAAGATTTGGTAACGTTCACTTTCTACATTTCACTGACTGTCACGCTCAATTAAAACCTATTTATTTCCGTGAACCAGATGTGAACTTAGGTTTTGGTGCTCAATTAGGTAAGACGCCACACTTGGTAGGCGAGCACCTTTTAAAAGCACACAACATCAAACCTGGTACGCCAGAAGCCTATGCTTTTACTTACTTGGATTTTGAGAAGGCAGCTAATACTTATGGCAAGGTGGGTGGTTTTGCGCATTTAGCTACTTTGGTTAAAAAGATGAAAGCCAATCGTCCTGGATCACTTCTTTTGGACGGTGGTGATACATGGCAGGGTTCGGGTACTGCTTTGTGGACCAATGGCCAAGATATGGTTGATGCTTGCTTGGCACTAGGTGTTGACATCATGACTCCTCATTGGGAAATGACCCTTGGGGAAGAGCGCGTTAAAGAAATTGTTGAAAAAGATTTCAAGGGCAAGATTTCATTCTTAGCTCAAAACATTAAGACAAATGATTTTGGTGATCAGGTCTTTGACCCGTATGTCATCCGTGAAATGAATGGTGTTAAGGTGGCCGTCATTGGCCAGGCTTTCCCGTACACACCGATTGCTAACCCTCGTTATATGGTGGCCAATTGGACATTCGGCATTCAAGACGACAACATGCAAAAGATGGTGAATGAAGCGCGCGCTAAAGGTGCGAAAGTTGTTGTTGTCCTATCTCATAATGGTATGGACGTTGACTTGAAGATGGCTAGTAGGGTTACAGGTATTGATGCTATTTTGGGTGGTCATACTCATGATGGTGTACCAACTCCAGTGAAGGTAAAGAATGCATCAGGTGTAACTTTGGTAACGAATGCTGGATCTAACGGTAAGTACCTGGGTGTTCTGGACTTTAAAGTAGATAGCGGTAAGGTTTCAGATTTCCGTTATAAGTTATTGCCAGTTTTCTCAGACATGATTCCAGCTGATGCAGCGATGAATAAGTTGATCGATAAGATTCGCGCTCCTTATGAAACTAAGTTGGGTGAGAAGTTGGCTGTGACTGAGGGCTTGCTCTATCGACGCGGCAACTTTAATGGCAGCTTCGACCAATTAATTCTAGATGGCTTGATGGCAGTGAAGAATGCAGAAATTGCATTTTCGCCAGGTTTCCGCTGGGGAACTTCATTGCTTCCTGGTCAAGCGATCACGATGGAGCACGTTTTAGATCAAACAGCGATTACCTATCCATGGACTACTGTGACCATGATGAAGGGTGACATGATTAAGACAGTATTGGAAGATATTGCAGATAATCTATTTAACCCTGATCCATATTATCAACAGGGTGGCGATATGGTTCGTGTGGGTGGTTTGCAGTATGACATTGACCCAATGGAGAGGCCGGAAAAGCGTATTAGCAATATGATGCTCAACGGTAAGATGATTGACCCTAATAAGACTTATAAGGTCGCTGGTTGGGCTCCCGTCGCTGAAGAAGCTAAAGCTGTTGGTGGTGAACCCATTTGGGATGTGGTTGCTAAATATCTTAAAGATATTAAAACCGTTAAGGCGAAGTCTCTCAATATGCCCAATATTAAGGGAGCAAAAGGTAACCCTGGATTTGCGGCTTAAATAAGTGTTGTTGAGTTTTTAAGGTGGGTTTACCTAGAATTGCAGCTAGCTGCAGAAATGCTGCCTAGCTCAAGAGGTAAACAGGCAAATCTACAAAAATGCCATAAAATGGTGGATCTTAACGGTTTGAGCCTTTAATGCCAGATATTCCTGAAATTAACCTAACTTCTATCGCTAACAGTGTGCTGTGGAGCACATTCTTAGTGACCCTTCTGCTTGGAATTGTTTTGCAAAAAACACGTTTCTGCACCATGGGGGCTATTACTGACATCGTGATCATGGGTGAGTGGACCCGTATGCGTCAGTGGTTGATGGCAATTGGGGTCGCTCTCATTGGTGTTGGCATCATGAGTTCTAGTGGCATCATCGATCCAGCTAAGTCCATTTATACAAGCAGTCGCTTGACATGGTTATCAACCATTGTGGGTAGCGTGATGTTCGGCTTTGGTATGGTTTTGGCATCCGGTTGCGGTAGTAAGACCTTGGTCAGAATGGGTTCTGGTAGCTTAAAGGCTCTAGTTGTTTTTTTGGTCTTGGGCTTATCTTCTTACATGACACTCAAAGGTATCTTTGGCGTATTAAGAGTTAATACGACTGATACAGTTTTTGTAACCTTAAGCACCAATCAAGATTTGCCAAGCATCTTTGCAGCTTCTTTGGGGATAACTAAAGCTAGCTTGCAGCTGTTGCTTAGTTTGGTTATCGGTGTTGCTCTGATTGCATTTGCGCTATCTAAAAAGAATTTTTGGACATTCAATAATTTATTAGCAGGCTTGGGTGTTGGTTCAGCGATCTTGGCTATCTGGTGGATCTCGGGTGTTTTGGGTTACGTTGCTGAAGATCCAAACACGCTAGAAGAAGCCTTTGTGGCCACCAACAGCGGACGCATGGAAAGTCTGACCTACGTAGCGCCCTACGCCTACGTGATTGAATGGTTAACTTTCTACAGTGATGTGAGTAAAAAGATTACTTTAGGTATCGTATCAGTGGGTGGTTTGATGCTTGGCTCAACTATCTATGCCTTATTTACAAAAACTTTCTATTGGGAAAGTTTCAGGGATGCTGAAGATACTGGTAATCACATTATTGGCGCTACTTTGATGGGTATTGGTGGTGTCACTGCTTTTGGTTGCACCATCGGTCAAGGTTTGACAGGTATGTCGACCTTAGCAATTAATTCATTCATTGCTTTTGCAGGTTATGTTGTTGGCGCCATGTTGGCCATGAAATATCTCACTTGGAGAATGTTGCCGCCACCATGCGAACCTGTTCTTGCTAATGGAAATTCAAACTATCACTCAAACACTGGAGGATGTGGCATGCCACTACAAATCGCTTGTCATACAGACCAATTTGGCACATTGGGTCAAATTACACCTGACGATGTTGCGCAAATTGCGCGTCAAGGTTACAAAGCTATTATCAATAACCGTCCAGATGGTGAGGGTGGTCCTGATCAACCCTTGAATGCTGAGATTGAATTGGCTGCTAAGGCTTTGGGTCTTCATTACGCCTACTTGCCTGTTGTGAGTGGTCAAATCACATTAGAGCAAGCTCAAGAGATGGCTCGTCTTTTAGAAGAGATGCCAAGCCCTGTTTTAGCATTCTGTCGATCTGGTGCCCGTTCAACTAACTTGTTCATGCTAGCTCAGCAGGTTTAAGTTACCTTGGACGGTTCACTCATAAGCCTATTACTGGGAGTATTTGTTGGAATAGTTTTAGGCTTAACGGGTGCTGGTGGCGCAATTCTGTCAGTACCTTTGCTAGGGTTCTTTTTACACCTCACCGTGATTGATGCAGCCCCCATTGGTTTGTTGGCTGTTTCCTTATCTGCAGGTTTGGGTGCTTATTTGGCATTCAGAGCTCGCATCTTGCGCTACAAAGCAGCGGCATTGATGGCAACTTTAGGTGTCTTGCTGTCACCCATTGGAATTTACTTGGCACACCAATTGCCCAACTGGCCTTTAGTCCTTATTTTCTGTTTGGTACTTATATTAGTTTCAAGGAATATGTGGGCTCAAGCTGCTAAAGATCTCAGTGGCACTCCTGATGAATTGGGTCCGCCTTGTTTGCTTGACGAAACAGTGGGTAAGCTCACTTGGACCTTGCCATGTGCAAGATCATTAGCGGCATCTGGTGCCTTAGCAGGTTTCTTTTCTGGTTTATTAGGGGTGGGTGGCGGTTTTATTGTTGTGCCTGCTTTAAAAAAGTTTACAGATTTGCCGATGAAATCAATTGTGGCCACCTCTTTGGGTGTTCTCACTATTGTCTCTTTGAGTGGCGTGATCTTTTCTAATCTTTATGGTTCTATGAACTGGCTGATTGCCATGCCATTTGCGCTGGGTTCGATTGCAGGACTCTTAGTGGGTCGCCAGTTCGTGAAAAAACTTTCTGGACCACGCATTCAGCAAGCATTTGCGGTGCTCGCCTTATTGATCTCAATGGCGATGCTGATCAAGTTATTTAACACCTTCTTACTATCTTGGTATGCCTAAGGGACAAGATTCATCTTCTCTGTGGTTGATGAAACGTAATTGTTCTTTTACGCCTAAGCAAGTCGGCTTGTTTTATTTATCCATGTGTATTTTTTCAAGCCTAATTGCCGGTTACTTCTACACGATAGGTGCATGGATGGTTATTCCATTTGCGGGGGTTGAATTAACGGTTCTTGGGATTGCTTTACTTATTTACGCACGCCATGCCACTGACTATGAAAAGATCAGTATTCATGATGGGGTGATGGATATTGAAGTTTTGGATGGTCGGCGTTTAATTCAGAAGCAGTGGCCATTGCTCTGGTTGCGTATTGGAAACCCAGAGTTATCCAACGGTCCCACGAAAGATCCTCAAAAGAGCCTAGTCAAAATTGAGTACGGTAATGATTTTATCTATCTAGGCTTGTACACATTTCCAGAGAAAAGACAAGAATTGGCCAATAAAATAAGGCGTGCAAGGGATTTGGCATTGAATTAAAATTTCAAAATGCGAAAAACTACATTTTTATTAGCCACTTCTTTTGTATTGACACTCAGCCTACTGACTGCCTGCGGTAATGATGGCGAAAAGCAAGTGTTGCCTCGCCAAGTCAAGGTAGCAATTGTTGGCCAAGATTTCATCAATCCTAGCTCGTCAAAAGAATCATTAAAAAATCCTGAGGCATTAAGTTTTGATGCCAGCGGCAAGATTATTGAGGTCTTGGTGAAAACGGGTACAGCTGTTACTGCTGGTCAAGCTTTAGGTCGTTTGATGCCAGGTAGCATGTCTATGTCTGAATCCTCAGCTTTAACTAGCTACCGTGCAGCTCGTGCGGAAATTCAGTCTGCAGAAGCGGACTTTAAGCGCTATAGCGATCTAAGAGATAAAAACTTTATATCAGCATCTGAATTTGAAAAACGTATTGCTGCTGTAGAGGGTGCAAGAGCTAAGTTTGAGCAATCGATGGAGCAATTGGGTTTTGTTACTCTGAGAGCACTTGAGTCAGGCGTGATGACGCGCGTGAATTTTCAGGCAGGTCAGCAAGTGAACGCTCAAGAGATTGTTGCTGGCATGAAAGTGTTGGCCAAGGCGGGTGCAGTCATCAGGTCTGCAGTTCCAGATAGCAAAAATAAATTCTCTATTCCTAGTGAAGCGATTCATGGAGATGGCACTTCTGTTTATCGTGTGAAGTTAGATCAAGATTCTAAAGAGGTTGGTAGCTTGGAGTTAGTTAAAGTCACCATTGCCTCTGTCGATGAATCGTATGCAGTCGTTACTGAAGGTCTTTCCGCAGGCGATCTTGTGGTTGCTGCTGGTTGGCATGCTCTTAACGCTGGTCAAAAGGTAAGGGTTGCCTTGGTAGCAAAGGATCGCTAATGAGTTCTCAAGATCCAAGCCGTTTCAATTTATCTCGTTGGGCTATTGATAACGCAGCCATCACGCGTTATTTGATGATTGCTTTAATGGTGTTGGGTATTGGCTCGTATTTCCAACTGGGTCAAGATGAAGATCCGCCATTTACTTTTAGAGCAATGGTGGTCCGAACTTACTGGCCAGGAGCTACGGCAGTTCAAGTGGCGGATCAGGTAACGAATAAAATTGAGAGAACTCTTCAAGAAGTTCCAAGCATCGATAAGATTCGCAGCTTCTCTCACCCAGGTGAATCAACGATTATCTTTTTTGCTAAAGATAGTACGCCTTCAAAAGACATTCCTAATCTTTTTTACACTGTTCGTAAAAAGGTAGCTGACTCCAAATCCCATTTGCCGATTGGTATTAATGGACCTTATTTCGACGATGACTTTGGTGATACTTATGGTGTGATCTATGCCATGTCGGCAAAAGGCTATACCGCAGCAGAGGTAAGAGATTTCACCACTTATGTCAGACAAAAACTGCTACAGGTTAAGGATGTTGGTAAGGTCAACATCTATGGCTTACAAGAAGAGCAGGTCTATGTTGAGTTATCTAGAAAAAAGATGGCGCAGTATTCGTTGACCCCAGCGACTGTTGCTCAGCAGTTGAATCAACAAAACGCAATTGAAAACGGTGGGAATGTAGAAACAAAATCTTTCTCAATGCCAATTCGTGTGGGCGGACCTTTCGAAAATGTGGCTGACATTAAGGCCATGCCATTGAGATCGCCATCAGGAGCATCTATTCGCCTGGGCGATATTGCAGAAGTCCGTAGGGCTGTGATGGATCCTGCTCAAAGTAAAGTTCGGTTCCAGGGTGAAGAATTGGTTGCCCTAGGTATTTCGATGGCACGCGGTGGAGATATTGTTCAATTAGGAAAAGAATTGGACAAGGCTAGTAAGTTGATTGAAAAAGATTTACCTGCGGGAGTGACCTTATCTTTGATTCAGGATCAACCTAAGGTTGTCGCAAGCTCTGTCCAAGAATTCTTGATGACCTTGTTTGAAGCCTTGATTATTGTTTTGGTGGTTAGTCTATTGGCTTTGGGTCTGCATCGTCACCCTTGGCGAATTGATCCAAGACCTGGGTTGGTGGTGGCGATCAGTATTCCTTTAGTGATGTCTGTGACATTTCTAGTCATGCATCTTTCAGGAGTGGGTTTACACAAGATCTCATTAGGCTCTTTGATCATTGCATTAGGTTTATTAGTCGATGACGCCATCATTGTGGTTGAAATGATGGTGCGTAAATTGGAGGAGGGCTATGACCGTGTCAGGGCGGTGACAGCAGCTTATCAATTAACGGCGATGCCGATGTTAACGGGCACTTTGATTACGGCGGTTGGATTTTTACCGATTGGCATTGCTAAGTCAGCCGTGGGTGAATATACCTTTGCTATTTTTGCAGTGACTGCTGCAGCTTTAATCATCTCTTGGTTTGTTTCAGTATTGTTCGTGCCTTACCTTGGTTTCTTAATTCTGAAGAAGCCGCAGCATGCAACGCCTGAAGGTGCTGAGCATGAGCATTTTGATACACCGTTTTATCAAAAATTTAAAACGATAGTTGCTTGGTGTATTGATCATCATCGCAAAGCTATTTTGGCGACTGTGGCGAGCTTTGTGGTGGGTGTGATTGGTATGGGCCTAGTACAACAACAATTTTTCCCAGATTCGTCTCGCCCTGAAATTTTGGTGGATATCTTTTTAACTGAAGGCGCTAGTTTTGAGGCCACTGAAAACGCAGCTAAAAAGATTGAAGCCAAAATCCTGGAGCAAAAAGGTGTTCAGTCGGTAACGGTGTGGATTGGTAACGGCGCGCCTCGCTTCTTCTTGCCACTAGATATTATTTTCCCAAGATCTAATGCGGCGCAAGCCATCATTATTGCTGATCTAAAAGAGCGCGATAGGCTCAATCGTGAATTGCCAAGTTTGCTAGAAGACGTTGCGCCTGAAGCAAGACTTCGAGTCAAGTTATTGCCGAACGGTCCTCCTGTGACATACCCTGTTGAGTTCCGCGTCACTGGTGATGATCCTATTAAATTGCGACAAGAGGCTAACCGTTTCTTGAGTGTGATGCGCACCTCTGATTTGATTTATGGTGTTACCGACAACTGGAATCAAAATCAACCAGTTGCCAAGATTGAGGTTGATGCAGCCAAAGCTCGAGAATTAGGGGTGCCTCCACAAGTCATTGCACAAACTTTATCGAGCCATTTTGGTGGGGTCACTGTAGGACAATATCGTGAGGGTGACTTATTGGCGCCGATTGTTCTTCGTTTGCCAAGATCAGAGCGTGATCAGGTAAGTGATTTAAATGAGACGATGTTGGCAACTGTTAACGGTCAAGCGATTCCTTTGGCACGCATTGCAAAAGTTAAAGTAGTCTGGGAGCCAGCCACTTTGTGGCGCGAAAATCGGGAATACGCTATTACTGTTCAAGCAGATGTGAAACCAGGTATTCAGGGACCAACAGCAACTGATGAATTGCTCAAGCAATTTGCGCCGCTCATCAGCCAACTGCCACCAGGTTACAAGGTCAATATTGGCGGTTCTGTAGAAGAAAGTTCTCGTGGTCAAGATTCAATCAATGCAGGCATGCCCATCATGCTCTTTATCACCTTCACATTATTGGTGATTCAGCTAAAGAGTAGTTCTCGTGCATTCTTGGTTGTGTTAACAGCACCTTTGGGTATTTCCGGAGTGGCTTTAACTTTATTGCTGTTTAACAAACCATTTGGCTTTGTGGCACTTTTAGGATTTATCGCGTTGTTAGGCATGATCATGCGTAACTCAGTCATATTGATTGACCAGATTGAGCAAGGCCGTGCAGCAGGTTTAGCAGCCAGAGACGCCATCATCAACGCTTGTGTCACACGTTATCGCCCGATTATTTTGACTGCTGCTGCGGCAGTTCTGGCTATGATCCCGTTGTCTCGCAGTGTGTTCTGGGGCCCGATGGCGATTGCCATCATGGGTGGTTTGATTGTTGCGACCGCCTTGACCTTGCTATCCTTGCCAGCCATGTATGCTGCTTGGTTCAAGATTGATCGTGACACCCCTTAACTATCACTCTTAAGATTTCGAGCCATGCGTATTCCTATTCCTGAAGAAAAAACATTTGTTCATGAATCCATCATTCCAGTTCGCTGGGGTGATATGGATGCGTTTGGCCATGTTAATAACGCTGTTTACTTTAGGTATATTGAGCAAGCTCGTATTAATTGGCTAGATAGCTTGGGATTACCTTTTTTGCAAGAAGATCAGGGTGTTGTTGTTGTGAGTACATTTTGCAATTTCACCAAACAAATAGCTTATCCAGCAGATTTATTGATCAAAACTTATATTTCTAATCCGAGTCGAGTGGGTCTAGAAACTTTTAATGTGATGTCCTTAACCACTGATCCTGATACGGCTTATGCCACATCAGGTGCTACTCTTGTTTGGGTTGACTTCAAGTCTCAAAAAGCAGCATCTTGGCCAGCTGAAATCAAAGCCAAGCTTCATATTTAAGCTCAGCTTCAGAGTTAAAACCCCCAAAAAGGGGCTTTTATTCAGGTTTTTTAAGTAGGGAGGCGAGCAAAGGATTCAGTTTTTTGCCGTTTTCAGGGCCATTTTTAGTGTTTCCCTTGGGTTTTGGGGCTGAATTCTTCATTTGATTGGCAACGGCCAATCCCGCGTTCTTGTAAAGGTCTGTTTTCTTCATAAGGCATTACTTTACAGTATTGATTTAAAAGCTATTTTTATTTCTTACGTTTTTGTCAGGCACTGGCAATAAATATAGGCTAATTTGTCATTGATAAGTATGGTTCAAGCTTGCCACTTTTCCAAGTCTTATATAAGATATAAGTCTTGAAATATTGGTTCATTTAATTGTCTAAATAGAGAGGGAAAGACTATGTTGAAAGCCTATCGTGACCATGTCGCAGAACGCGCGGCACTAGGTATTCCACCACTACCATTGTCTGCACAACAGACTAGTGAGTTGATCGAATTACTTAAAAATCCACCAAAAGGTGAAGAAGCCACTTTGGTTGAGTTGATCACTTATCGTGTTCCAGCTGGTGTGGATGATGCAGCAAAAGTTAAAGCCTCTTATTTAGCAGCAGTTGCATTTGGCAAGGAAAAGACACCTTTAATTACTCGCGAAACAGCGACTCAATTATTGGGCACGATGTTGGGTGGGTACAACATTTCTCCTCTTATTGATTTATTAGATGATGCTGCAGTAGGTGGTATTGCTGCTGAAGGTTTGAAGAAAACATTATTGATGTTTGACCAGTTCCACGATGTTAAGGAAAAGGCGGACAAAGGTAATGCTAATGCCAAGGCTGTTTTACAAAGCTGGGCTGATGGCGAATGGTTCACGAGCCGCCCAGAAGTTCCACAAAGTCTAACTTTGACTGTTTTTAAAGTAACTGGCGAAACAAATACAGACGATTTATCTCCAGCGCCTGACGCTTGGAGTCGTCCTGATATCCCATTGCATGCATTGGCGATGCTTAAGAATCCTCGTGAAGGTATTGAACCTCAAGAGGCTGGCAAAGTGGGCCCAATTAAGCAGTTAGCTGGATTGCAAGCTAAAGGCAATTTAGTGGCTTACGTTGGTGACGTTGTTGGTACTGGTTCATCACGTAAATCAGCAACTAACTCTGTTTTATGGTTCACAGGCGAAGATATTCCTTATGTACCTAACAAGCGTTTCGGTGGTGTTTGCTTGGGTAGCAAAATTGCTCCGATTTTCTACAACACGATGGAAGATGCTGGTGCACTACCAATTGAGTTAGATGTGAACAGCATGAATATGGGCGATGTTATTGAGTTACGTCCATACGAAGGCAAAGCATTGAAAGATGGTCAGGTTATTTCTGAGTTCAAAGTAAAGTCAGATGTTTTGTTTGACGAAGTTCGTGCTGGCGGTCGTATTCCATTGATCATTGGTCGTGGTTTGACAGCTAAAGCTCGTGAATCTTTAGGTTTGCCAGTATCCACATTGTTCCGTTTGCCAACTAACCCAGCAGATTCCGGTAAAGGTTTCTCATTGGCGCAGAAGATGGTGGGTCGTGCATGTGGCTTGCCTGAAGGTAAGGGCGTTCGTCCAGGTACTTACTGTGAGCCTAAGATGACAACCGTTGGTTCACAAGACACAACAGGCCCAATGACTCGTGACGAATTGAAAGATTTGGCATGTTTAGGTTTCTCATCAGATATGGTGATGCAGTCTTTCTGTCATACAGCAGCTTATCCAAAGCCAGTTGACGTTAAGATGCATCACGAGTTGCCAGATTTCATCAGTACTCGTGGCGGTGTTGCTTTGCGTCCAGGTGACGGTGTGATTCACTCATGGTTGAACCGTTTATTGTTGCCAGATACAGTAGGCACAGGCGGCGATTCACATACACGTTTCCCAATCGGTATTTCATTCCCTGCTGGTTCAGGCCTAGTAGCCTTTGCTGCTGCTACAGGTGTGATGCCATTAGATATGCCTGAGTCAGTATTAGTCCGCTTCAAGGGCAAAATGCAGCCAGGTGTCACTTTGCGTGACTTGGTGAATGCGATTCCTTTATATGCGATCAAGCAAGGCTTGTTGACTGTTGAGAAGAAGGGCAAGAAAAATATTTTCTCTGGCCGTATCTTGGAGATTGAAGGTCTGCCTGAGTTGAAAGTTGAGCAAGCATTTGAATTGTCAGACGCTTCAGCAGAGCGTTCAGCGGCTGGCTGTACTGTTCATTTGAATAAAGAGCCAATTATTGAGTACATGAACAGCAACATCACTTTGATGAAGTGGATGATTGCAACTGGTTACTCTGATGCACGTACATTAGGCCGTCGTATCAAAGCAATGGAAGCATGGTTAGCCAAACCTGAATTGTTAAAAGGTGATGCTGATGCTGAGTATGCTGCAGTGATTGAAATCGATTTGGCAGACGTTCATGAGCCTATCGTTGCTTGCCCGAATGACCCAGATGACGTGAAAACATTGTCTGAAGTTGCCGGAGCAAAGATTGATGAAGTGTTTATCGGTTCTTGCATGACAAATATTGGTCACTTCCGTGCTGCATCTAAATTGTTAGAAGGTAAGCGTGATATCCCTGTGAAGTTATGGGTTGCTCCTCCAACTAAAATGGATGCTAAGCAGTTGACTGAAGAAGGTCACTATGGCGTTTTAGGCAGTGCTGGTGCTCGTATGGAAATGCCAGGCTGTTCACTCTGTATGGGTAACCAAGCGCAAGTTCGTGAAGGTGCTACTGTGATGTCTACATCAACACGTAACTTCCCGAACCGTCTTGGCAAGAACACATTTGTTTATCTAGGTTCTGCTGAGTTGGCTTCTATTTGCTCTAAGTTGGGTAAGATTCCAACTAAAGCTGAATACATGGCTGATATTGGTGTTCTTAACGCTAGCAGCGGTGAAATCTACAAATATATGAACTTTGATCAAATCAAAGATTTCAGTGATGTAGCTGATACTGTAAAAGCTTAATTTTTGCCAGCATCTAAAAAGGCTTCCTTCGGGAAGCCTTTTTTTATCGAAAGCGGTATCATGAATTGCTTTTAACAAGACCAAGACATCATGTTTAGTTTCTCTCATTTATCGATTCCAGTGATCCAGGCGCCGATGGCTGGTGGGGTTAATACACCTTCCTTGGTTGCCGCCGTTTCTAATGCTGGAGGGTTGGGGAGTTTTGGTTTTGCTTACACCACACCAGAAAAAATTTATGCTGATCTGAAAGCCACTGGTGACTTAATCAATCAAGCGCCTCGCAAGCGTATCAATGCCAACTTCTTTGTCTTTGAAGAGCCCACCATGCCGAACTTGGAGATGCAGCGTGCGGCTCTTCATGATTTGCAGAGTGTTATTGGTGACTGGGGGATTCAAACCAGTTTGCCATCATCTCCCTATATTCCTAATTTGGAAGATATGCTGGAGCCCATCTGGGAGAATCAACCGGAGGTCCTAACTTTTCATTTCGGCATTCCACCTGAACAGGTGATTGAAAAAGCTCATACTTTAAATATTTCCGTAGGCATCACGGCTACCTCTCTAGAGGAGGCTTTAAAGATTCAATCAGCAGGAGCTGATTTCATCGTTGCGCAAGGTATTGAGGCGGGTGGCCACCGTGGTATTTTTAATCCCCATGTGATCGACCAGCAGTTATCCACCATGGATTTATTGCGGGCATTAAAGGGTCTACTACGTATTCCAGTGATTGCTGCTGGCGGCATTATGAATGGTCATGATATTCATCAAATGATTAGTTTGGGAGCGTCTGCCGTGCAGATGGGCACTGCCTTTTTGACAGCTCTAGAGTCTGGCGCCAGTTCTGCTCACCGCCGCTTTGTGATGGAGCATCATCATCTCGGGACTCATTTCACCAGAGCTTTTTCGGGCCGTTCTGCACAGGGGATACACAATGAGTTTATGAAGGTTATGGAGGGTAAAACATATCTACCATTTCCAGCACAAAACACAATGACTGCACCGATGCGCCAATGGGCTCTTGAAAAAGATGAGGGCCACTATCAAAGTTTGTGGGCAGGAAGATCATATGCTAAAGCCAGGGCTTTGAGCGCTCATGATTTGATGATGATTTTGCAGCATGAATATCTCGCAGCAAAGGCGTTGCAATGAGTTACACAGAAGCAGAACAATTATTAGCTAATTGGTTGGCTGGGCATGCCGAATCTAAAGCCCTCATTAAAGAATTTAGGGGGTTGGCGGCAGCTTATCAATTGCCAGAGAAGTACCTCATTGCTTTGGAGTCTGTAATTTCAAGAATTGAATCATCTTCTTTGTTCACTGAGGAGAGTTGCTCCTTTAGTAAAAAAGATTTGGCGCATGCTTTAGAGTTTTGGTTGGAAAAGGCACGCCAATATCATCTAAAAGAATCTTCCTAAAATTGCAGTGATATTTATTGCGAAGAAATTTTTGTAAAGATTTGTCTTCTTGCTTGATTTAGTTTGGTCCAATGCAAGATTGAAAAAACAAACATGGGTAGAAGGGCAATAAAAAATAAACTGGGTATGAAAGAAGCTGCCCAGCAACAACCCATGCCAACGCCATAGCTATATCCAGTATCAATCGATTTTTCAATTTGATGATGGGATAGCATTTGTTCAAATCCTTCACGAATAGCTTTGAGCAAAAAGAAAAACCAAATCACATTAAATACGGGAATCAAAAGCAGCCATGCCATATGCGGCGATTGTGATCGATAAGCCGGATCAATCGCAGCTAGTGTTTTGCTGATGGCATGGATGTAGAAGCTAAATGCGATCAAAGGAATAATGACTAAAAAGGCTAGGATCAAAATAATTACTCTTTTATTCTATTTTTAGATGAAAATATCATACATCTTTATTTGAGAAAATATTACAACATGACGATCCTTCTTTCAGCAGAAGACACTCAATTGGTTTTGGTGGACTACCAAGATAAGTTGATGCCAGCCATTCATCAAGGTGACCAGGTGTTAATGAATGCTTTACGTTTAGCAAAAATAGCAAAGTTATTGAACTTGCCTGTTTTTGGTACTGAACAGTACCCTGAGAAGTTGGGATCTAATCATGCAGAACTCAAGACATACTGCCAAAAAACTTTATCTAAAATGCACTTTGGTGCCTGCGATGATGGTTTGATAGAAATACTCAGAGCACCTCCAAAGCCAATGGGGAATGCGCGCAGCCTGCCTAAACATATTCAGCGCAAACAAGAAGGTCAAGAAGAGCGCAACACCATCTTGATCGCTGGTTGTGAAGCTCATGTTTGCTTGTTACAAACAGCGCTTGGTTTACTGGAGGAGGAGTTTGATGTTTGGGTTGTGACAGATGCTTGTAGCTCTCGCACCGAGTTAAATCGTGATGCAGCATTTGATCGTTTGGCTGGTAATGGTGCTGAATTAGTCACCACTGAAATGGTTGTTTTTGAGTTGCTCAGAACATGTGAGCACCCTGATTTCAAAACTGCACTAGAACTCATCAAATAAATTATCTAAGTCATCAAAGAAAAACCCCAGATTAACCGGGGTTTTTAGAGGAAGATAAGGCGTCTACGCTTTTACCCAGTTGCACCAAATCATCTGGATATAACCAGCGCCATTCGCCTTCAGGTAAATCACTGGGCATCGTATATGCGCCAATTGTGGTGCGGTGCAATGCAGCCACATGATTGCCTACAGCTGCCATCATGCGTTTAACCTGATGGTAGCGACCCTCAACAATCGTCATGGCTAATAGCTTCTCATCTTTGGGGACGCAAGCCGTCGCGAAACATGGCTTGGGGTCATCATCTAAGACAACGCCACCCAATAAGAGATCGATCTGTTTCTGCGTGATCGGGTCAGGGGTTGTGATTTCATAGATCTTGCCAATATTCTTCTTGGGGGTGGTCATTTTATGGATAAATTGGCCATCATCAGACATCAAGATTAGCCCAGTTGTGTCGAAATCTAGGCGTCCCACACACTGAATCCCTCGCTCAACCAAAGGTTGGGGCAGTAGGCCATAAATACTTGGGTGGTGGCTGGTTTTATGAGAGCACTCATAGCCTAGTGGCTTATGAAAGGCTATATAAGCCTTTTCGTGAAACTCCCAATCCTCCCCATCGACCTGGAGTTGGAGGTTTTCTGTTGAGATTTTCTCTTCTGGATCTTCGGCTAAAACACCATTGACTTTGACAAGGTCTGCATAGACCAAGTCACTGCAATAGCGACGTGTGCCAAAGCCTTGGCTAAACAGTATTTTTTCTAAAGTTAAAGGTTTTGCCATGCTGCTTCAGGTATACATATAATGGTTAAAAATAAGACCAACTGAGGATACTACAGGCTGTAGGCTAAATAGCTAAAAGTCTTTACTTTCTTCAGTTATAAAAGGAGATAAAAATGCCTGTCATTACTAATATTGAAGATTTGCGCATATTGCACAAAAAGCGCACGCCAAAGATGTTTTATGACTATGCTGATTCTGGTTCTTGGACAGAATCCACGTACCGATCGAATGAGCGTGATTTTCAGACTATTAAACTGCGTCAAAAAGTAGCGGTCAATATGGAAAACCGCACAACTAAAACAAAGATGGTCGGACAAGAAGTTTTCATGCCCGTTGCTTTAGCACCAACAGGTTTAACTGGCATGCAGCATGCTGATGGTGAGATCTTAGCCGCTAAAGCAGCTGAAAAATTTGGTGTGCCATTTTGTCTATCCACGATGAGTATCTGTTCAATAGAGGATGTGGCGGAGAACACCACAAAACCATTTTGGTTTCAGTTGTATGTCATGAAAGATCGTGGCTTTATTGAGAGGTTAATTGATCGTGCTAAAGCTGCTCATTGTTCAGCTTTAGTTTTAACTTTGGATTTACAAATATTGGGGCAGCGCCACAAAGATATTAAAAATGGTCTTACGGCGCCTCCTAAGTTAACTATTCCTAACATCATCAATATGATGACCAAGCCACGTTGGTGCATGGGCATGTTAGGCACTCATCGTCGTTCATTTAGAAATATCGTGGGCCATGCCACTGGTGTCGGTGATATGTCATCTTTGTCATCTTGGACTGCTGAGCAATTTGATCCCGCTCTGAGTTGGGATGATGTGGAATGGATTAAGAAGTTATGGGGTGGCAAGCTGATCATTAAGGGCATCATGGATGAGGGTGATGCTCAGTTAGCTGTTAATTCTGGTGCTGATGCATTAATTGTTTCCAACCATGGTGGTCGTCAATTGGATGGCGCGGTATCCAGTATCCATGCCTTACCTGGTATTGTGAATGCAGTTGGTCGTGATATCGAAGTATGGATGGATGGTGGCATTCGTTCTGGTCAAGACGTGCTCAAGGCTTGGGCTCTGGGAGCCAGAGGAACCATGATTGGCCGCCCATTCCTGCATGGTCTGGGTGCGATGGGTGAGGCGGGCGTTACTAAATGTTTAGAGATCATCCATAAAGAATTAGATATCACCATGGCATTTACAGGTCATCGCGATATTCAAAATGTCACAAAGGACATTTTGTATCCAGGTACTTTTTAAGGAATTCATGAAGCGCTTTACAAGTGGATATAAAGCTTTAGTGATTGGTGCAAGTGGCTCAATAGGGGCCGCTTTTGTTCGTGATTTGCAAGCAGATGATCGTTGTGAAAAAGTGACATCTCTATCACGCAGTGAGTTGAATGAATATCAATTAAATATTGATTTAAAAGATGAAGTCTCCGTGCAATTTGCAGCACACACGCTGCAATTGGATGGACCATTTGACTTGATCTTGGTCGCAACAGGTGTTTTACATGGTGATGACTTCATGCCAGAGAAGCGTCTAGCAGATCTTGATATCAAAGCCATGCAAGAGACCTTTAGCGTCAATACGCTTGGGCCTGCTTTATTACTTAAATACTTTTTGCCCTTACTTTCTCCTGCGGGTGTCATGGGTTTGATTTCAGCAAAAGTTGGCAGTATTGGAGATAACCGCTTAGGTGGTTGGTATACCTACCGTGCATCCAAAGCTGCTCTGAATATGTTGATTAAAACAGCCTCCATTGAATTGAAGCGTCAAAAACCAGAGGCCATGGTTGTGGCTATCCATCCTGGAACTGTTATTTCAGAATTATCCAAACCATTTGCTGGGGGTTCTGGTTCAAAAGCAAGAGATGCAACAATAGCTAGTGAAGAAATCCTTCAAGTTCTTGATGAATTAAAACCTGAACAATCAGGCGGCTTCTTTGCTTATGATGGGCAAGAATTACCATGGTAAGCCTTATTCTCGATTAATTTCTGTTAATGTGACTTATTACCTATAAATGAACGGTTGAGTTTTAAATCATGATGAATCCAAGCACCTTAAGCGATAGTATCCAATTAGCAGTTGCCCCTGTTTTTCTATTAACAGCGGTGGCCGGCATGATTGGTGCATTAACTCAGCGTCTAGCACGTGTAATTGATCGTGCTAGGGTCATTCATAAAGAAATGATGGAGACATCTTTAAAGCCTTCTATTAATCAGGCTTATCAAGTTGAGCTTAAAAATATTGCAACTCGAGGTCGCTTTATTAACGTCTCGATGATTTTCTTGGTCCTGTGCGCCATCATGATCGGCTTGACTATTTTGGAATTGTTTTTCGCGGAAACATCAAGTGGAAAGCTGTTGATCTCTAACTTTGCGCTCTACACATTTGTGGGCGGTATTGGCTCATTTATTTTTGCTCTTATTTCATTATTGTTTGAAGTATTGATTGCTTCATATTCCATTCGTTGGAAGCCACACGACTAAGAATTTCAAAATTAAAAATTTAATAATAAAAATTTAAAGGAGATCACCATGACAATTTATCAATACAAAGATAAAGTTCCACAAATTCATGATTCAGCATTTGTTGCAAAAGAGGCAACAGTGATTGGCGATGTGATCATTGGTGAAGATGTCAGTGTGTGGCCAGGTGTGGTGATCCGTGGTGATAATGAGCCTATTACTCTGGGCCGTGGTAGTAATGTGCAAGAGGGTACTGTGATGCATACAGACATGGGTTGCCCTTTGACCTTAGCAGACAATGTCACTGTAGGGCATCAAGCTATGTTGCATGGTTGCACAGTGGGCGAGGGCTCTTTAATTGGTATTCAGGCAGTTGTTCTAAATCGGGCTGTGATTGGTAAAAACTGTTTGGTTGGGGCTGGTTCAGTGGTGACTGAGGGTAAAGTATTCCCAGATAATTCCTTAATTCTTGGTTCGCCAGCAAAAGTGGTTCGTGAACTAACGCCAGAAGCAATCGCTGGCCTTAAAGCTAGTGCGGCTAGTTATATCGCCAAGAAAAATCTCTTCAAACAGCACTTGGTTGAACTTCCACAAAAAGATTAATCACGACGCATGATTCCAGGTTTAGTTCAAATACTACTTTGGCAAGGTGTAGGAGAGTTAATCTCTCATTTCTTCTTGCCTGTTTTACCTGGACCTGTTTTAGGACTTGTTTTCCTTTTGATATTTCTGATTATCAAGGGCGCAGTGAATCAATCTTTAGCCTTGGTGTCAGACGCATTCAGTCAGCATCTAGGTGTTTTGTTTGTGCCTGCCGCCGTTGGCGTGATTCTTTTCTTGCCGCAATTAAAAACGCATGCTCTGGCGGTTATCTCAGCCTTATTGATTAGTGTAGTTCTCACGATTACGACTACAGCCTTGGTATTGAGATTTTTGGCAAAGAAGGATGGGCATGAATCCTAGCTCACTTCAAATTGCGGAGATCTGGGTCTATCTATCAGGGAGCCCATTATTCGCTTTGATCTTAACTTTAACGGCTTATCAAATCGGTAATTATTTTTATCAGAAAACTGATAAGTACCCGTTAGCAAATCCTGTGGCGATCGCAGTTATATTGGTGGCTATCGTTTTATCTTTGGTCGAAATGCCTTATCAAAAGTATTTTGAAGGTGCCCAGTTTGTGCATTTCTTATTAGGTACTGCGACAGTCTCTTTAGCGGTACCTATTTATCGTGGTATTGCTATTCTTAAAACCAGATTGATTCCACTCCTGATTGCCTTAATGTGTGGTGGTCTTGTATCTATAGTGAGTGCTGTTGGTATTGCCACACTGATGGGCGCTGATCCTGCCATCATTGGCGCTTTTTATCCTAAGTCTGTGACTGCGCCGATTGCCATGGGTGTTGCTGAGCGCTTGGGTGTATCCCCAACCCTGACTGCTGTCTTCGCAGTGGTTACTGGGATCTTAGGTGCGGTACTGGGAAGCATCATTCTTAATCTATTGGGTATGAAAGCTTGGTGGCAGCGTGGTTTTGCCATGGGCGTTGCCGCACATGGCATTGGTACATCAAGAGCTTTTGCTGTTCATCCTGAAGCTGGCACCTATGCCAGTTTAGCGATGGGTTTGCATGGCATCTTAGGAGCTTTATTGATTCCGCTCCTTCGTCCTTATTTATAGATGTCAGTCACTCATTTACCCATTTGGCTCAAGCTAGATGATGAACAATCACAGTCTTTCATCATTGCGCTTCATTGCCAACCAGGTGCAAAGAAAACTGAAGTGCAAGGCGAACATGATGGACGTTTAAAAATTCGTCTTGCTGCTCCGCCTGTCGAGGGTAAGGCCAATGATGCTTTAGTAGCATGGTTATCTAAACTGCTTGGTATCAATCGATCTCATATTGAGCTCTTGGCGGGAGATCTAAGTCGCCTCAAGCGAGTCAAAGTCTCTGGTGTTACAACGATACAAATCCTAGAAGCATTCCAAGTCCAATCATAAGCAGTCATTAACCCTTTTCTGCGCTTTGGTAATTACTTATAAAATATATAAGTAATATAATTTTCCTTTAATGAGAAAAGAGATTGTCTTCAAACATCTACGCTACATAGTGATGAATGCAAATAAGGAACAAATAGATGCGTATTCACGATTTATGCACTCACTATCTTTAGCTGCATTACTTTCTCTGACAGGCTTGTCCTTCACAGAAGAAGAGGTCTTGATGGTGAGTATTAAATTCCTAGGAATATTGACCTTGGCGTTAATGATGTTTTCACTAGGCATCCAAATACTGAAAGATTCAAATAGTGTGGAAAAAAATTGAAGAATTCAGTGAAGCATATTCTTATAAAGCCTTTGAAAGGAAAGAATGGACTACAGAAGCACTATGCAATTCATAACAATGGGGGTCATCCTCATTTTTGGTCTATGTATCTACTTTATGGCTGAGTATGGAAAAAGAACTCGTCATAAGGACAATTTAAAGGATCAAAAAGATCTCTAATCCCCAGAGATATTCATCTTTAAAAACTTAAAGAAATATAGATTCTTAAGTAGAGGCTTGCTAGCTCGCGGTGTTACTTCTTAAATCCAGTTTTGGCTTTAGATGTTGGGCGAGCAAAGCCTGATCCTGGTTTTGCAACACTCTGATGAGGTGTGCGACTTGTTCTGCCGACTGGGCTGACATTGCTTGAGCCGCTAGATGGTTTTGTTCCAGCGCGTGGAGGTAAGCCTGTATGTTGCGTCAGAATTTTGCCTCTTGCAGGTTTTTGTGGAACAGAAAAATCGCGGGGATTATGCGCTACAGCTGCTTGAGTCGGTTTACCAACGGACGAGTTTTTGCGACGAGGACTTTGATAAGTGCCATCTGTGCTCGGCTGATAGTTAGGAATGAGGTGATGCTTACCGTTGCCAATCAAATCAGCGCGCCCCATTTTTTTGAGAGCTTCGCGAAGTAAAGGCCAATTATTAGCATCGTGGTAACGTAAAAATGCTTTGTGCAAGCGACGTCGTTTCTCACCGCGAACAATATCAACAGTCTCGCTCTCTCGCGTTACTTTGCGCAATGGATTCTTATTGGTGTGATACATCGCTGTGGCTGTTGCCATAGGTGATGGATAGAATGTTTGAACTTGATCAGCTCTAAAGCCATTCTTCTTTAACCAAATTGCTAAATTCATCATGTCTTCATCGCTGGTGCCTGGGTGGGCTGCAATGAAATAAGGAATTAAATACTGCTCTTTGCCAGCTTCTTTTGAATACTTATCAAAAAGCTCTTTAAATTTATCGTAAGCACCCATGCCTGGCTTCATCATCTTAGACAAAGGGCCTTGTTCGGTATGCTCAGGGGCAATCTTCAAATAGCCACCAACGTGGTGGGTTACCAATTCTTTGATATACGCAGGTGCTTTGACTGCTAAGTCATAACGCAAGCCTGAGCCAATCAAAATCTTCTTGATACCTGGTAAAGCGCGCGCACGACGGTACAACTGAATCAAAGGTGTGTGATCAGTATTAAGGTTAGGGCAGATATCTGGGTAAACGCAAGATGGTTTACGGCAGTGTGCTTCAATCTCTTTTGATTTACAGGCAATGCGATACATATTCGCTGTTGGGCCGCCCAAATCAGAAATGATGCCGGTAAAGCCAGGAACCTTATCGCGGATATCTTCAATCTCTTTAATGATCGAGTTAGATGAGCGGTTCTGAATGATTCGGCCTTCATGTTCAGTGATTGAGCAGAAAGTACAACCACCAAAACACCCACGCATGATGTTCACAGAAAAACGAATCATGTCCCATGCTGGAATTTTCGCGTCACCATAAGAAGGGTGAGGTGCGCGAGCATAAGGTAGATCAAATACAGAATCCATCTCATCAGTTGTCAATGGGACTGCTGGTGGATTTAACCAGACATCTCTCACTGAGGCACCTTCACCATGCTGCTGCACTAAAGCGCGTGCATTGCCTGGGTTGGTTTCAAGATGAAGTACGCGATTAGCATGGGCGTATAAAACAGGGTCACGCTTCACAGCTTCGTAGCTTGGCAAACGAATCACTGTTGTATCGCGTTCTAATCTTTTCTTGGCACTTGGTACAAGCGTAATAGCTTGTACCTTGCTTGATGGATCTTCTAGAGTGCCATCGGTTTTTTTACAGCTAGTACCTTGTTCTTTAGCTTGCTCGTCAGGTGTTAGATAAGGATTGATCGGTGCATCAATCACACCTGGGATATCTACAGTACTTGAGTCAATTTCAGTAAAAGTAGGTGCTGGATGACGTCTTACAAATGCCGTGGCGCGGATGTCATTGATTTCGCCAATCTGTTCACCTTTAGCAAGGCGATGGGCGATTTCTACAACAGCGCGTTCAGCATTACCGTAAAGCAAAATATCTGCTTTGGCATCAATCAAAATCGATCGACGAACTTTATCCTGCCAATAATCGTAGTGGGCAATACGTCTCAAGGAAGCTTCAATACCACCCATCACAATAGGTACTTCTGGATATGCTTCTCGACAGCGTTGAGCGTAAACCAATGAACAACGATCAGGGCGTTTGCCGCCAACCCCACCAGGGGTGTAAGCATCATCACTTCGAACTTTGCGTTCAGCCGTATAACGGTTGATCATCGAGTCCATGTTGCCAGCGGCAACACCAAAGAATAGATTTGGTTTACCTAGAGCCTTAAAAGGATCGGCTGACTGCCAATCTGGCTGAGCGATGATGCCGACTCGAAACCCCTGAGCTTCGAGTAAGCGACCAATGATCGCCATACCAAAACTAGGATGATCGACATAAGCATCACCTGTAACAATAATGATGTCGCAACTATCCCAGCCAAGCTTATCCATCTCCTCTTTGCTCATCGGCAAGAAAGGAGCTGTGCCATAGCATTCTGCCCAATATTTGGGGTAAGAATCTAGTCTTGGAGAGCTCGGAATTAGCGAGGGATTGAATGGTGCGTTCACGGACGCTATTTTAGGTGGTTTAGCCACTTTCTGCTCGTTTACACTGAGAGATGACTATCACCCTAATTTTTAGAGGTTAATTTGTTTTCAAGACGATTTCTGTTGGTTTCTCTGCTTCTGGCCGGTTTAGGCTCTATTTTATTTTCCGCCAAAGCGATCGTAGTGAAACTATCTTATCAATATGGGGTTGATTCAGGCACTGTTTTAGCCCTCAGAATGATCTGCTCTTTACCCTTTTTCTGGGTCGCCGTTTATTGGCAGAGCCAACAAAAATCAGCTCAAAAATTGAACTCCAAAGAGATACTTACCATCATCTTTTTGGGATTTATTGGCTATTACTTATCCAGTTATTTGGATTTTTTGGGTTTGCAATACATCAGTGTTGGGTTGGAGAGGATTATTTTGTATTTAAATCCAACGATTGTTTTATTGATTTCGCTGATCTTTTTGAAGAAAAAGATCATGATCAAGCAGTGGATTGCAATGGCATTGGCGTATGCCGGAGTCATCTTGGTTTTTTCTAATGATATTTACTCTAATAGTTCTTTTGTGGCATGGGGTAGTGCCTTAGTTTTCCTCAGCGCTATTTCTTATGCGATTTATTTAATCTTTGCTGGTGAGATTGTTCAGCGCGTAGGTAGTATTCGATTGGTCGCCTATGCCAGTGCTTCCTCGACATTTTTTAGCGTTCTTCAGGCTTTGATTCTAAATCCTTCTGCTTTATGGACCCAGGCACCAGAAGTCTATCAATTGAGTTTAGTTAATGGTGCTTTCTGTACTTTTGTACCCATGTTATTAGTGATGATTTCAGTCAATAGAATCGGGCCGGGCCTAACGGCTCAGGCAGGTATGGTTGGGCCGGTTGCGACTATTTTCTTAGGTTGGTATTTTTTGGGTGAATCAATGACCCCCATTCAAATCTTGGGGATGGGTGTGGTTTTAGCTGGCGTTGCGATCTTGGCCACTTCTCGGCCTAGCAATCAACAGCCTCGGCCGGAGTTGGCTGAGGCTGAGTAGTTCTTATCACTTCAATGATGGGTTGAGGCTGTAGATACCAGTGATACTGGCTTTGTCTAGTATGTGCGGTGACATCGCTTGAAGGGCATCATGACCAGTAAATGGACCAGTCAATTCTAATTTTTTAATGGCCAGCGCGTAAATCGTAAAAACATAATGATGTTTGATTGAATCATTCCAAGGCGGGCATGGGCCATCGTAGCCATAGTATTCGCCACTCATGTTCGGATCACCATTGAACCAGGCAGTGTAATCATTAATTCCGGCTAAACCGATGGGGGTTTGAGCAACAGATTTACCCTTGGCTGTAATTGATGAACTGTGGGTGCCGGCTGCTAATTGGGTTTCAGATGCTGGAATATTAATGAGTACCCAGTGATAAAAATCAACACGTGGTAGCTCGGCTGGAATTATTTGACCCTCTTGATTAACTTGATCGCCTTGACTTGGAACATCAGGGTCATGGCAGATAAGTGCAAAGGACTGTGTTTGACTCGGAGCATTAAACCAAGATAAATCAGGATTACGATTTGAAGATAATTGAATATGATTTTCAGTCGCTGTTACAGCAAATGCAAATTCACCTGGGATCATGCCTTGATCAATAAAACTTGAACTTGTTAACTGCATTTCTGTCTCCAGTTCTTTAGGTTTTTAAATCTTCATCTTGTTGGCTTTATTGACCCCAACAATCTTAATCAATGCTTGTTTCATGGCATCCACTTCTTCTTCTGAAAAAGTACCCATAATTTTTCCAAGATAGGCAATATGACGACGAATGCCACCATGGCTCCTGACGTTCGCAGTTTCTTTCAGACTCTCGAGTAAACGCTCTGGAATCGGCATTTGCTTCCATTTGTCGGGTGTCAGCCTGCTCATTTCTTCAGCTAAGTTGTGACGAGCCTCTAAACGACGCTTAATTTCCGATTTACTCGGTTTATCGTAGGCCTGATCTTCTTCTTGGTGGTTTGATTGCTTCATAATGCTATTTTCGCAGACTCTTGCACATTCAACAGAAAAGTAGAAGTTTCCATGGCTACCAAAGCAACCATTTTTAAAGTTAATCTCTCGGTGGCAGATATTGATCACTCATACTATGCTGACCATAGCCTCACGCTAGCTAGGCATCCTAGCGAGACAGATGAGCGCATGATGATGCGATTATTAGCGCTTTCTTTTAATGCCCACCTCTTAAATGATCTTTGTAATGGTGATGGTCAGTTAGTCTTTGGGGCCGGCTTATCAGATCCTGATGAGCCGGATGTCTGGTTGAAAGATTTCACAGGCCAAACAAGATTGTGGGTTGAAGTAGGTCAGCCAGAAGAAAAGCCATTGAGTCGTGCATGTTCAAAATCTGACAAAGTGGTGGTCTATGCCTATCACCATGCTGCCGAAGTCTGGTGGAAAAGTATTGAAACTAAATTGACCAGAATGGATAAATTATCTGTTTACCGTGTGCCATCTGATATTTCTCAAGAGCTCGCATCTTGGGCCGAACGTTCGATGCAAATTCAGGCCACCATTCAAGATGGGCATCTGATGCTCAGTCATAGCAAAGGTAGTATTGAAGTGGTGTGTGAGCGCTGGAAGTGATCATTAATAGTGTGGCGGAATTTCATCGCGGGGATGATTGCCGTCAGAAGGCATATTGCTTGCCATTTGCAGTTTTAATGCTTTCACTTCTTTATGCAACATATCGATTTGCTGTTGTTGTTTATAGACAGTTTGATTCAGTTCCTCGACTAAGTCTTCTGTGAAACTCAATTTAACTTCTATATTCGTAATGCTCTCTTCGATAGGCATGGTGGCTTCTTTCATGGATCAATGCTCAAGGATAACGGAAGTTACTGTGGACCATGCTAGCATCGCACCTTTGCTGCATTCAATATAGATCGTATTTTCAATGATTCATCTTAGTCTTCGCACCGTTTTTTATTTAATTTTGCCAACCATCTTGTGGGCAGGTAATGCAGTGGTTGGTCGTTTAGCGGTCGGCGAAGTATCACCACTTTTATTAAATACAGTGCGTTGGGTCCTAGCTGCCATCATCCTAATTCCTTTGGGTTGGAAAGTCTTTAGACCTTCGAGTTCGCTTTGGCAACATCGCGTTCGTTTCCTTCTTTTAGGATTCCTAGGGATGGGGTCTTATAACGCGCTTCTATATTTGGCTCTGCAAACATCCACCCCCATTAATCTGACTTTGATTGGTGCCAGCATGCCTATTTGGATGCTGATTGTGGGAGGTGTGTTCTATGCACAAACACCCCAAAAGAGGCAGTTGCTTGGCGCGGTGATCTCTTTATTAGGAGTCATCCTAGTCTTATCTCGTGGTGATTTATCGATTTTATTGAACTTAGAGTTATTTCTAGGGGACTTGCTGATGGTGCTAGCCACGATCTTCTGGGCTTTCTATAGTTGGATGATCAGTCGCACTGGTGATAGTGATGAGCGTGATTGGCCTTGGGCAGAATTTTTATTGGCTCAAGTCGTGACTGGCCTATTTTGGTCCTCAATATTTTCCGCAGGTGAACTTGCCGCCGGTACGCTTCATTTTGAATTAAGTCCCCTGACAATTTTGCTTCTCTTATATATTGCGATTGGCCCATCTTTAATTGCTTATCGTTGCTGGGGTTTAGGAGTCAGTGCAGTAGGTCCTGCGATTGCTTCTTTCTTTGCGAACTTGATTCCTTTATTCACGGCATTGATGTCGGCAGCACTCTTGGGTGAGCCACCACAGTTATTTCATGGATTAGCTTTTATTTTGATCGTTGCTGGCATTTTTGTTTCTTCAAAGCTCTCTTTTAAGGCGGCATCTTAAAAGAGAGTACCCGTCAGGGAATCAGTACAAAGCGACCATCTTCCATTTCGGCCTGTGGTCTGATCCAATAGTCATGAGTTTGATGAGATAAGTAAACATAAGCTGGTTCTAGCGTGGCTTCAATAATGGCTATTCCCATCACCTGGTAGAAACCACCTGTTTTCCGATGCTGTAATTGGCTACCAATTGGAAAAAGGCTAGGGCTGGTTGGTTTTAAATTCATGATCAGAGATGCTTTCTTTGTGACTTCCAGAGTGAAAACTGAGTATAAAAAACAAATAGCAAACCCCAAACTACGATTGATGCGTAAGCGGGTAGCCATCCGGCATGTCCCCATGCACGACTGATATCTAAAACAGCACCGAATATAGCGGGGCCTAATAAGCCACCACCAAACCCTAGTAGGGAATGTAGCCCCATGGCTGCACCTTTAATGTCCTGAGGCACGCTGATCACCAATCCTGCTGTTAGTGTTGCTGAGTCTGCCATGATGAAAACAGAATGAACTAAAGCCATAGCTAAGATGATGCTCCAGTGCAAGTGAACTGATGCGCCTAAGCAAACACCACTGATAGCGCTGCCGATCATCACCCAATACACCCAACGATGACGCCCGATACGCAATGCCATTTCATTGCCTAATATGGATGCTGGTACACCAATCAAATTAATCAAGGTGGCAATTAAAGTTGCTGTCATCGGAAAGGCATTGCCTGGTGTAGCGTTGGTCGCGCAATAAGTAAAAAATGCCACTAACCAACTGCGTGATGCAAACAACTCTAAAGAATGAGCAGAGTAGCCCAGCATATAGCCCATGGCCTCTTTGACCTTTAAAACTTTTTTCCAGCGCGCTATTGGAAAAGCATCTTTTAGTTCGAAATGGATTTGGAAAAACGATTTTTCTTCAGGTAATCTTTTAGTGCCTATCCAAGCCAAAATGCCAGCTAGGGCTGGCCCTGTAGCAGTCATTAAAAATGCTTCTCGCCAACCTAAATGCTGAATGAATAAACCAGAAACAAAATACGACGATGCAGCGCCTATGCCAAAGAATGCCGTATAAAAAGAAATGTGGCGAGTGACTTCGCCCATCTTCACGCGATCAGAAATGATCTTTAGTCCTGGCATATAGGTTGCTGCTGCACCTGCGCCATGGATCATTAAATAAATCCAGGCATCCTGTAATCCGGTTGAACAGTAGCCCATTCCTAATAGACCCAGGCTAGCTAGAAGCCCGCCACTTAAATAAACCTGGCGGGTATCAATTTTGTCCGTCAGAGTTGTTGCTATGGGAACAATTAAAAGATAGCCAATAAAAAAACTGCTAGCTAAAAAGCCCGATTCGAAATTACTTAAATGCCATTCTGTTTGAATCAATGTCAGTGATGCCGCATAACAGGCAAATCCTAGGATCGATAGGACTTGGGTTAAGAGCATTAATGGGGTAGTCAAAATAGAAAAATTTTATTGATTGAGTGAAATCAAATCACATTACTTTTGTTATTCATCTGCCTAGTAATTGAAGGATAATGTCGCTTGGAGATTGATATGTCATCAGAGTTAAGAGTTCGAGCGCTAGATTGTTTAAGCATCACTGATCCTGAAAAGAAAATTCGGGAAGTGGCGCAATTGCGTGAAGATTATTTGGCTGGAAATGTCTTGCTTGATGTTCATGCAATGATTAATTCTGAAAACATCCACATTCCGGGTCGTCCAGATCGACCTGTCTTAGTCAATCCCGGATTGGTTAAGCGTCGTTCCATGGTTAGTGTGGAGGGGCGTGCAGTACTGATACATGCCTTAACCCATATTGAATTTAATGCCATCAATTTAGCTCTAGATGCCATTTGGCGATTTGCTGATATGCCGGAAGCTTATTACGAAGATTGGTTGCGTGTGGCGGCAGAAGAGGCTTATCACTTTAATCTTTTGAACACACACCTTAAAACACAAGGCTTTCAATACGGTGATTTCCCAGCGCACAACAGTCTATGGGAAATGGTCAGTAAAACAACTGATTCAATTTTGGCAAGAATGGCATTAGTACCAAGAACTATGGAGTCTAGAGGTCTAGATGCTTTGCCACGGATCCAAGAAAAACTGCATCAAGCGCATGATCAAGAGGCGGTCCGCCTTTTGCAAATTATCTTAAATGATGAGGTGGGGCATGTGGAAGTTGGTAATCGTTGGTTCAATTACCATTGTCAACAGCAGGGCTTGGATCCTATCCAAGCCTATGCTGATTTAGTCCAAAAGTATGATGCCCCAAAGCTTAGGGGGCCATTTAATTATGCAGCCAGAAAGGCAGCCGGTTTTACGGATGCTGAACTGGCAGCTTTAGATATTCATCAATAAGTTCGTTCTTAAATCCTGCCGGCATACCTTTTAAATACTACTGATCAAGCCCCCATCGACACGCACCACTGTGCCAGTAATGTAAGCAGATTGTTGGCTCGCCAAGAATGCGGCTGTATCGCCATACTCTTCAGGTTTACCCAAGCGTCCGATAGGAATTATTTTTAAGCTTTCTAGCTTCACTTCATCAACTGTTTTATTTTCTCGTTGAGCAAATGTCTCGTCTAGAGATCGAATTCGATCTGTTGCAATGCGGCCTGGAACCAAAATGTTGGCAGTGATGCCAAATGGTGCCACTTCTTTTGATATGGTTTTTGACCAAGCATGTAGTGATGCTCTTAATGTGTTGGATATGCCCAAGTTAGCCAGCGGAGATATGGCACCAGATGATGTACTGGTGATAATTCGCCCCCATTGCTTATCTTTCATTCCTGGCAATGCGCGATCAGTGATGCTGATGACAGAAAGTATCATTTCTTGAAACTTTTCTAACCATAAGCTAGGAGGTTGACCTGCAGCAGGCGTTGCTGGAGGCCCGCCTGTATTGTTCACAAGAATATCAACGCTCCCCCAGCTTTTTTCAATCAGCGCAAAATTTTTCTCTATATCTGATGGGTTAGCTAGATTCCAGACTAAAGGAAGGCACTCCCCGCCTAAAGTTTTAATCTCTTGAGCAGTCATTGCTAGTTTTTCGGGTGTGCGGCCAGCAAGAACAACTCGAGCACCTTCTTTTGCAAGACTAATGGCTATGGCTTGGCCTAATCCGCTACCAGCCCCAAATACCAATGCTATTTTGTTTTTGATGCCTAAATCCATCTGTTTCACCCTTTCAAAGCAATAGACACATTATGCCGATTTCAGACCTAACTTGAGCGCTAATCATGCCAATAATGAATATGCGATGATTTAAGGAAAAGGGATGGGTCTGGATCGACTGAAAGGAAGAAGTACAGAGAATGTACAGATATATTCTTTGGAATACTGATGGTGCCCCAGGAGAGACTCGAACTCTCACGCCTCTCGGCACCGGCTTCTAAGACCGGCGTGTCTACCATTCCACCACCAGGGCATATCTGAAAAAGTGAATTTATTCAGACAAGACCAGAATTGTACTAGAAAATAATCAGGCTTTTGTGTTTCCTTAAATTGGCGCTTAAATTTGAATCAATCACTCTTTTCCTTGACCCTTGTATAGTTAGCCTATCTGTTGTCAACTCATGCCTACTATGATTCCAAAACGATATTCTGCAGCGATTGCTGGTGCACTTGGTAATACGCTTGAGTGGTTTGATTTTGCTGTTTATGGCTACTTTGCCACCTCTCTTGGTAAAGTCTTTTTTCCTTCAACAGACCCCGTCTTACAAACCGTGGCTTCATTCGGTGTTTTTGCCATAGGTTATTTGGCTAGACCCATTGGAAGTCTGGTACTTGGCCCAGTCGGAGATTTATGGGGCCGTAGAAAAATGATGACATTAAGTATTGTCATCATGGGTTTAGCAAGTTTTGTAGTGGCTCTTTTGCCTACCTATGCCCAGGTTGGAGCAATGGCAGCTTATGCCTTGATGCTCTTAAGAATGACTCAGGGATTTTCTGTCGGTGGAGAATACACCGGCAGTATGGTCTATGCCACTGAAGCATCCCCTCAAGGCAAAGAAGGTTTGATGTCGGGGATTGCTCATGCAGGAGCCATGTTGGGTTTCTTTTTGGGATCTTTATTGGCAGCTGTGACAGCATTCTTTTTCACGGATGCTGAAATTGAAGCTTGGGCTTGGCGTTTACCTTTCTTATTAGGTGCTTTTGTCGCTATTGTCGGATGGCGATTAAGACTTCATATGCCTGAGACCTTGGATCGAGTCATTGAACATCGGATCGATTTTTACGAGGTGATTTCGATCATTGCTCAGCGGTTGAGGGCTACTTTTAGAGCTTGGCGCGTATTAGTCAAAATTGCCGCTCTTGTATCTTTTTCGAATGTTTTGTTCTATGTGCAGTTTGTTTACTTTGTTGATTACGTGTCTAAGCATGGTGGCTCGATGCAGTCTGCCAATACCATTGCAACTATCGTGCAAATGCTAGGAGTGCCATTAATTGTCTTGGGTGGTTTGTTAGCTGACAAAATAGGGCGAGTGCAAATAACCACCTATGCCACATGGGCTGGTGCCATCTTAGTCATTCCTTGTGTGCTTGCAGCGCAAATGGGTGGACTCCTGGGTTTGGCGATTTCTCAAGCTCTGATTGTGGCTCCTGTCATGATTTTGTTTGGTGCCCAAGGCGTCCTGATCAGTCATTTAGTTAAGCCAGAAGAAAGATGTTCAGTATTTGCAATTGGTTACAGTTTATCTGTGGCCTTATTTGCAGGAACTGCCCCATTGATGGTCAGTTGGTTATTAGAGGTCCAGCAATGGATCTGGGCTCCAGCGATCTACTGTTTTGTATTTGCATTACCCGCTATTTACGTTTTACATCAAGAAAATCATGGAACTTAACCATAAAAGAAAACCCCCTGAATTGTTTCAGGGGGTTTCTTATTTGGCTCCTCGACCTGGGCTCGAACCAGGGACCTACGGATTAACAGTCCGGCGCTCTACCGACTGAGCTATCGAGGAATAGACCAAGATTATAGCCTGATTTTCTAAAGATGCCAAATTTCCCAAGACTTTGTTCTAATAGGGGGAATTCTTATCTAGGCAAGCATGATCAAGATCACCAACTGGGAACAATCCAAAGATTTAATTAAACCCATCCGCTATCAAGTGTTTGTGGTGGAGCAAGGCATTCCTGAGGCTGAGGAGTGGGATGATGATGACGCTATGGCCATTCATGCTATGGCGATATCTAATCAAGAAGTGATTGGGACTGGTCGACTCATCTTGATTGGTAATGTTGCCAAAATAGGTCGTCTATCGATCTTAAAATCGAGAAGAGCTGAAGGATTTGGTAAAGCCATCTTGCGTCAACTGATCGAAACAGGCAAAGAAAAGGGCGTTCAAGAATTCATCTTGCACGCCCAAGTTCACGCAATAGACTTTTATCTCCGAGAAGGCTTCCAAGCAGAAGGAGACTTCTTTGATGAGGTTGATATTCCTCATCAAAAAATGGTGTTAAGAGTCTAAGATTTTAGTAATCTGAGACTCTAAGCCTCTAACTTTCTTAAAAATCAAATGTTGCTGTAGCTCTAAAAACTCTTGGACTTCCAGGGTAAAGAGTATTCGAGCCATAAGTTTGACTCACATCACGCCAGTAAAACTTATCAAAAATATTCTCAACGTTGAGGCGATAAGTAGCCTGACTAGAACCTAAGCGATCGATGTATTTCAAACCCGCATCGAATTTATGATATCCAGGCGCTTTAATACTATTATCTAGTGTGACACCTTTGCTAGAGATATAAGTCCAGCCACCTTGAACACTCAAGCTCTCAAATTGTGGCAACAAATAATCAGCAAACAACACGGCTTTCCAATGTGGAATACCAATCGCTTGTTGACCATTCTGCGAACTTATTGAAGCTCCTGATTGCTTCGCTTCTAGATACATCGCGCTTGATAATAGATTCAGACGATTCGTGGCTTTATAAGCAAGAGTCGCTTCGGCACCAGTATTGGTGACTTTGCCATCTTGAACTAAGGTTGATCGATAGTAATGATCGCTATCTTCTCCATAGTCCTTTGCGTATTCATTAGGGCGCTCAGATTGGAAAATAGCAAAGCTGAATAATGAATCTGCATTAATCGCGTACTTACTTCCTATTTCGACTTGCTCTGTTCGTTTAGGGGCCATCACTTGAGAGTTTCTAAAGCTATCAGGTAAGGCAATGGTTCCTGGCTCAACACCTTTGCTATAACTGACATAGTTAGTGATTTGCGGCGTTAAGCTATAGCTCGCTCCAATCTGTGGCAAATGCCAAGTCTTATTGAGTGAAGAATATGGATTGCCTGTATACACGTCATAGGCCGTTTGCTTCATTTCAACGACTCGGTGACCTAAGAACAATTTAGCTTTATCGGTCAAACTAATTTGATCATGGGCAAATAAACTGCTTTGTGTATGGTCCAAAATCTTATACACAGTACCTGTTGTACCGGTACTTGGACTGATGTTGGCATTAAGACTATCAATACTATCTTGTCCGTTAAACGCAGGTGTTCCACCAGTGCCGTAAACAGAAGCACCCTTATAAACAGATCTCTTTAACTCTGAAACGCCCAGTGTCCATTGATGTTTGATTTCACCAATTGAATTTTTGCCAGTTAAACCAGTTTGGAAGTGATCATTTCTTCTGACTTCGCCATCACTTCTAAAGTCATAAACATCAAATTGACCTCCAGAGCAAAATGTTCCGCTAAGCCCTGAGCTATCAACGCTACAGCCATAAGGATAGGCTAAGCGATCATTGATTTTGACGTCACTTCGATTGGCATTGGCGAAAAGTTTTAGAGAGTCATTGATCTCATGATCAAGTCTCACACCTATATTCTTAGATTTAATTTCAGTTGGCAGTACCCAAGAGTAGTGAGATAGATTGATATCTGCTTTCACTGAAGGCAATGTAGTGCCACCTAAGAGCATTAAGCCAGGAACTGACTTTTGGCTTTTATCTTGATACTCAAAATCAAATTGAACTTTAGTTTTTTGACTAATTTTTGCATCAGCCGCTAAGCTAAAAAACTGACGTTCACCTTTAGCATCTTTCACATATGGGCGAATATTTTCATTGGCTGCGTTAATACGAATACCCAATGATTTGTCAGCACCTAAAAAAGTGCCGTAATCAGCAGCTATATATTGAGTACCTCTTTCACCAGTACCTACAGTGAAGGATTGAACATCCTTCGGTCTTTTGGTCACGTAATTAATCAGGCCACCTGGTGATGCAGCGCCAGCTTGCATGGCGCCAACCCCTTTGAGGATTTCTAAACGCTCTTTATTTTCAAAAGGAATATTTTGTTCACCAGTCACTGACATACCGTTGATGCGGT
>JBDLVQ010000010.1:0-23656 GCA_039804685.1 Pseudomonadota bacterium | reverse complement strand
GTTTAGGTTGGAAAGTATTTATTCCCATCTCCATTTTCTGGATTTTGTTGGTGGGTGCTTGGGTATTGTCGCCCTGGAATATTTGGAAATAAGGCGGGGATTAGACTATGTTCCAACGTATCCGTGAATTCTTAAGCAGCTTACTATTGAAAGAGCTCTTTCAAGGCTTAGCTTTAACTGGTAAGTATTTATTTAAACCAAAGATTACTGTGCAGTACCCAGAAGAGAAGACTCCAATGTCTCCTCGCTTCCGTGGTCTGCATGCTTTACGTCGTTATGAAAACGGTGAAGAGCGTTGTATTGCTTGCAAATTGTGTGAAGCAGTTTGTCCAGCAATGGCGATCACGATTGAATCAGATCAAAGAGATGATGGTTCACGTCGCACAACGCGTTATGACATTGATTTAACTAAGTGTATTTTCTGTGGTTTCTGTGAAGAAGCTTGTCCGGTTGATGCGATTGTTGAAACTCATATTCATGAATACCACGGCGAAAAGCGTGGCGACTTGTATTTCACAAAAGAAATGTTATTGGCTATTGGTGATCGCTATGAGTCTGAGATCGCAGCTAACAAATCAGCGGATGCTAAATACAAATGATGCTCGAACCTAAAACACTCCTTTTTTATATCTTTGCTGCGATCTTAGTAATTGCTGCTTTGCGTGTGATTACTGCACGCAACCCAGTTCACGCCGCATTGTTTTTAGTACTTTCTTTCTTTACTGCAGCTGCTATTTGGATGTTGTTAGAAGCCGAGTTCTTATCGATTGTTCTTGTATTGGTTTATGTTGGCGCCGTCATGGTCTTATTCCTGTTTGTGGTGATGATGCTAGACCTTGATTTAGATCATCTGCGCCAGGGGTTCAAGCAATTCTTACCAGTGGCTTCATTGGTTGGCGCCATCATTGTTGCAGAAATGTCGATTGTGTTGATTCGTGGCTTTGTTGGTACATCTCAGCCTGTGGTGGCATTTGCTCCAGAGGTGGCTGCAAACAACACCAAAGCATTGGGCACATTGCTGTACACCACATACTTATTTAGCTTTGAAGTAGCTGGCGTTATTTTGTTAGTGGCAATTATCGCCGCTGTAGCACTGACATTGCGTCGTCGTAAAGATACTAAGACTCAAGATATTGCTGAGCAAATTCGTACGCGTAAGGAAGACCGTATCCGTATGGTGACGACGATGTCATCAGATACATCTTCTGAGAAGAAATAAGAACGGTAAGAGGAAAAGAAAAGAGACCTTTATGACGATTACTTTAGCCCACTACCTTGTTCTTGGCGCCATCCTGTTTGCGATTGGCGTTGTAGGCATCTTCTTGAATCGCAAAAACATTATCGTTTTGCTCATGGCTATTGAGTTAATGCTCTTGGCTGTCAATATGAACTTTATCGCTTTCTCACACTACTTGGGTGATATGAGCGGTCAGGTTTTTGTATTTTTTATTCTGACTGTTGCAGCTGCTGAAGCTGCTATTGGTTTGGCTATCTTGGTAACCATGTTCCGTAAGCTTGATACGATTCACGCTGAAGATCTTGGACAGCTGAAAGGCTAAGCAGAGACCTTATATGACTACTCCAACGTTAAATCCTCTTGTACTTCTAGCGATTCCACTTGCGCCGTTAGTGGGCTCTGCCATTGCTGGTTTATTTGGTACTAAATTCTTTGGCAATCTGATTGGTCGAGCAACTGCACACACGGTTACTATTTTGGGTGTAGCAATTGCCTGCGTCTTGTCATTCATGGTTTTGAATGATGTGATGGCTGGGGCTAGATTTAATGAAACGATCTACACCTGGATGCAATTGGGTGAGTTAAGCCTTGACGTTGGTTTCTTAGTTGACCCTTTGACCGCCATGATGATGGTAGTTGTGACATTTGTGTCATTGATGGTTCATATCTACACCATTGGTTACATGGCTGAAGATGAGGGTTATGCCCGCTTCTTCTCATACATCTCATTGTTCACATTCTCAATGTTGATGTTGGTGATGAGTAATAACTTCTTACAGCTTTTCTTTGGTTGGGAAGCAGTAGGCTTGGTATCTTATTTATTGATTGGCTTCTGGTACAAACGTCCAACCGCCATTTTTGCCAATATGAAAGCTTTCTTGGTTAACCGCGTAGGTGACTTTGGTTTCATCTTGGGTATCGGCTTGTTATTGGCTTATAGCGGTAGCATGAGTTACGAAGGTGTCTTTGCTCAAAAAGATGTTTTATTGCAGCAGACTTTGCCCGGATCTGATTGGAACTTGTTAACAGTTGCTTGTATTTGTTTATTCATTGGTGCGATGGGTAAGTCTGCACAGTTTCCGTTGCATGTATGGTTGCCAGACTCAATGGAAGGCCCAACACCAATTTCTGCTTTGATTCACGCGGCAACGATGGTGACAGCAGGTATCTTCATGGTGAGCCGTATGTCACCTTTATTTGAGTTGACTGATACAGCACTTTCTTTCGTATTGATCATTGGCTCAATTACAGCATTGTTTATGGGATTCTTGGGTATTGTGCAAAACGATATCAAGCGTGTTGTTGCTTACTCAACTCTGTCGCAATTAGGTTACATGACTGTTGCCTTGGGTGTATCAGCTTACCCAGTCGCTGTATTCCACTTAATGACGCATGCCTTCTTTAAAGCGCTATTGTTCTTGGGGGCTGGTAGCGTGATCATGGGTATGCACCATGATCAAGATATGCGCAATATGGGCGGTTTATGGAAGTACATGCCAATTACTTGGTTCACATCTTTAGTCGGTTCATTAGCTTTGATAGGTACACCGTTTTTCTCTGGTTTTTATTCAAAAGACTCCATCATCGAAGCTGTTGCTGAGAGCCACATCTATGGTTCTGGTTTTGCTTACTTTGCAGTGATGGCTGGTGTATTCATTACAGCGTTCTATTCATTCCGTATGTACTTCCTGGTATTCCACGGTAAAGAGCGTTTTGGTCAACCTCACGATGACCATGGTCACGATGCTCATCACGCACATCATGCAGATGATGACCACCATGATGATCATCATGGTTTAGCTCCAGGTCAAAAGCCACATGAGTCTCCATGGGTTGTGACATTGCCTTTGATCTTGTTGGCAATCCCATCTGTGATTGTTGGTTATATCACCATTGGCCCTATGTTATTTGGCGACTTCTTTGGTAATGCCATTTTTGTTGACCTAGCAAAACATCATGCCATGAAAGAATTGGCGGATGCATTCCACGGTCCCGTTGCCATGGCTGCTCACTCATTGCATAGCCCTGTTTTGTATTTGGCTTTGGGTGGTGTTGTCACTGCTGCAGTGTTCTACCTCTGGTTGCCCCAGATTCCAGCGTTCTTTGCTCGCGTACTTGCACCGATTAAAACAATTTTGGACAACAAATACTATATGGATGACTTTAACCAGGCTGTATTTGCAAAAGGTGCTCGTTTATTGGGTGCCGGCTTGTGGAAAGGTGCAGATCAAGGTTTGATCGACGGCTTGCTTGTTAACGGCAGCACAAAAGTGGTTGCTTGGTTCTCAGGAAGTATTCGCAAAGTTCAAACTGGATATTTGTATCACTACGCGTTTGCGATGATTCTAGGTTTGATTGGTTTGATTACCTGGATTTTGTATACCCATTTGGGCTCCATTAAATAAAACAACAGATAGAGCGCCCCGCCATGATTCTTTCTTACGCAATTTGGTTACCGATTATTTTCGGTTTGGTAATTTTGTTCACCGGTTCGGACAATAGCAAAGGCTATGTTCGAGTCATGGCATTAATCGGATCTTTAATTAGTTTCGCAATTACTTTGCCTTTGATTACCGGTTTTGATACGTCAACAGCTGCTATGCAGTTCGTAGAGCAGGTGGCTTGGGTGCCTCGCTATGACATTAACTACTTCTTGGGTGTTGATGGCATCTCTATGTGGTTTGTGGTGTTGACTGCTTTGATCACAGTGATTGTGGTGATTGCTGCTTGGGAAGTAATCACCGAGAATGTGGCTCAATACATGGCTGCTTTCTTAATCCTTTCTGGATTGATGATTGGCGTGTTCTCAGCATTAGACGGCATGTTGTTTTACGTGTTTTTTGAAGCAACATTGATCCCGATGTACATCATTATTGGTGTATGGGGTGGCCCTAATCGTGTTTATGCCGCTTTCAAATTCTTCTTATACACATTGCTTGGTTCATTGTTAACCTTGATTGCTATTTTGTATCTCTACAACGTCACAGATACATTTAACATCTTGGCTTGGCACAAAGCACCCTTAGATATTATTGAGCAAGTTCTATTGTTTGGCGCCTTCTTTATGGCTTTTGCAGTCAAAGTGCCTATGTGGCCAGTTCATACATGGTTGCCAGATGCGCACGTTGAAGCACCAACGGGTGGCTCGGTTGTTTTGGCTGCCATTATGTTGAAATTGGGTGCTTATGGTTTCTTAAGATTCTCATTACCAATTGCTCCAGACGCTAGCCAATACTTGGCCCCGTTTGTGATTACTTTGTCCTTAGTGGCTGTGATTTATATTGGTTTGGTGGCTTTGGTTCAGTCAGATATGAAAAAGCTAGTAGCTTATTCATCGATTGCGCATATGGGCTTTGTGACTTTAGGTTTCTTTATCTTCAATCCATTAGGAGTTGAAGGTGCCATTGTGCAAATGATTTCTCACGGCTTTATTTCAGGCGCGATGTTCTTGAGCATCGGTGTTCTTTATGACCGTATGCATTCACGTCAAATTGCCGATTACGGTGGCGTTATTAATAAGATGCCTAAGTTCACGGCGTTTGCTGTTTTGTTTGCAATGGCCAATTGTGGTTTGCCAGCAACATCAGGCTTCGTTGGTGAGTTTATGGTGATTTTGGCTGCTGTGGATTATGACTTTGTGATTGGTATCTTGGCTGCCACAGCATTGATCCTTGGTGCTGCTTATTCATTATGGATGACCAAGCGCGTGTTCTTTGGTGAGATCATGAATAAGCATGTTGCTGAATTAACGGACATCAATAAGCGCGAATTTTTAATGATGGGCATTTTGGCAATTTTCACAATTGGCATGGGCGTTTATCCAAAACCATTTACAGATGTTATGCACGTTTCTGTGATCGAGCTTTTAAAGCACGTTGCAGTTAGTAAGCTTTGATCCTGATTAGGGAAAGAAAAATATATGCAAGCGATTGATCTTATTGCCATGTTGCCAGAGCTAGTGCTCCTTACGGTAGCTTGTTTGCTTTTGTTAACGGCTTTCATGAACGAGCCGCAAGCAAATGATGACGATATTTTTTATGCGCCTCGTGGCACATCTTTAGCCTATAACATCGCTCTTGCGACATTACTTGGCCTAAGTTTTGCTTTTGGTTTGCAAGCGACAGATCAGCCAGTACATGCTTTTAATAATCTATTCATGGTGGACGCTTTATCAAGCCTCCTTAAATCAGTAGCTTGTTTGGCTGTGATGATCACTTTGATTTATTCTAAGAAGTACTTGATGGATCGTGGTTTATTCCGCGTTGATTTCATTGTATTGACTTTGTTAGCTTTGGTAGGTCAGTGCATCATGATTTCTGGCTCTAATTTGCTGACTTTATATCTAGGCCTTGAGTTGTTAGCTTTGCCAACTTATGCGATTGTGGCAATGCGTCGTGATTCAGCATTGTCTGCTGAATCTGCGATGAAGTATTTCATCCTAGGCGCCTTGGCTTCTGGTTTCTTACTGTACGGTATGTCAATGCTTTATGGTGCTACTGGCAGTTTAGATCTAGATGAAATCCTCAAAGCAGTGGGTGATGCACGTATCAATCGCCTTGTTCTAGCTTTTGCGGTGGTATTTATTGTCTCTGGTTTGGCATTTAAGTTAGGCGTGGCTCCATTCCATATGTGGGTACCTGATGTCTATCAAGGTGCTCCAACAGCTATTACATTGATGATTGCTGGCGCTCCGAAAGTAGCTGCATTTGGCCTGTTATTCCGTTTATTGGTGGGTGGGTTATTGCCATTGACTCAAGATTGGCAGCCAATGATCATGATCTTGGCAGTTCTATCATTGGTGATTGGTAACTTAACTGCGATTGCGCAAACCAATGTTAAGCGTATGTTGGCTTACTCAACGATTTCTCATATGGGCTTCATGATTTTAGGCATGTTGTCTATTTTTGATTCGCATGCATATAGTGCTGCGGTCTTTTATGCGGTGACTTATGTATTAACAACATTAGGTTCATTCGGATTATTAATGTTGTTGTCCCGCCAAGGTTATGAGTGTGAGACTTTAGATGACCTTAAAGGTTTAAATCGTCGCAACCCTTGGATGGCATTCATGGGTCTGATTTTGATGTTCTCGTTGGCTGGCATTCCTCCGACAGTTGGTTTCGCTGCTAAGTTATCTATCTTAGAAACATTGGTAGATAGTGGTCATTTGTACTTAGCAATTATTGCTGTGATGACATCATTGATCGGTGCTTTCTACTATCTAAGAGTAGTAAAGTTCATGTACTTTGATGAGCCAACGGAAACCGCTCCGATTGAAGGCGGCGGTATTGCTAAAGCTGTTTTCACATTGAATGGGCTTTTTGTTTTGTTGTGTGGCATTTACCCAGCGACTTTGATGGCGCTTTGTTTGTCTGCTATGACTAAAACCTTATTAAGCTAATTTAAAAAGGTAGATAAAAATCCCATGTCACCTACCGGCTTAAGTGCTGAAACTTGGTTAGTTATATTGGTCGCGCTTGTCGCGGCCAATTTAGCATTTGTTTCTAGTAAATTTTTGCTCATCAAACCCTTGCCAGATAAACATGTGGGCTGGTGTTTATTAGAAATGTTGATTTGGTATGCCTTGGTTGGTTTGTTGGCTTACATTTTAGAAAATGCTATTGGTAATGTTTTCCCTAAGCGCTGGGAATTTTTTGCAGTCACTATCTGTTTATTCTTGGTAGGGGCATTCCCAGGTTTCACATGGCGCTTCTTGATGAAACATCGCCATGATGTACATAATTAATTAATATGTCTCAACAAGAAAAAGGTATGGCTGATTTACCAGTCTCAGACGCACATTTGCGTGAGACTGTTAAATCGTCTACTGATGCTTATCAAGGTCAATTTCTAAAACTCAAAAAAGATATTGTGACTTTGCCAGATGGCAAAGAAACTTATCGTGAGTACTTAATACATCCTGGCGCTGTGGCTATTCTCCCCATCTTGGATGATGGGCGTATTTTGTTGGAGCGACAATTTCGCTATCCTGTTGACCAGGCCATGATTGAAATCCCTGCGGGTAAATTAGAGATTGGTGAAGACCCATTGTTATGCGCACAAAGAGAATTGCTTGAAGAGACTGGTTATACCGCCAGCTCTTGGGAATATCTTGGACGCATTCATCCAGTTATCTCTTATTCCACAGAACTGATTGAGATCTACCTAGCAAAAGGCTTAACCCCGGGGCAGCAATGTTTGGATGAAGGTGAGTTTTTAGATGTCTTTGCCGCAACGATTGATGAAATGCATGAATGGATTGCTAATGGCAGCATCACGGATGTTAAAACGATCATTTCTATCTACCACTTGGCTAGAAGGCTGCAAGAATAAAAATATTCAGAGCAACACTTGAATTTACAAAATATGTCACCATTTAGATATCTATGAAAGTTTATAACCTCGCATGTAATTTAGATCATCACTTCGAAGGCTGGTTTGCCTCTGAGGCTGATGCTTTGGAGCAGCAAAATAACGGTTTATTGATTTGCCCTATTTGCGAGAGTCATGAGATTCGTCGTTTACCTTCGGCTCCTCGAATTGGTAAACATATGGGGCGCGATTTAGATGTGCCTTTGGCATCACCAGCTGCTTCTCAAGCAAGCTTACCTGCTGTTTCTAGACCTAGCGCACGTGATGTTCGAGATATCAGTGACTCTGGTAACTCTATGGTTTTATCAGGTCATGAGCAAGCCAAGCTTCAAGCTCATGTTCAGGCGGCAGTGATGCAGGCCATGCGGGAAATCATCAATAAAACAGAAGATGTTGGTGATAACTTCGCTGAAGAAGCCAGAAAAATTCATTATCAAGAAGCCCCTGAACGCAGTATTCGTGGTCAAGCGACCAGTGACGAAACAGCAGAATTAAGGGAAGAGGGGATTGAGGTGGTTGCCCTGCCTCTTTTGCCTGCTTTAAAAGATACCTTGCAATAAGAGCTTAATTAGCCGGAACTAATTTCTGCTTGCGGCTGTAATCCTGCACAGGGATTTCATGAGGCTTTAATCGGCGCTCACAGATCGGCTGCCCATCAAATATTTTCCAAATTGAGCAATCTTTATCAACGCTTTCTGAGATGGCGTGATCTGTTGGCCCTTTCCCAGTGGCTGCTGTTGTGGCTACACCTGCTGTAGCCATAGGGTAGGCTGCCATTATGGTGCAAGCAGAGACATGACAAAAGACTGCCAAAATTGAGAAAACACGGAAAAGTCTAAAAAAAGCCAAAGAGATAAATTTTCGATATAGTTATACGATTACTAATATAAATCAAGTAGGAGACAAAATGTCAGTAACAATCGGACACCATGTTAATGGCGAGGTCATTTATTTTGGCGGTAAAACGGCACCTGTTTATGAGCCAGCGACAGGCCTTATTAAAGCGCAGGTAGAGTTAGCCTCCGCATCTGATGTTGCTAAAGCTGTGGAAGCTGCTAAAGCAGCATTCCCTGGCTGGTCAAATACTCCAGTGACCAAAAGAGCTAAAGTGATGTTTAATTTCAAAAACATCATAGAAGCTCGTTTGGATGAGATGGCTGAGGCTATTACCCGTGAACATGGCAAAACCTTTGATGATGCCAAGGGTGAGATCCAAAGAGGTTTAGAGGTGGTAGATTTTGCTTGTGGTATTCCCCAGTTGCTCAAGGGTGAATATACCGAGCAAATTGCTAAAGGCATGGACGCTTGGACTATGCGTCAGGCTTTGGGTGTCTGTGCTGGTATCACGCCATTTAACTTTCCTGCCATGGTGCCGATGTGGATGTACCCAGTGGCGATTGCCTGCGGTAACACCTTTGTTTTAAAACCATCAGAAAGAGATCCATCAGCAACTTTATTAGCTGCTAAGTGGTTAGAAGAGGCGGGTTTACCAAAGGGTGTCTTTAACGTTGTTCATGGCGATAAAACTGCTGTAGATGCCTTACTCGAGCACCCTGATGTCAAAGCGATCAGTTTTGTAGGATCAACTCCGATTGCTTCCTATATTTATGAAACTGCAGCAAAAAATGGCAAACGTGTACAAGCCTTAGGCGGTGCTAAGAATCACATGGTGGTTATGCCTGATGCTGACTTGGATCAATCGGTTGATGCCTTGATGGGCGCTGCTTACGGTTCTGCTGGTGAGCGATGTATGGCCATTTCTGTGGCAGTAGCTGTTGGTGATGTAGGTGATGCCTTAATTGACAAATTGAGCGAGCGTATCAAAAAGCTAAAAATTGATAATGGCATGAAGCCTGGCGCTGAAATGGGCCCATTGGTTACAAAAACTCACCTAGATAAAGTCACTGGCTATGTCGATGCTGGTGTTAAAGAGGGTGCTAAGTTGGTGATTGATGGCCGCGGTCTTAAAGTGCCTGGTGCAGAAAATGGCTTCTTTTTAGGCGGTTGTTTATTTGATCAAGTAACACCGCAAATGAGCATTTATAAAGAAGAAATCTTTGGGCCAGTTTTAAGTGTTATGCGTGTGCCTGATGTGGCAACAGCGATCCAATTAATCAATGATCATGAGTTTGGTAATGGCACAGCTATTTTCACAAGGGATGGTAATACAGCGAGAGAATTTGTGAGCCGCATTCAGGTAGGTATGGTGGGTGTCAATGTGCCTATCCCTGTCCCAATGGCATTCCATTCATTTGGTGGTTGGAAGCGAAGTTTATTTGGTGATCATCATGTGCATGGTCCAGAGGGTGTTCGCTTTTACACTCGTATGAAAGCAGTGACTCAGCGCTGGCCAGAAACCATCGTGCAAGGCCCCAGTTTTACAATGCCAGTCAATGGTTAATTTGCCATCTAGCAAATCTAATGATCTAAATCAAGATTCTTTGATTTAATCAAAAGACAGCTGGTAACTCATTTCACAGGGGCTAAAATAGCCCCTGTGACTATTTCAGCCCCACCCATTAACGTTGTTGCAGAACCATTGTTTCAGCCTGAGTTGCTGAAACGTTTTGATATCAATGGTCCCAGATACACCTCTTATCCAACGGCTGACCGATTTCATGCAGAATTCAAAGAGCTTGATTACATCCAAGCTTTAAAACGCTGCACTAGTGTGCAAAAGCCACTATCTCTCTATTTCCATTTACCGTTTTGCCCCAATATTTGTTATTACTGTGGATGTAACAAAATCATCACTAAAGATCATGGTCGTAGTGCTAAATACATAAAATATTTAGCAAAAGAAATAAGCATGGTGACTGAGGTTTTGGGCAGGAGAAATAAAAAAATTCCTGTCACTCAATTGCACTGGGGTGGTGGAACGCCCACCTTCTTATCTCATGATGAGATGCGTGAGTTAATGCATCACATTAAAGAGCATTTTGATTTGCAAGCTGATGGTGAATACTCCATCGAAATTGACCCGCGTCGCGTGACTGAGCCAGATATCGCCTTGCTGGCTGAGTTAGGCTTTAATCGAATTAGTTTGGGGGTTCAAGACTTTAATTTGGAAGTTCAACAAGCAGTTCATCGTATTCAAACGATCGAAGAAACCAAGGCAGTATTGGATTGGTCTAGAAAATATGGTTTTCAGTCTGGTAGTGTTGATTTAATTTATGGTCTACCAAAGCAAACCCCAGAAACTTTTAAGCAAACAGTAGAGCTTGTGATGGGGATGAATCCTGATCGCTTATCTGTTTATAGTTATGCGCATTTGCCAACCGTATTTAAACCTCAACGACGCATTGCTGAAGCAGATTTACCTGTTGTGGCAGATAAGTTGAATATTCTTTCGAATACGATTGATCAGCTAAGCCAAGCGGGTTATGTTTTTATCGGTATGGATCATTTTGCTAAACCTGATGATGAGTTGGCGATTGCTCAAAAAAAAGGGCATTTACACCGGAATTTCCAAGGCTACTCAACCCAAGCTGAGTGCGATCTATTGGCATTTGGTATTTCATCGATTGGTAAAGTGAATGATGTCTACGCTCAAAATGTCAGAACCTTAGATGAGTACTATGCCACTCTTGATCAAGGACATTTACCTACATTGCGTGGCATACAATTAAATGAAGATGACATCTTGAGGCGTGAGTTGATTGGTGAATTGATGTGCCAATTTGAGTTGGATACAGCCCGCTTTGCAGAAAATCAGAATATTGACTTCGCCACTTACTTTGAGCGTGAAATGCTTGAGTTGAAGGAATTAGAGCAAGCTGGTTTGTTGCGCTGGGAGGGGGCAAAGATGATTGTGCCAACTAAGGGGCGCTTATTAGTCAGGCGAGTGGCAATGACCTTTGATCGTTACTTAAGAGATGCTAAGACTGAGGCTCGTTACTCCAAGGTGGTCTAGTGGTTTAATAAATAGACGCTTCAGGGTGTAAGGTATTTAGATATTACGTTTTGATATACCGCCAGTCAATTCTGATGATCTAAGACTAGAAACTTATTACTTTTTCTTTTTGTGTTGCTTGTTGGGTTTATGGCTATTGGTATCAGTTGTTTTGACCCCAATAACATATAGATTTTATAATCAACGTGGATTAGAGTCACAAACATTAATTCTGAGCTTAAAAAAAGGGATTTTTTTTAAAAACCCTCATTTAATTCAATAAAAAACCTTATTATCTTGATATGCAAATTAATTCAAATTTATTGCCTAAGAGCCTTTTCTTTCGATTATTCCATTGGAATATAAGTCCTGAATTACTCTCTTTTGCGCTCAGTATTTATTTTTCTATTTTCTTGAACGGTGTACTTTGGGATGAGTTGTTGAAAACTCAGACAGGGTCTAGTACATCACGTTGGACTTTTTTTTGTGCGGTATATATTGCAGTTACCGCATTACAGTTTCTGATAATCAATTTATTGCTTTGGGGTAAATCTAGCAAGTGGGTCGCTTTGACCCTTTTGTCCGTTACTATTTTAGCCAGTTACTATGCAAAAACTTATGGTGTGCATTTTGACACGACGATGCTGAGGAATATTTTTACGACCAACCCAGCAGAGGCAAAAGAACTATTAACCGCATCCTTACTGTTTCATTTTTTACAATTTGGCACTGTGCCAGTGATTGTTATCATCTTTTCAAAGATCAAGAAGCCTCCTGTTTTAAAGTCTTTGATTAAAAAATTAATGTGGACTTTAATTGCGCTTGTAGTTTCTGTCGGTGGATTTTTATCTCAATATAAAAATTTCTCATCAACAATGAGAAATCACAAAGAAATTAGACATCTTGTTTTACCTACAAGCTTCTTGTTTTCATCTGCCAAAATTACTTTACAGAGTAGTGCTGAGGTCAATCAGAAGATTAGACCAATTGGTGATGATGCCGTTAGAGCTCAAGTCCCTCTTAGTAAAAAACCAGAAATTTTAGTCATTGTGGTGGGTGAAACAGTCCGAGCTGCAAATTGGGGTTTATCAGGTTATGAGCGTAACACCACCCCTTTATTAGCCGAAAAAAATGTACATAGTTTCCCCTATGCCACTAGCTGTGGTACCAATACGGACACATCTGTGCCTTGCATATTCTCTAAAGAAGGCAGACATAATTATGATGAAAAAGCTATTCGATCTAGTGAGTCTTTATTACATGTCCTGAAGAAGACTGGATTTCATGTGTCGTGGATTGATAACCAGTCTGGTTGCAAGGGTGTTTGTAACGGCTTAGATGTTTTTAATGCAAGAGCTATGGCCAACCCCAAAAATTGTACTGATGCGGCTTGTTACGATGAAGCTTTAATCGATGGTCTTGAGGTGCTTCTCAAGAAAAACGTTGGCAATCAAGTGATTGTTTTGCATCAACTGGGTAATCATGGCCCAGCTTATTACGCTAGATACCCTCAGGAGTATGAGAAGTACAAGCCTGCCTGCAACACTTCTGATCTGTCTAAGTGTAGTCAGCAAGAAATTATTAATGCTTATGACAACAGCGTTCGTTATACCGATGCTGTCCTATCAAAAGCGATTGATCAATTGAAAAAACATTCTGATAAGTCCACATCTTTAATTTATATGTCTGATCATGGCGAATCACTTGGTGAGAATGGTATTTACTTGCATGGTTTGCCATACTCCATCGCTCCTTCGTATCAAACTCAAGTGCCTTTCTTAGTTTGGCTTTCAGACAACTACAAAAAAGACTATCCGCCTATTGATGCTTGTTTTAAAGAAAAGAGCAAATCACCAGCACATCATGATAATTTGTTCCATACCGTCCTAGGTATGTTTAATATTAAGACGACTATTTATGAGAGAGATTTTGATCTCACTGCAAAATGCCATGGTTAATAAATCTAGTTTTTTGATTAAGCAATTCCTGATCTTAGGGTTTTCTGCGATCGGATTACTCCTTGTTTTTGAATTAACAAGCGTTGATGTTTGGTTAAATAATTTTTTTTACAATCCAGAGTTAAAAGAATTTGGTTTAAGGAATGATCCATTTTTAACCCAGGTCATGCATCATGGCATGAAGAATGCCATGTATGTTCTAGGTTTTGGGTCGATTGTGTTAGCACTATTTAAGGTGAAGTCAAAATCTTCTTTATTAACTGCCCGCCATGTTTGGGTTGGCTCCCTCGGGGTCATCACCATACCGGCCTTGGTGGCTCTTTTAAAGCACCTAACCAATAAACATTGTCCGTGGAGTCTTGATATCTATGGCGGTGGCGTGCCATATGCAGGTCTTTTTGAAACTCATTTAAGTCAATTTGGTGCGGGCCAGTGCTTTCCTGCTGGTCATGCCGCAGGGGGCTTTATGTGGTTTGCCTGGGCCCTGACTTTGTGGTTTATCTATCCCAAATTAGCCAAGGCCATTCTTTACTTAGCTATTGTTTTAGGATTGATCTTAGGTGTTTCTAGAATGATGCAGGGCGCTCATTTCTTTTCGCACGTTTTATGGACGGCTTGGTTCTCTTGGGCAATCAGTTTAATATGGGCTCTAATGTTTAAATTGATTCCCAATGATCTGCTAACACTTAAAAATAACAGCAACGGTACAACACATTAAATGCCTGCCAAAAAAATAACTAACCTCTTTAAGCGTCGTGTTATCAATACCTTCAAGTATTCATGCGAGGGCTTACTATTCGCTTGGCGCTCAGAAGAGGCGATTCGAATTGAGTGTTGCCTGCTGCCTTTTGTTATCGCGGGAGCTATTTATCTGGGGCAGACTAAGATTGACCAAATTCTGATGATATCCAGTGGTCTGCTCATCATCATCATTGAATTATTAAATACAGCTATAGAGAAGGCAATTGATCGCATTTCTACTGATCAGCACCCTCTATCCAAAGTGGTTAAAGACGTTGGGAGTGGTGCAGTACTCTTGGCGATGATTAATTTTGTATTTGTATGGCTTGTTCTGCTGTTTTAATTATTCCAAACAGCAGGCTTCTTAGCCGCCTTCGCTAGACTCTCTAAATAAGCTTCGTGATCTTCTTTTTCATCAATGCTCGCTAATTGAATCGTTAAGAATGTAGGCAGTGGTTTACGCTTCGCTTGTGCACTGGCGCTATCACCATGTGCATCATCCATTAAGAAGTCTTCTTGGCCTCTAGTCATCGCTAAATACACTTCGGCTAACAACTCAGAGTCTAATAAAGCGCCGTGTAATGTGCGGTGATCATTACTAATGCTAAATCTCTCGCAAAGTGCATCTAAAGAGTTCCTTCTTCCTGGGAACATCTCACGAGCATTCTTAAGGGTATCAATCACAGACGTCGTGTGATCAGTCATCTTGCCGCGTTTGAGAAGACCCAACTCCATATCCAGAAATCCAAGGTCAAACGGGGCGTTATGAATAATGAGTTCCGCGTCCTTTAAAAAGGCGATGACCTCATCAGCCACATCTGCAAATACTGGCTTATCTGATAAAAACTCAACAGTGAGTCCGTGAACGGCCACAGCGCCTGGATCAATATCTCTTTCCGGATTGATGTAATGGTGCAGTTTTGCACCTGTTAGGCGACGATCAATCATTTCTAAACAGCCAATCTCAATAATGCGATCGCCTGTTAAAGGATTTAAACCTGTGGTTTCAGTATCTAGAATAATTTGACGCATGAATAAATTTAAATAACCTTTTAAAAGTTAGTTTCTTATTGCTGGTTGATGAGGTGTATTTAATCTTCCAACATTTCCGCAGGGATTTGAATAGGGCCTGTGCCACTGTATTTATCAAGATAAAGATAAATCACTGGCGTAATTAATAAGGTGACCACTTGAGAGACCAGAAGACCACCAACTACCGCAATACCTAAAGGCTGTCTTAATTCTGCTCCTGCACCAAAGCCAAGGGCAATTGGGAGTGCTCCCATTAAAGCTGCCAAGGTTGTCATCATGATGGGTCTAAATCTTAATAAACATGCTGAACGAATTGCCTCGTGTGGACTTAAGTTTTTGTTTCTTTGAACATCTAGAGCGAAGTCAATCATCAAAATCGCATTTTTCTTCACAATACCAATTAGTAACAAAATGCCGATCGTCGCAACAATAGTCAGCTCTAAATTAAATATCCTCAAGAAGATTAATGCGCCAATAGCGGCAGAAGGTAAGCCTGCCAAAATCGTGAGTGGATGAATATAGCTCTCATATAAAATTCCTAAGAGAACATAAATAACCAATACGGCGGCTAGCAACAAAATAATTTGGCTAGATTGCCCGCTCTTAAATACAGCTGCATCACCACCATAGCTGGTGATGATTGAGTTTGGCAATTGAAGTTCTTTGACGTACTGCTCAAGTTTTTTAGTCGCATCACCCAAAGCAACATCTGGTGCTAAGTTGAATGAAATGGTAACAGCTGGCACTTGACCTTGATGGTTCACTGCTGTTGGGCCAATGGCTCTTCTAAAGCTTGCGATGCTAGATAGAGGAACTAGCTTATCGTTAGTTCTTCCTCTGACATAAATACCATTCAAATCAGTTTCATATTGCTTGAATTCATCACCCGCTTGCAAGATCACTTGGTAAGTATTCACGCTGGTATAAATGGTTGATACTTGCCGTTCGCCATAAGCCGAGTAGAGCGCATTGCGGATATCTGTTACTGATACGCCGGCACTCGCCGCTTTTTCTCGGTCAATATCAATTTGGGCTTGGAGGCCTTTGAGTTGAGAGTCCGTGGTGATATCACGGAAGATATCCGCATCGCCACGCATTTTTTCAGTGACTTTATTAGACCATTCGTTAATCCCTTCAAAGCCCACACTTTGCAAAATGTATTGGTAACGACTTTTAGTAACTTTGCCGCCTAATTGAAGGTTTTGGATGGGTCTTAAGTAAATGGCCAGCCCTGGAATATTTCTAAGGTCAGTTCGCAGGCTCTCAAGAACTTGTTTTATCTTGCTACGTTCGCTGCTTGGTTTTAAGTTCACAAACATACGACCTGAGTTGGTGCCTGAGTTCGCGCCACCACCAATAATTGAAACCAAGCCTTCCACATTAGGGTTCTTGCGAACAATTTCTGCCGCTTGATTCTGTAGCTCAACCATCGTATTGAATGAAATATCATCTGCGGCTTCTGTTGTTACAAACAGCTGACCAATATCTTCTTCTGGGAAAAAGCCTTTAGGGCTCCATATAAACAAGGCAATAGTGATAATGAAGGTGGCAATTGCACCTTGCAAAACCTTTTTCTGGTTTGCCAATGCCCAATCTAGGGCTGTTTCATAGGATTTTAAAACCTTCGCAAAGTAATAATCAAACTTGATCGTGATGGGATACTCTTTGGCAACAGTGTGTGCTTTTGGTAAGAAGCGACTGCAAAGCATAGGTACTAATGTGAGTGACATGATTGCGGAAACCATGATTGACAAAGACACCACAACTGCGAATTCTCTAAATAGCAAGCCAATAGGTCCTGGCATAAAGAAAATTGGAATAAATACGGCCACTAGAGAAATCGAGATGGAGATAATTGTGAAACTCACTTCTCGACTGCCCTTGAGAGCAGCCTTTAAAGGATCCATGCCATCTTCAATGTGGCGCATGATATTTTCTAGAACGACAATTGCATCATCTACCACTAGACCCACGGCAATCGTGATACCCAATAAAGAAATATTATCTAAGCTATAGCCTAGCCAGTACATGAGTGAGAATGCGCCAATTAAAGAAATTGGCAAACTCAAAGTTGGAATGATGGTGGCGGAGAGATGTTTTAAGAATAAGAAAATCACCATCACCACTAGAGCAATGGTGAGTAATAAAGTGAAGTTCACATCATGAATGGATTCGCGAATTGATTTAGAGCGATCAATCAATAAATTTAATTTGATAGATGCTGGCATTTGTTGTTCAAACTGCGGCACCATCTGACGCACCGAGTCCACCACCTGCACAGAGTTGGCGGTGGGTTGTCTCAAAATAGCTAAAGCAATCGATCTTTCACCGTTAAAGGCAGCCAAGGTCTTAACCGACTCATAGCTCTCTTGAACATCAGCGACATCTTTTAAGCGGATCGGTAGGCCATTACGCTGTGCCACAACTAGATTAGCGTATTCGCTGGCTTTGACCATTTGCGGATTCGCGTAGATCGTTAATTGTTGGCGTGGGCCATCAAGTACGCCAACAGGTGTATTTGAGTTAGCACTATTGATAGCTTTTGCTAAATCATCAATCGTTAGATTTTTTGCAGCCAAGAGTGAAGGATTAACCTGAACACGAACAGCGTAGCGTTTCTGACCGTAAACCAATACTTGAGCAACACCATCAATGGTTGAGAGCGTTGGAGAAATTAAGTTCTCTGCGTAATCACTGATTTGTGACAAATCCATCGAAGGCGATGTCATTGTCATGATCAATACGGGGGCATCCGCTGGGTTAACTTTGCGGTATGAGGGAGGGTTGGTCATCTCGATAGGTAAACGTCTTTGTGCGCGTAAAAGAGCTGCTTGCACGTCGACTGCTGCCTTATCAATGTCACGGTCATTATTAAATTCAAGCGTGATGTTAGATGTGCCAAGTGTATTGGTTGAACTAATGACAGTAATACCATCAATCGTTGAGAACTCTTTCTCTAGGGGGAGGGCAACAGACGAAGCCATGTTCTCAGGGCTGGCTCCGGGTAAGCTTGCACTCACCTGAATGACTGGTGTATTAAAGCTAGGTAGCGCAGCTACTGGAATTTTCAGGTAAGCCATCGTACCTGCTGCAACGGTTGCCAAAGATAGCAAAAGCGTCATCACTGGACGGCGTATACATAACTCAGAGATATTCATTATTTTTTGGCTTTCTCAGCACTTTTGAGTTCTCTGATTTGACCGTTAGGGCGCAAGTTCTGTTTGCCTTCGACAACGATCTTATCTTCGGCATTGACACCAGTAACAGCACTTTGACCTTGGTATTGATAAACAACTTTAATAGGTTGTAGTGTCACCTTATTCTCTGCATCAACAACATAGAGGAAGTCGCCTTTTGGATTGGTGACAACAGCATGTGTTGGGATGGTTAATGCATCTTTCAACATTTTTGCTTTTAATTTAATTCTTACAAATTGACCTGGGATCATCAAACCATCTTTGTTGTTTAGTTCAGCTTTAACGCGAACTGCGCCAATGGCTGGATCAACTTGATTGTCAACAACATACACTTTGCCTTGAATGGGTTTATCAGTTCCATTGACTTCAACGCTCACAGTCAGATCGTCACCTTCTTCTCGTTTGCCAAGGATTAGTGGGATTTCTTTTTCACTTATGGTGAACTGCACATTAATAGGATCTAGTTGGGTGATGGTAACCATCGCACCCGTTGTTGTCGTTGATGTGGCGCTACTAGTTGTAGAGATGTTGGTGCCTGCTTGTACCAAACTACCCACAAAAACGTTAATCACACCAGCACGGCCATTGATAGGTGAGCGGATGTGATCAAAGCTCAAAGCTACTTCAGCAGCTCTGGCATTAGCCATCGCTGAATCCATATTAGCTTTCGATGTATCAGCGGTTGCTTGTGAGATAAATTTTCTTTCAATCAGTTCTAGAGAGCGCTTGTATTGACGGGCTGCATCGTCAGATAGCGCTTTAGCTTTGTCATAGTTAGCTTTGCTCGCTCTATCGTCTAATGTAAAAAGTAGGTCGCCTGCTTTTACTGCTTGACCTTCTTTGATGTGGATCTTGCCAACAACGTTCGTTGTTTGAGGGCGAATATCAACAATATTTTTAGCAATGATGTTGCCTGTTGCTTCTAGGATGACTGGGATATCTTTTTTCTCAACCAGAGCTGTTGTGACTAATTGCGGTGGAGACTTTTTGCCTGTATCTGGAAAGAAATAGTTATAGGCATAATTAAGACCATAAAGGACCACAAGACCAGCGATGATTTTCTTTTTGTGAAGCATGCAAAATTGGTAGGTTTTGATGGGGTCAATTTTTTTAACCAAGGCCATTCCGCGCGTTACTGCAGCACAACTCCAACCCAATAATTTAGCTTTAATTTGTTCAATCAATTTCATAGCTGATGGGGGCAAATGGCTGCCCCACTATCTCCTTGTGTTTTATAGGAATATTCTCGCACATTTGCAGTTCTCGGGAAGATATCTCAGGCCCAAGAAAAAACCACCTAAAAGGTGGTTTTAATCACGTTTTCTATTTAGCTATTTTCTTTAAGTGTTCTTCAACACCCTTATTGGCAAGAGCATCAGCTAATTCATTACCAGGATGTCCGGCATGCCCCTTGACCCAGTGCCAATTGATATCGTGTTTGCCTAGTAAGCCATCAATTTCTTGCCATAAATCAACATTTTTAACAGGTTCTTTATTGGCTGTTTTCCAACCGCGAGCCTTCCATCCACCCATCCATTCTGTGACACCCTGCATCACGTATTTAGAGTCTGTGTAAAGCGTGACATGACAAGCCATCTTGAGAGCTTTGAGTGCCTCTATTACTGCAGTCATTTCCATGCGGTTATTGGTCGTGAGAGTCTCACCACCATGAAGGTGTTTTTCCTTGTCACCTGATCTTAAGACAACCCCCCAGCCACCAGGACCTGGATTGCCCTTACAAGCCCCATCCGTATAGATGATTACTCTTCCTTGGCTTGACTTAGCTGCTTCGCTCATTCAGTTTTTTCCAGTTGGGTATTGGTGGGGTGGCTACTTAAATTGGTTGCGGTGCTGAGTTGGGGTGCTTTTTTGGGCGTGCTCACCTCTACACGCCCCACCAGTGTGAGTGTTGAAACGCGTTTAATCGCAGAAACCATAAATACAGAACCTAAAACAGGCCACCAACGATCGCCTGCTTTTTCTAAAAATCCCATTTTGGTCATGCCTGAAGCACTTCGAAGAGGTAAACGATAGCAACCAAAGCGACCACGATCTACTGAAAAATCTAATAATTTCAGCCAATCTTTAATTCGAAATAAATCAATGAATTTACCTTCACGTGGCAGGTAAGGTTGGCCAATTAAATGGCTGCAATACTGTCTCAACCCCCATAAACTAGCTGGATTAAAACCGGAGATCACCACTCGACCTTCAGGCATTAAAATTCTGTTGACCTCTCGGAGGACTGCATGGGGATCTTCAGCAAATTCAAGGACATGAGGAAGTAAGACTAAGTCCACACTTTGGCTGGCAAATGGCAGTTCTTCAGGGATGCCACTAATTGTGTGCCAAGTTTCTGCTTGGTGATCCATCGGCCTGTCGTGTGGGGCTCTCAAGATCATTTGCAAGGGCATCCGGTTTTCTTTGAGGCCCTGTAATTGGGGTAAGCCAATCTGTAGTGCATGGTAGCCAAAAATATCACTAACAATGTGGTCAAATTGAGCCTGTTCCCAATTCAGGACATATTGTCCTGGAGCCGAGCTAAGCCATCCGTCCCAGGAAGTCCAGGGAGCTTGCTTAGTTTGTTTGGGCTTTGCTTGAATCATTCTTTGTTTTTGAGATGCCAGATAAAAATTTATTACAAGTGCGACCCATTGCCGCGTATGACGATAACTATATTTGGTTATTGTCAGACAGTCATTGTGCCGTAGTTGTAGACCCAGGTGATGCCCAGCCAGTGATTGCTTATTTAAAAGAGCAACAACTGTCATTAGAGGCTATTTTAATCACCCATCACCATGCAGACCATGTGGGCGGCATAGCTGACTTATTGGCATGGGCAAAAGCATCGGGACAACACTTGCCAACAGTTTATGGCCCTGCGGGAGAGGATATTCCTGGCATCAGCGAGGCCTTGATGGAAGGCGATAGCTTGCATCTGGAAAAGCCAGCTTGCTTATTGTGGGTCTTGGATGTGCCCGGACACACGGCGGGTCACATTGCCTACTTCATGGACGCTGGTGACGAGAAACATTTGTTCTGTGGAGATACGCTATTTGCTTCTGGGTGTGGTCGTTTATTTGAAGGCACTGCGGCGCAAATGGTAGCTTCACTAGAAAAACTAAAAAAACTACCAGAAGAAACATGGGTGCACTGTGCGCATGAGTACACCTTATCTAATATAAAATTTGCGCTAGCTGTTGAGCCTAATAATCAAGATCTTTTGGATTGGAAGTCAAGAGCAGAAGCGTTGCGACAGGTTGGAAAACCCACGATCCCTACCACCATTGCGCATGAGAAATTGGTGAACCCATTTCTGAGGTGTGATTTTCTACCAGTTATTAATGCCATTCACCGTCATACGCCTTTAAAGCGAAAAGACCCTGTTGATGTATTTGCAGCTATGCGTGCATGGAAAGATATTTTTAAGTAATGCCAGAAAATTTGAGCCAGCTGCTTCATCTGAGACGTTTATTTCGCACAGTTGCCATCCTTGTGATGGCGCTGGTTGTCTCAGCCTGCGCGACAACCAATGGTGATTGGACTAATGAGGTCAGCACGGTTTCCAAATCAAGTAAAGCAGGTAGGGCGCCCCGCGTTAATATTGATAAAGACTCTGTGCGCTCACTCAATGCACCTTACAACGACCTATGGGATCGTATTCGTGATGGTATGGTATTAGATGATCTAGATAGTCCCTTGGTCATCAAGCATGTTCGTTGGTATTCCGATCGCCCAGACTATGTTGATCGCATGATGTCTCGTTCTTCACGTTATCTTTTTTACATCGTTGAAGAGGTTGAGCGTCGAAAAATGCCCATGGAGTTGGCGCTTTTACCATTCATTGAGAGTGCATTTAATCCAGAGGCATTCTCAAGAGCCAAAGCGTCTGGGATGTGGCAATTTATGCCTGCAACTGGCAAAGATTACAAATTAACGCAAAACGTTTTTAGAGATGAGCGTCGTGATGTGATCCAGTCAACTGATGCGGCCCTAGATTATTTGCAACGCTTGCATAAGATGTTTGGGGATTGGCAGTTAGTCTTGGCTGCCTATAACTGGGGCGAGGGTAATGTTTCAAAGGCAATTAAACGTAATCAAGCTAAAGGTTTGCCAATTGACTACATGAGTCTCACCATGCCAGATGAGACCCGCAACTATGTGCCTAAATTGCTGGCTGTGAAGAAGATTGTTTTAGACCCGAAAGCTTATGGCCTTAAGTTACCTACTTTAGACAATCACCCATACTTTGTGATTGTCACCACCTCTAAAGATATTGACGTTGACTTGGCGGCAGAATTTGCTCGAATGACATTGCCAGAATTTAAGGCCATGAACCCTTCATTTAATAAGCCCGTTATTTTGGGTGCCAGTGAACCCCAGATTCTTTTGCCTTTTGGGCGAGCAGAATCCTTTCAAGAAAGCATTAATACTCACAAAGGTCGCCTCTCTTCATGGACGGCAGTCCAATTAGGTTCCCGAGAGACTGTTGATAAATTGGCGACCAGACTCAACGTGGATGCAGGACAAATAAGAGAAATCAATGGCATCCCAAGGGGCATGAGGATTAAGCCAGGTTCAACAGTGATTATTCCTAAAACCGCAAAAAATACTGATGTGCCAATTCACTTAGCTAACAATGCAGCATTGATGTTAGAAAAAGAAGTAGCGCAAAAGAAAGCTCAAGCCAAGAAGAGCTCCGGGGCCAACAAAAAAACAGCATCTAATAAAAAAACATCAACTAATAAAACAAATAAAAAAGCCAAACCTGACAGCAAGTCAGATACCAAGTTGGCCCAAAATCAAAAAAAATCGAATTAAAAGAAGTTAATCTTAGTTTTCAGGCGTCGATTTATAGGGTAAATCCCTAAGTGTCAGAGCCAAGTCAGCCTAGGATTTGATCCTATTGAGATTCTTAAAACTATTTCATGTTTATTCGGGGGAAATGTATGTCCGCTTACAAAGCTTTCCATGAGCGTTCTGTAAAAGATCCACAAGGTTTTTGGGCAGAGCAAGCACAATTAATTGAATGGCAAAAACCTTTTGACCAGGTATTGGACTACAGTAATCCTCCATTTGCTAAATGGTTTGTTGGTGGCAAAACAAATCTTTGTCATAACGCTGTTGATCGTCATTTAAAAGACCGTGCGGACCAACAAGCTTTGGTAGCAGTTTCAACAGAAACAGATCAAGAGAAATCATATACATTTAAAGAGCTGCACACGGA
>JBDLVQ010000009.1:0-5769 GCA_039804685.1 Pseudomonadota bacterium | reverse complement strand
AATGTTATGAAGTTTTTTATCGTATTCAAAACGGATGAATGGGTTTTGACGTGATGAAGGTTTGATCTCAACCACCTCAATTTTTTCTAATTGACGTTGTCTTGACGTTGCTTGCCGAGCTTTTGAAGCATTCGCAGAGAAACGGCGAACGAATGCTTGTAATTCTTCAATCTTTTCTTTTGCTTTTGTGTTGTTCGCCAATTGCTGAGAACGGGCTTGCATAGAGGCTAACATGTAAGAGTCGTAATTGCCTGGATAAACAGTTAGCGTTCCAAAGTCCATATCCGCCATGTGTGAGCACACAGCATTCAAAAAGTGACGATCGTGAGAAATAATAATCATTGTGCTGTTACGTGCATTCAGAATATCTTCTAACCAGTGAATAGAGTGAATATCTAAGTTGTTAGTAGGTTCGTCTAGCAATAACACATCTGGATCTGAAAAGAGGGCTTGAGCTAAAAGAACACGCAATTTCCAGCCAGGAGCAACTTCACTCATGGGACCATTATGTTGATCCGTTGGAATACCAATACCGAGTAGTAACTCACCTGCCCTAGCTTCGGCTGTGTAACCACCAAACTCAGCAAATTTTGCTTCTAGTTCAGCAGCACGCATGTAATCTTCATCAGTCGCTTCTGGATTGGCATACAAAGCATCGCGCTCTGCAGCAGCGTTCCACATATCTTCATGTCCCATCATGACAACATCTAATACGCGCTTGTCTTCGTATGCAAATTGGTCTTGACGTAATTTACCAAGACGGATATTAGGTTCAAGAGATACGTTACCTGCTGACGGCTCAAGATCACCGCCGAGGATTTTCATGAAGGTTGATTTACCGCAACCGTTGGCTCCGATTAAGCCATAGCGATTACCGCCACCAAACTTAACGGAAATGTTTTCGAACAAGGGCTTCGCCCCGAATTGCATAGTGATATTTGCAGCTGAAAGCACGTTATTTGCCTGTAAAAGAGTGAGACAACCAAAGCCCTCTATTTTAACCAATCAGACTAGCTAATACGGAGAAAGCTTGAAAATTACCAGTTAGATTCGAGGATATAACCTGAAGAACTGGCTTTAAGGCTTATAAATCGGCCAATTGGGAGTGTTAATTTGTCAGGACAATGCCCAAAAGGAAGATCAGTCAAGACCGGCACTTGGCCTTTTAATCGGGATCTGATGGCTGTGAAAGCTTGCTTTAGGTCATAGCCTCTATCAACGTCACTCAGTTTATAGGCTGATATATCGCCGATTAAAATGGCTTTCTGCTGATCTAAGTAACCTGCATCAAATAACTGATGAAGCATTCTTTCAACTCGATAAGGATGCTCATTGACGTCCTCAACAAACAAAATGCCACCTTTCACTTGATCGAGCGATGGCATAAACTCTGTCCCCAATAAACTGACTAGCATGGTGAGATTGCCACCCCATAGAACCGCTCGTTCAGATAGATCAACGCCAAGAGGTTTTTTGAGTTCTTGAGGAGATAAAACTTCAACCGATAACTGACTATGATTAATCGCTTTATCAAAGTGCTTCCAAGTAAATGAAGAAACATCGCCGCAAAAATCATAGCTAAACATAGGCCCAGCAAAACTAGGCGCACCCGTTTTTGCAAAGAGTGCCAGGTTAAATACTGTGAAATCGCTATGACCCACAATCTGTAGACCTTTAGGTACTTGAGCGCCAATAGCTTGCCATTTAATATCCCTCATCAAACGGCTCAGCCCGTAACCACCACGCAATGAAACAACCACTGTATTAGATAAGTGAGCTATGGCGTTAATATCTTCCAGTCGCTCCATATCTGTACCTGCAAAACGTTGAAACTGACGCTGACTGCAAGGCACATTTTGAACATTGATTCCCTTATTTTTTAACCAAGCGATACCCTGATCAACAATACTTGGATCCGGTAAACATCCTGATGGCGCTATAAGGTGCAAATTCATGAGTTATGTGAGCGACGTTCTTTGAAGAAATCTTTTAATACTTGGGCACAGTGGTTCTCCAGAATGCCCCCTTCAACTATTGTATGGTGATTTAGCTGTTGATTGTCAAACAGATTCAAAACACTATGAACGCACCCCGTCTTTGGATCTGGTGCACCATAAACAACCCTAGAAACTCGCGCATGCATGATGGCACCAGAGCACATCATGCAGGGTTCTAAAGTGACATAAAGAGTTGTATTCGGAAGACGGTAATTGCCTAGGGATTGACCTGCAGATCTTAGGGCAAGCATTTCTGCATGGCCACTAGGATCATTTTGTGTAATGGGTTGATTGTGACCTGTTGCAATCACTTGATCATTGGCGACTAATACGGCTCCAACCGGAACTTCACCAGCAGCCTTGGCCATAAAAGCTTGCTCCAGAGCGAGCTGCATAAACACAAGGTCGCGTTCATTAGGCATGAACATCAGCCCAACAATTAGGCGTTTCGTAGAGACGCAAGCGGCTCAAATTTAAACGACCACCAAAACGCTCTTTGAAGATAGGATCAAGAATGCTAAACGCAGATTGCGCAAGGTTTTCAACGGTTGGAATATGATCCATCACTACTGTTTTATGGTCAGGGATACTTGCTAAAAAATTGACCAATGATTCATCTTCTTTAGCTACTAAAAAAGCATGGTCCCACTTTTCAACAACCTGCTCATTAGTAATTTTTTTGATATCACCAAAATCCAATACCATGCCATCATCACCATGACCTTGATGGTCTAAAACTTGACCCAATACAGTCACCTCTATGACATAACGGTGACCGTGAATATGTCGACATTGACCACCATGATGAGGAATGCGATGTCCGGCATCAAATTCAAGTCGACGAGTTATTTCAATTTTTTTATTCATAAATCTAAGCCTAAGGCGGAAGTTAACAGCGACGTTAACGAATTCCCAATAATTTATGGGTCTGAGTGCTTAAACGCCATAAAGGACGTGATTGACAGATTTTAATCGCTAATGCTCGATTAGCTTCTAAATCAGGACCATCCATAGCCTGTAAAAAATGGTGTTTGAATGACATCTTCTCAAAGCGAATCAAGAGTTGTGGTAATTGACCAAGATGTCCTGCCTGAGGAATAACTACCTTGATTTCGTTCCCTTGCACCTGAACTAGCTCTGCCCCTGATTTAGGGCTGACACAAACCCAATCGATACCCTGAGGCGCTCTAATGGTGCCATTGGTTTCGATACCTATTTTGAAACCTTTAGCCTTGAGTGTCATGATTAGAGGTGTATCTAGCTGTAATAAGGGTTCTCCGCCAGTAAAAACGACATATTTGTGATGTGGGTCACCGTTCCCCCATTCCTGATTAATGGCATCTGCTAATAATTCTGGGCTTTCAAATTTACCGCCACCAGCGCCATCTGTACCGACAAAATCTGTGTCACAAAATTGACAAACGGCGCTTGATCGATCTTCTTCTCTTCCGGTCCATAAATTACAGCCTGAGAAACGACAAAACACAGCAGCGCGACCTGCATGCGCACCTTCGCCTTGAAGAGTTAGAAAGAGTTCTTTAACGCTATAAGTCATTTCGTCCTAGTAGAAGAAGCTGTTATTGCTATTGTAAAGAATTGAGACAACAAATGACCAAACTAATTGAGCTGTAAGGCTTTGGCTATTTTATTTCTTGGAATACTTGTTTTCGGGATTAGCCCAGATCCTAAATCAAACCAATTTCGAACATCTTCTTCAAAGCCAACACCATGCATATAGTTGTAGATAGCTTTCTTAAGACCTTGCCCCAAGATATCATGATCAACACCAGTAGGATCAATGAAAGCAATATCATTTTTAGCAAAAGTAATCTCTGGTAATGGGATTAGCTCAATGCCATAAGCCTCTGGATTTTTGCCCACCGGAGAATGTACCGTGCAAGTGAAACGATGAAAAAACCCGCTCTGGATACAACCGGTCTCAAATAGCTGTCTAACGTATTCAAGAGAGTCGACTGTTTCTTGAACAGTTTGAGTTGGAAAACCGTACATCAAGTAAGCATGAACCAAAATCCCAACATCAGAAAAACTCTTGGTTACACGTGCCACTTGTTCAACAGTCACACCCTTTTCCATCAGAGCCAACAATCGATCTGAGGCAACCTCGAGGCCACCCGACATAGCAATACAACCGCTCTGGGCAAGTAGCTCTGCTAACTCTGGGGTGAATGTTTTTTCAAAACGAATATTGCCCCACCAAGAAATAGTCACATTTCTTCTGAGCAATTCCTCGGCCAAAGCTTTTAGAATTTTGGGTGGCGCTGCCTCATCCACAAAATGAAAGCCTGTTTGACCTGTTTCAGCCACAATTCGTTCGATGCGGTCAACTAACAAACTGGCTGATGCAGTCTCATATCGAGAAATATAATCTAAGCTCACATCGCAAAAACTACATTTTTTCCAATAGCATCCATGCGCAACAGTTAACTTATTCCAACGACCATCGCTCCATAGACGATGCATCGGATTGAGCATATCAAGAAGAGATAGATACGAGTCTAAAGGTAAGCCATCCCAAGTTGCCGTTCCAACATCTTCGAATGCAACGTCAGGCTCAGGCCAATTAATATATTCAACAAGGCTATCATCATTCTTAACAAAAGTTCTGACCAATCGATTAATGGAACGCTTATTGTTGAGATACTCTATGAGTGCTACTAGTGGTGTTTCACCAGAATCTAAGGTAATAAAGTCCACAAAGTTGAAAACTCGAGGATCACTTAACTCGCGCAATTCTGTATTAACAAATCCACCGCCCAATGCAATTTTTACAGAGGGATAGTTATTTTTAATGGTTTGTGCAATTCTTAAGGCTGCGTAGACTGAGCCTGGAAATGGGACTGATAAAAGTACTACATCAGGTTTATTCTTGGATAGTGCTGACAGCGTTAATTGTTGTAAATGATGGTCTATTAAAGTAGGCTGGGCACTCAAGGCACTATCTAGTAAATCAAAAGATGCCTGACTTCCTGCAAGTGACTCAGCATAACGTACAAACTCAAATCGATCGTCTACAGCATCTCGTAGGACATCTGATAAATCATTCAGATAGAGAGTCGCTAGATGCCTAGCCCGATCTTCAGATCCTAATGCACCAAATGCCCATGACAAGCTATCTTCAGAAAACTCATCATCATAGACTTCTAGACTTGCAAAGCGAGGTCCCTCTGGCAAAAAGCTTCGGCTGTTAATCCGGTGACTGAGAGTACTATCTTTTCCTTGGAGGAACTTAATCGTAGGTTCGATGGTGCGCTGATAATTTAGAAAATAGTCTAGAAAAAAGTTAACGCTGGAACTTCGATTTTCTTCCGGAACTTTGAGAGCTTCTTGGTGTATTTCAGCGATGCCCTCAGTTGTAAAAAAACCAAGCACCAAAGATAAGGCCAAATCATCTTGGACTGCTTCAATATTTCTTGAACGTAAAAAACCAGTGATATAGGCCGTTGAGGGATACGGCGTATTTAACTGCGTCATCGGTGGGATGAGACTAAGAACCCTCATACCAAAAAGCGAGGACAAATGCCCCGCTTATTCCCACTCAGTAGTAGCCCACAAATAAAATTCAACAAAATCAACAACTTGTAACTCAAAATTGTGAGTTGTGTAACTTTTGCGTAACATTTTGGGAACTTAAGGATTCTTAATTTTTTTTGATAGCAGTAGTATACATAGAATTAAAAGCAGAACTTACACAATGTGTAAGATAAAACTTAAAATTAAAGTAAACTTTTTTTCATGTGCTTTTTGTAGTTTG
>JBDLVQ010000008.1:0-81265 GCA_039804685.1 Pseudomonadota bacterium | reverse complement strand
CTAAATTTTGCTGCACAACATTTAAACCTTTTTGTGCACAAGCCAAAACTTTGTCATCAGCTAATTCAACACCATACACATGCGCGTTTTTATGTGTCTTCAAATAATCCAAAAGACTACCGTCACCACAACCAACATCTAATACTTGGCTGTTGGGCTTAATCCATTGAGCAATTGCCGAAAAATCTGATCGCATCATGACTGGAGCCCTCTAGCAATTTGCTCAAAATAGGCGCGCACCAATTGGTGATAACGTGGATCCTCCAATAAGAATGCGTCATGCCCATGAGGTGCATCAATTTCGGCATAAGTAACATCAAGCTTGTTATCTAATAAAGCTTTCACAATTTCTCTACTACGCTCTGGGGCAAAACGCCAATCGGTGGAGAAGCTCACCACCAAAAATTTGGCGCTGACATCTGCCATTGCTTGACTTAAATTATTGCGATGCGCCTTAGCTGGATCAAAGTAATCCAAGGCTCGGGTAATCAATAAATAGGTGTTGGCATCAAAGTAGTCGGCAAACTTTTCGCCTTGATAGCGAAGATAGCTCTCCACCTCAAATTCAACATCAAAGCTAAAGTTATATGCATCTGAGTCACCGTCTGCTCGCTTTAATTCGCGACCAAACTTTTCAGCCATATCATCGTCTGACAAATAGGTGATGTGCCCAATCATGCGCGCTACTCGCAGACCTCTGCGAGGCTTTACATTGTGCGCATAGTAATCACCACCATGAAAATCTGGGTCGCTCAAAATGGCACTCCGAGCCACTTCATTAAATGCAATGTTTTGGGCGGAGAGCTTAGGGGTTGAAGCGACAACGACACAGTTAGCAACTCGATCCGGATACATCATGCCCCAGGCCATTGCTTGCATGCCCCCAAGGCTTCCGCCCATTACGGCGGCAAACTTCTTAATACCAAAATGATCTGCAACTCTTGCTTGGGCATTCACCCAATCTTCCACCGTTACAACTGGGAAGCTAGCGCCATATGGTTTTTGTGTTGCAGGATTAATGCTCATAGGGCCTGTTGAACCAAAACAGGACCCTAAATTATTAACGCCGATGACGAAGAAATGATTGGTATCAACTGGCTTACCTGGGCCAACCATGTTATCCCACCACCCGATGCTCTCTGGATCTGAAGCGCTAACCCCAGCAACGTGATGAGATGCATTCAAGGCGTGACAAATTAATACAGCGTTATCTTTTGTTGCGTTTAATTGCCCATAGGTCTCCACCACCAAATCGTAATTGGCAATATTTGCCCCACTTTGCAGACTTAATGGCTCAGCAAAGTTCAGAATTTGTGGAGTAACAACCCCTAGGCTCATACGGAGAATAAAGCTCTCATTGGGAAATCATTGTGCTCTGTTGGTGATTTTTTAAAACCGCTTCTGGCATAGCGATGCCAACGGCCAACAACATAACTAATCATCATAGCGGCACGCGCACTCACTTCATTGCCATCTGCAGATTGTGGCAATCTGCCCTGTGTTTGCGCAACACGAATAGACTGCTTTAAAGAAGATTCAATGCGCTCAAAAATCTGAGCAATACGATCTTGTAAGCGCTCATCTTCTAACCATAAGGCGTCGCCCAACAATACTCTCGTCATACCAGGATTCTTTTCGCCGAACCCCAATAAAACCATCAAAATTTCGTGCGCCTGACGATCACCCGATTCTTCACGTTCTGTAATTTGATTAATCAAGCCAAAAATTGTTTGCTCAATGAAAGAGATCAAGCCCTCAAACATTTGAGCTTTACTTGCAAAGTGTCTATAAAGGGCAGCTTCAGAAACATCTAACCTTGCCGCTAAAGCAGCAGTTGTGACTCGATCACCCTTGGGACTTTCAAGCATCTGCGCTAATACTTGCAAAATTTGAATACGGCGCTCGCCTGGACGCGGCCTTTTACGAACTGGCGCAGCAGCGTCTTGTTCTGCAGAATCGGGTGTGTTCAGTTGATTAAATGGTGAGTTCATCTGAGTTTTTGCCAACTTTTAAATAATTGATGTATTGATTGTACTTCTAGAGAAAGACTAGCTCGATTATGGGTGTAAGTCCTAACATGCCTCTTAAACCAGACTGTCTTTATACCTAGCTTTGAGTACTCTAACAAATGTCCCAGCGTATCGTCGACCAAAATGGCATTTTGAGGGGCGCAGCTATATTTTCTGAGAAGGCGACGAATCATCAAATGGTTAGGCTTAGGTCGCCATTGCTGATGCACCTCCATCCCCTCAATCGCCTCAATCGCATCAAAACAGCCCTGTATGCCAAGCTCTTTTGTTACTTTTAAAGCATAGGCCTTTGGTGCATTTGTCAGTAATACTTTGCGCCCGGGGAGTCGATTGAGTATCTGACGAACTCCTCGCTCACCATGAACCATTTGCGACAAATCTTCTAAATGCGCCCCTGACTTTTCATCAAAACGATGTGTTTCATATAAAAAATCATGGGGATCCACCCCATGATGCTTAACAAGTCCTAATAGGGTAGCGCCATACTGTCGCCAATATTGGCGCCGCACTTGACTTGCTGAACTGGGGTCTAAATTCAAACGACGAGCAACATAGCTTGTCATCGATTGATTGATATAAGGGAAGATCGCGTCTGACGCGTTATGTAACGTGTTATCTAAATCAAATAACCACAAAGGATGGCGCATGCCATCCTCAGTGTGAGCGAATCATTGTGCCGAAAGCCTGTTCGGTCAAAATTTCCAAAAGCAAGGAGTGCTCAATACGCCCATCAATAATATGCACTGAATTAACGCCACTCTTGGCGGCATCTAATGCAGATGAAATCTTAGGCAACATGCCGCCAGAAATAGTGCCATCAGCAAACAAAGCATCAATTTCTTTGGCAGTTAAATCTGTTAATAAATTGCCGCTCTTATCCATTACTCCTGGAATATTAGTCATCATGACTAATTTTTCAGCGTTTAGGATTTCCGCCATCTTGCCAGCCACCAAATCTGCATTGATGTTGTAAGCCTGGCCATCTTGACCAAAGCCAATTGGAGAAATGACTGGAATAAAAGCATCATCTTGCAAAGCTTTAACAACCGCAGGATTAATTGACTCGATTTCGCCAACAAAACCGATGTCTAACATCTCCCCAGCTTTTTCTTTGTTTGGGATCATCATTTTGCGCGCATGAATCAATCCGCCGTCCTTGCCTGTCAAACCAACCGCCTGACCCCCGAAATGATTAATCAACATCACGATATCTTGCTGAACCTCTCCCCCAAGAACCCACTCCACAACTTCCATGGTTTCTTCATCAGTAACACGCATGCCCTGAATAAATGTTCCAGCTTTACCAACCTTCTTTAAAGCATCATCAATTTGTGGGCCACCGCCGTGAACTACCACTGGATTCATGCCTACCAACTTTAATAAGATAACGTCACGGGCAAAGCCTTCTTTGAGACGGTCTTCAGTCATCGCGTTGCCGCCGTACTTAATCACAATTGTTTTACCGTGATACTTTTTGATATATGGCAATGCTTGCGCCAAAACCTCAGCCTTGACAGCTGGGGAGACGTCTTTAAGTTCGGCTATTGGAGTGTTCATATCCAGTCAGTTTTATTTAGAAGAGACTTCTAAATCTTATTAATTACCAAACAACTTTTGGCGCAACTCACGACGCTCTTGCGCCTCAAGTGATAGGTTTGCTGTTGGACGTGCTAACAAACGTGGAACGCCAATTGGTTCTCCTGTTTCTTCGCACCAACCATAGTCACCTGACTCAATACTCAATAGAGATTGCTCAACCTTCTTCAATAGCTTGCGCTCACGATCACGTGTACGCAACTCAAGAGCATGCTCCTCTTCAATGGTTGCGCGATCCGCTGGATCAGGAACTAAAACGTTTTCACGCAAATGCTCTGTTGTCTCATTAGCGTGCATTAATAAATCTGCTTTCAACGCCAATAATTTGGTTTTGAAAAATTCAAGTTGAGCTGCATTCATATAGTCTTTTTCAGACATTTTTAGAATATCAGCTTCGGTTAATGGTTTCTTGCTCATTTCATGTCCTTTCAGGACTTTTTATTGGTTACTTCAAGCTGCCTTCAGCTCAACTGCTATTACCAAGACAATTAATACACCCTAATATTTATAAACAACCTTGGGCGCGGATTCTACTCCAATCTTGGGAGATTACACCAAACAAGTTTCAAGTCCACCCAATAAAACGTCTTTTGGCAGATCTGTGCCAATAAATACCATTCTGGTTTGTCGCTTCTCAGCACCCCATGGCTTACCTAAATCAGAGCCCATCATTTCATGAACCCCCTGAATAATCACTTTACGAGCACCACCTTTGACATATAAAACACCTTTATATCTCAACATCTTAGCTCCAAAAACGGACAAAATTCCACCCAAAAAGTCTTCTAATTTTTGAGAGTCAAATGGTCGATCACTCTTAAACACAAAAGATTGAATTTTGTCGGTATGCGGTTTTTTAACAAATTGAACGGTTTGAGATGGTGCATGCCCATGATCATGGTCATGCGAATGATCGCAGTCTGGGCCGTGAACATGGTGATCATCTCCACAATTAGCATGATCGTGATCGTCTTGCTCTAGAAAGTGCGGGTCAATCTCCAATTTATCATTCAAATTGAAGCCTTTTAGATCTAAAACCTGCTCCAAAGAAATGGCTCCTTGTGTAATGCCTGTAATTGGAGCGCGTGGATTCATGTGCATCAAACGATGCTTGAGGGCATCGACAGCAGCCTGATTCACTAAATCAGTTTTTGTAATGAAAATACGATCTGCAAAACCAACCTGCTGCTGGGCCTCTTCATGCACATCTAATTGCTGATTGCCATGCTTGGCATCCACTAAAGTAACAATTGCATCCAACATGTAATGACTGGCGACTTCTTCATCCATAAAGAATGTTTGTGCAACTGGGCCTGGGTTGGCAACACCGGTTGTTTCAATAACAACTCTATCAAAACTAATTTTTTTATCGCGTCTTTGTTCCCATAAGTCATTCAAGGCAATAACTAAATCCCCTCGAATTGTGCAGCAAACACAACCATTACTCATTTGAACAATTTGCTCAGAGGAGTCTTGGATCAAAATATCGTTATCAATATTTTCTTCTCCAAACTCATTTTCAATAACGGCAATCTTCTTGCCATGGTTTTCATGCAAGATGTGCTTCAAAAGAGTTGTCTTGCCGCTACCCAAAAATCCGGAAAGTATTGTGACTGGTATTAATGCCATGCTAAGAATCCTTTATCAATCTTCTAATTATGCTGCTGTCTATTAGACTTTGCTACACACGCTGTAGCAATAAACCTTTTAAATAATCCCCTTCAGGAAAGCTCGTCAACAAGGGGTGGTCAGCGCCTGAAGATAGGCGCATCATAACTCTGAAATCCAAGCCCTTATCTTCACCGTGAGTCATTGCCTCAGCTCCGGCCATGGCAATCGTTCTCTCAAACAAGGCTGAATCTACCGCTCCCGAACAAGAGAATGTAAATAGTAAGCCGCCCGGCTTTAAAAGTTGCATACCTGCTCGGTTAATTTCTTTATAAGCTCGAAGGGCTTTATCCAAGTGATGTGACGATGGCGCAAATTTTGGGGGATCCAAAACAACAATATCAAATTGTCGCTCTTCTTTTCTGAGTTTGGTCAAAACATCAAAAGCATCAGAATCGATCCAAGTAGCCCGACTCTCGTCAAAGCCATTCACCTTCATTTGTTTTTGTGCCATTGCCAAGGCCTCACCAGATGAATCAACCGATGTAACGTGTTTAGCGCCACCTCGCAAGGCCGCCAAAGAAAATCCCCCTGTATAGCAAAACACGTTCAACACTTCTTTGTCTTGGCTTAATTGTCCAAGCAATTCGCGGCTATCTCGTTGATCAATATAAAAGCCTGTCTTATGCCCCTTTAAAACATCTACGGTGTACAAAACCCCACACTCATTAATTTCTACAGGCTCAGTTGGTAAGTCACCATAAAGTGGCCCAATGTGAGGCCCAAGGCCTTCGCGAGTTCTAACTGCAGCATCTGATCTTTCAACAATATTGGTACAAGAAGTTTGCTGCGCGAGAGCATCAACAATAGCCGCCTTCCAATGCTCCATGCCAACAAATAAAAATTGGCAAACCAAAGTATCTGCATACTGGTCAACCACCAAACCCGGCAATCCATCACTTTCGCCAAAAATCAAACGAATAGCGTTCGTGTTTTTAACCCATTGTTGTCTGTGAGCAGCCGCCTTAGCAATGCGTCTTTTGAAAAAGGCATGATCGATTGGCTCGGCTTCATCCCAAGTTAAAACTCGTACCCTGATTTGAGAGACAGGGCTGTATAGCCCTTTAGCAACAAACTGCCCCTCATGAGTTAAAACATGAACGGTACATCCCGGATAGAGCTTACCTTCCAAGCGATCGATTGCATTCGAATAAACCCAAGGGTGGTGTCGAAAGAGTGGGCGCTCTTTTCCCGCTTTTAAAATTATTGATGCTTGCATGACTGCCTCTTATGAATCGGTCTTTTTACTTTTTGCTCTTGGGTGGGCATGATCATATGCTTTTGCCAAATGCTGAAAATCTAATGCCGTGTATATCTGCGTACTACTGATACTGGCATGGCCCAACATTTCTTGAACAGCTCGCAAGTCCCCAGATGATTGTAGAACGTGGCTAGCAAAACTATGTCTGAGCATATGGGGATGAACATGTGTTGGCAATCCTGCCTTCACAGCCAACTCCGCTAAATGTTTTTGAACAGTTCTTGATGAAACTCTCTTACCTTGCTTATTTGTAAAAAGCGCTTGAATAGTTAGCTCAGTATTTATAGATTTTTCTAAACGATGCGTCTCCTGTACTGCTAACCATTCTTTAATTGCAGCCATGGCAGCAGATCCAACAGGGACCGTCCTTCTTTTGCCACCCTTACCCAAAACCATCACTTCACCAGCCTCAAAATCTAACCATCCTGCCGATTGATATTCTTTTGACTGTGTTGGCACAAGATCAATTCCTAACAACTCAGATAAGCGCAAGCCCGAAGAATATAAGAGCTCAAAAATAGCTTTGTTTCTAACTCGCAAAAAAAGGTCTTGTTGAACATCTTCACCGCCAGCCCTTTCCACTAAGTTAATTGCACCTTCCACCGACAATGCTTTAGGTAAAGGCTTTAATCTTTTGGGAGCCTTAATATCATCCAGTGGATTATGAGAGATGAATTTCTTTTGATTAGCAAGCCACAGATAAAAGCCGCGCCATGCTGACAATGTTCTAGCAATACTTCTTGGTGACCTTCCCTGCGCATGTAAGCGACCAACCCACCCTCTAACCTGATCAGAGCTCAGCCTTGTTAAAGCCGTTGATGACTCTTCTAGCTTTTGAAACAGGAGCTTCAAATCATTTTCATAAGCATCTATTGTGTGCTTTGAAACCTGCCGAACCACATGGAGTTCGCGAAGGTATTCCTGCGCGAGATTCTCTTCCATGATGACGAAAGCCTTAACCCTGGACCCTAGTCATTGATGCTGCAGCAAGCTCAGCAATCTGGTCTAGATAAAAGCGACCCATGTCAGCAGTAAATTTCTCAAGCACTGTGCTGGCCAATAAAAGTTGGGCATCACTATTAGGCAGATTAACAACCACCAAACTTTGACATGCATCATCTAGTAGGGCTTTACAAGCACTGTCTGCCTGCGCAACTGCACCACAAAAATTAGGTAAGTTTTGACCATCAACTAACTTAATTAGCTCTACAGCAAAAATATCGCCAAGCCCAACAATGATAGCCTCTCGAACCTCAGGTTCTGTTTTAGCCAGTAACAAACTTTTTAGCCAGGCAATCATCTGGCCTTGCGTCTTATCGTTTTGACTACCAAAGTGCAACATCGCAGATAAGCGCTGATTAAGCGTATGGTTCTGTTCGCGCAAAACACTTAGCTGGCGCTCTTGCAAAGAAATTGCACGATCACCGTGGGGGTTTTTTAACTGAATTTCAGCCAACAGGTTTGCATGTCTTTCAAAAAAACCTGGAGTTGCTTTTAGCCACTCGGCCACCAGCGCCTCTTGCTCAGCCTGATCTTGCGCATTTTTTTCTTGGGTCATGATTAACTCAACTTTTCGGTTAATAGTTTGTTCACCTGCTGCGGATTGGCCTTGCCTTGTGTTGCTTTCATAATTTGGCCAATCAGCGCGTTAAAGGCTTTTTCTTTACCGGCACGGAACTCTTCAACAGACTTTTGATTGGCAGACAAGACTTGATCAATGATGGCTTCTAGGGCTCCGCTATCACTAATTTGCTTCAAACCTTTTGCATCGATGATGCGATCGACCGCATCTAAGTCTTGAGCTTTTTCATCCCACATCACCAAGAAAATTTCTTTTGAAATTTTGTTGGAAATTGTTCCATCAGCAATTCGGCCAATTAACTTGGCTATTTGTGATGGCGACAAAGGCGCTTCTGTTGCAGAAATACCATCTCGATTCAGTGCAGAAGCAAAATCCCCAGCCATTAAATTAGCCGCGGCTTTAGCTTGATCTTTATTTAACTCTTGAACCAATCGCTCATAAAAATCAGCGGTTGCTTTTTCTTGCGTCAAAATTTGGCAGTCATAGGCTGATAAGCCAAACTCAGCCTGCCACCGAATTGCTTTCTGGGCAGGTAACTCAGTCATGCCAGCACGCTCTTGAGCGACCCACTCATCAGAAATAACTAAAGGTAGTAAATCTGGATCAGGGAAATAGCGGTAATCATTGGCATCCTCTTTACTGCGCATGCTACGCGTTTCTTTTTTATCAGAATCGTAAAGACGCGTTTCTTGAACAACGGTGCCGCCATCTTCAATGAGCTCAATTTGGCGACGCACTTCATACTGAATGGCCTCTTCTAAAAACCTAAAAGAATTTAAGTTTTTAATTTCGCAACGAGTACCAAACTCTGCTTGACCTTCTGGGCGAACAGAAACGTTAGCGTCACAACGGAATGAGCCTTCTTGCATATTGCCATCACAGACACCTAACCAAACAACCAAGGTATGCAATGCTTTTGCATATGCAACAGCCTCAGCGGCACTTCTCATGTCAGGCTCAGTCACAATCTCCAACAATGGCGTACCAGCACGATTCAAATCAATGCCGCTAGACGATTCGCCATGAGGGCCACGGAAATCCTCATGCAATGATTTACCGGCATCCTCTTCAAGGTGTGCGCGAGTGAGATTTACTGTTTTAGCAACACCGTCGACGAGGATTTCTAATTTTCCGCCCTGCACCACCGGGATTTCAAATTGACTAATTTGATAACCTTTTGGTGAGTCAGGATAAAAATAATTCTTACGCGCAAAAACGCTAAATGGGGCAACATGCGCACCTACTGCCAAACCAAAACGTATAGCATGCGCGACAGCCTCTCTATTTAAAACAGGCAAAACCCCTGGCAAAGCGAGGTCAACCGCGCAGGCTTGTTTATTCGGCTCCGCGCCATACTGAGTAGAAGCACCACTAAATATTTTAGAGGCTGTTCTCAATTGAGCATGGGTCTCAAGACCAATAACTACTTCCCACTTCATGCAACACCACCTTTCTTTGCAAAAGGTGAAAGTGTTTGATGCCAATCAGTTTCTTGTTGATAAGCGTGCGCCACTTGCAACAAGCTCGCCTCAGAAAAGTAATTGCCAATTAACTGAATGCCTACAGGCATGCCATTAGCGCCAAAGCCGCACGGGGCACTCATCGCTGGAAGACCTGCCAAGTTGGGTGACAAGGTATAAATATCTTCTAAATACATTTGCGTTGGATCTGAAGTTTTCTCACCAATTTTTCCAGCCACGCTAGGGGCAACTGGGCCCGCGATGATGTCGCATTGTTGAAACGCATTTTGAAAATCCTGCGCAATAATTCTACGAATGCGTTGCGCCTTCAAATAGTAAGCATCGTAATAACCATGAGAAAGCACATAGGTGCCGATCAAAATACGGCGCTTCACTTCTGCGCCAAAACCTTCTGATCTAGAGCGCTTGTACATATCAAGTAAATCACCATACTGGTCGGCACGATGTCCGTAGCGAACACCATCAAAACGACTTAAATTACTTGATGCCTCAGCTGGTGCAAGAACGTAATAAACCGGTATTGATAATTCTGTTTTTGGAAGCGAAACGGGCACACATTCAGCGCCCATCTTTTTAAATTGCTCAATAGCTGTTTCAACAGCAGCCCTTACATCTTGTTGTAAGCCATCACCAAAATATTCTTTAGGCAAACCAACGCGCAAACCTTTAAGCGATTGTTTTGAATCTTCTGCCCAAGGCTTCCCTAATTTAGCTGTGTAATCTTCAGTTGGCTTATCCAAGCTTGTTGAATCTTTAGCATCATGGCCCGCCATGGCATTCAGCAAAATCGCGCAATCTTCAGCTGTTTTGGCCATAGGGCCCGCCTGATCGAGGGATGATGCATAAGCAATCATGCCGTAACGTGATACGCGGCCATAAGTTGGCTTAATTCCAGTAATGCCGCACAAAGATGCAGGTTGACGAATCGAGCCACCAGTATCTGTGCCTGTGGCGGCAGGGCTCAAGCCTGCAGCAATAGCCGCAGCTGAACCGCCCGAAGATCCACCAGGCACGCGCAAAACATCCCAAGGATTTTTCACTGCTCCAGCGCTTGAATTTTCATTGGAAGAACCCATGGCAAATTCATCCATGTTCAACTTCCCCAAACAAACCATACCAGCGCCATGTAGGCCAAGCTGTGCGACCACATGAGCATCAAATGGACTCATGTAGTTAGTTAAGATTTTTGATCCTGCTGTTGTTTTCCAATTCTTGGTAACAAAAACATCTTTGTGCGCAACAGGAATGCCGGTTAATGAAGATGCGCCACCCTTAGCAATCAATGCGTCTGCTTCTTTGGCCTGAATCATTGTTTGCTCTTCGCTCACATCGACAAACGCATTTAAGGCAACAGTCTCATCAATTCGTTTTAAAAAATAACTGGCCAATTCTTGTGCGCTGATTTCTTTTGTATTTAATGCGCCAGCCAACTCTTTAATTGTTTTGGTATGCCAACTCATTCGATCACCTTTGGCACTAAAAACAAGCCCTCATGTTGCGCGGGTGCATTCTTTAAATAAGCGTCGCGTTGATCACCTTCAGTGACAAGGTCTGCACGCAAGGGTTGAGCGATAGACATAATTTGTTCAATAGGATGAGCCAATGGTTCGACACCATCGGTATCAACAGCCTGCATTTGTTCTACCAAATTGAATACTTTTTGCAATTGGGCTAAAGTGCTTGCAGCCTCCTCTTCTGAGATGGCTAATCGGGATAAATGCGCTATGCGCTTGACGTCTTCGAGATTCATTTGTCCTGCTACGGTATCATTAAAGGGTTCATTAACGTATTAATTAATCTATTTTCCTACTTATATTATGTTTGGTCTCTTTCGTAACTACTTTTCTAATGACTTAGCCATTGACTTGGGCACTGCTAACACCCTGATTTATATGCGTGACAGGGGTATTGTCCTCGATGAGCCGTCTGTTGTGGCAATCCGTCAAGAGGGTGGCCCTAATGGCAAAAAGACCATTTTAGCCGTAGGTAAGGATGCAAAACAGATGTTAGGTCGAGTTCCTGGCAATATTGAAGCCATTCGCCCTATGAAAGACGGCGTTATTGCTGACTTTACAATCACCGAACAAATGTTGAAGCAGTTTATTAAGATGGTCCACGAGACCAAACTGCTCAAACCAAGCCCAAGAATCATTATTTGCGTACCTTGTGGCTCAACACAGGTTGAAAGACGTGCTATCCGTGAGTCTGCACTGGGCGCTGGCGCATCTCAGGTTTACCTCATTGAAGAACCAATGGCTGCAGCTATTGGTGCTGGCCTACCAGTTTCTGAGGCTTCTGGCTCAATGGTTGTAGACATTGGTGGCGGCACAACAGAAGTTGGCGTTATGTCTCTAGGTGGCATGGTTTACAAAGGCTCTATTCGTGTTGGTGGCGACAAATTTGATGAGGCCATCATTAATTACATCCGTAGAAACTACGGTATGTTGATTGGGGAGCAAACGGCTGAAGCAATCAAAAAGAATATTGGCTCTGCTTTCCCAGGCTCAGAAGTTCGCGATATGGAAATCCGCGGCCGCAACCTATCTGAAGGTATTCCAAGAAGCTTTACAGTTACGAGCAATGAGATTTTAGAAGCTTTAACTGATCCACTAAATCAAATTGTTACGGCTGTTAAGGTGGCTCTAGAGCAAACGCCTCCAGAATTGGCCTCAGATATTGCAGACAGAGGCATGATGTTGACTGGTGGCGGCGCTTTGCTTCGTGACCTTGATCGTTTATTGCTTGAAGAAACTGGTTTGCCAGTTCACATTGCCGAAGATCCATTAACGTGCGTTGCTAGAGGCTCAGGAATGGCTCTAGAACGCATGGATAAATTGGGCGGCGTGTTCTCTCAAGAATAAATCGACTAAGCAGCTACTGAGATTTAAGTGCAGCTTAGTCCCCCACCACTCTTTAAACAAGGCACACCCGCTCTTATCAAGCTGGTGGCGTGTCTTATCGTCAGCTTAACCCTGATGATTTTGGATTATCAATTTAAAGCTCTTGGCGAAGTTCGCTCGATCGCGAGCTACCTATTAACGCCATTACAAAATGTAATGTTGTTACCTCGCTCAGCTTTGCGCGGAAGTTACGACTACCTGACAAGTAAAAGCTCACTTGAGGAGCAAAATGAAAGCCTTGTTAAAAGGGTGGCAGAACTCACGCTATTGGCAAATCAATCTGAATCCTTGATGTCTGAAAATGCTCAATTACGTCGATTAATTGGCATTCAAGAACAAAGCCGTTTCAAGATTCTTATATCTCAAATCCTTTATAGCCCAAGCAATCCACTGTCTCAAAGAATTGTTATTGATCGTGGCGCAGGCGACCACATCAAGGCTGGGCAGGGAGTTTCTGATCATCAAGGTATTGTCGGCCAAGTGGTTAGGGTTTTAGAAAATAAGTCGGAAGTAGCTCTGCTCGACGACAGGGACATGGTGATACCGGTTCAAGTGAGTCGAAACGGCCTCAGGGGCGCCCTTTATGGCAATGGCAGGGGTCAGGCACTTGAGTTGCGTCACATGGCTGCTGTGAGCGATTTACAAGTCGGTGACGTTTTAATGACATCAGGGATTGATGGTGTTTACCCCCCAGGCTTTCCTGTTGCTACTATTGAGAAAATTGACCGCAATGTGGACAAAAACTTTGCCCACGTTTACTGCTCACCAGTTGGCGGCGTTAATAGATTTCGTCACGTCATGATTCTTTTCTATGACGCCGGCTTTGGTGGAAAACCAGTCCCACAGAAATCAGACAAGCCAGCAGAAAACAAATCGAATCGCTTATATCGAGGCAAACCATGATAGAAAGTGGTTACATACTTCGCCCCGCAAACCCTTTATTTATAGGATTTAGCTTATTTGCAGCCCTATTACTCAATTTTCTTCCGCTAGGTAATGCGCCCTGGGTTCCTGACTGGCTTTTAATTTGTATTGTCTTTTGGACTATCTACCAACCCAGAAAAGTTGGTGTGGTCTGGGCGTTTTTATTGGGCCTGATCATGGATATACATAACGCTAGCCTATTAGGTCAACAGGCATTTATGTATCCACTGGTTGCCTTCTTTGGCATTCATTGGCAACGAAGAGTTCTCGGCTTTTCAAGACATCAACAAATTTTGCATCTTTTGCCACTTTTCTTAACCGCATCAATTTGGCCATTAATCGTTCGATGGGTATCTTCAGGTGAATTGCCTATTTGGGCCTGGGCCAGTTTGTTTGCCGCATTTGTCGAGGCCGCCTTATGGCCTTCTGCTGTATGGTTGCTTTTGGCGCCACAAAGACGCCCAACAGACGTCGACCTTAACCGTCCACTTTAATGACGCTGCATGCATCGATTTAGCAAACCACAACCAACCGTAAGGTCGTTTCAAGAACGCCTTTCTGTTGCGATGATTTTTGTTTTGATTTGCTTTTCAATTTTGTTACTGCGCTTTGTTTGGTTACAGGTATTTACCCATCACCGTCATTCTCTTGCAGCAGAAAATAACCGAATTGCACTCATACCTGTTCCAGCGAACAGAGGCCTGATTATTGATAGAAATGGTGTTGTCATTGCAAGAAACTATTCTGCATACACACTAGAAATAACACCCTCTCTAATTGAAACTAACATCAATACTCTGCTAGATGATCTGTCTGAGGTGGTGGATATTCAAGCGAAAGACCGCCGTAACTTTATAAAGTTATTTAATGAATCAAAAACTTTTGATTCATTCCCAATAAGAACGCTACTCAGCGACACTGAGGTTGCGAGATTTACGGCGCAACGCTTCAGATTCCCTGGGGTGGAAATTAGAGCTCGTTTATTTAGACAATATCCATATGGCGAGTTAGGCTCACATTTGATTGGGTACATTGGTCGAGTCTCTCAAAAAGATCGCGAAAAATTAATTGCGGAGCTAGACTCTACTAAGAGTCTTGATGAAGATTGGGCTCAAAGAAAAAATATTAATCTCTTGGGCATGCCCTACATTGGAAAGATTGGGGTCGAGCAAAGTTACGAATATGATTTACGAGGATCTCCAGGCTTTGAGCAAGTTGAAATCACAGCTGGGGGTAGAGCTGTTCGAACGCTCTCCACATCATCATCAAGTCCTGGAAAAAATTTGGTGCTATCAGTTGATATTAAGCTCCAATCACTGGTGGAAGATCTCTACGGGAAAAGACGCGGTGCATTTGTTGCAATTGAACCTGAGACTGGTGATGTCCTTGCCTTTGTATCAAAGCCCAACTTCAATCCCAATGATTTTGTTGAGGGCATTGATGCGGGTACCTGGAAAGCTCTTAACGAATCCTTGGAAAAGCCGCTCTATAACAGACCATTAAAAGGTATCTATCCTCCGGGCTCCACCTATAAACCCTTCATGGCTCTAGCGGCCTTGGAAACAGGCAAGCGCACACCTAATCAAACCATCTCTGATCCGGGGTTTTTCACCTTTGGCAACCATACATTCAAAGATGACAAGGTGGGTGGGCATGGCAGTGTTGATATGGCCAAATCAATTATTGAGTCATGCGACACTTATTACTACCTCCTTGCAAGAGACATGGGCGTCAATATGATGCATGACTTCATGAAGCCTCTTGGGTTTGGTCAGATAACAGGTATTGACCTTGATGGAGAGTCGCGGGGAATTTTGCCATCCACATCATGGAAAGAACGTTCATTTAAAAAACCAGAACAACAAAAATGGTATGAAGGTGAAACGATTTCACTAGGGATTGGCCAAGGCTACAACAGTTTTACGATTCTTCAATTAGCACATGCAACAGCTAATCTCGCCAACAATGGCGTTGTCATGAAACCTCATATCGTTAAATCTATTGAGAATCCAGTAACAAGGGATCGTGTTTTAACAACGCCCAAAGAAAGCTACAAAATTGATCTTAAAAAAGAAAATATTGAAGTCATTAAAAATGCAATGCTAGATGTGAATAGATTCGGAACATCTGCAGCAGCATTTAAGGGTGCTAATTATTTGCCCGCAGGTAAAACAGGGACCGCACAAGTTTTTAGCTTAGGCTCAAAGTCTTACAACCATGGAAGCACACCCGAGTTCCTCAGAGATCACGCCTTATACATTGTTTTCGCGCCAGCTGATAAACCCAAAATCGCGATTGCAATGGTTGTAGAAAACGCAGGCTTTGGTGCCGCACAAGCTGCGCCCATTGCAAGAAAAGCTCTTGATTACTACTTAGAAGGCCGTTGGCCGAAGGAGATCCCAGAGTGGAAAAACGCTCCTTAATTCACCGACTCAATTTTCTCTGGTCTGGGCTTGATAAAGGTCTGGGTCTGATCGTTCTCGGCTTAATTGTCATTAGTACAGTTACATTTATATCTGCCAGTAGTGGCACTAGCGTTAAATTAATTGATCAAGCTCGAAATCTAGTTTTAGCTTACTCGGTCATGCTGGTTATTTCTCGCATTCCACCGAAATGGCTTGAACGTTCAGCCGTTTGGATTTACGGAATTGGTATTGCCTTACTTCTAGCCGTTGCAGCATTTGGTTTGATTAAAAAAGGCGCAAGACGCTGGGTTAATATTGGGGTAGTGATTCAGCCTGCTGAAATTATGAAAATTGCCATGCCTCTTATGTTGGCTTGGTATTTTCAAAAAAGGGAAGGGGTTCTTAAAACCTGGGACTACGGTGTCGCAGCATTGCTTTTAATACTTCCTGTAACCCTGATTGCTAGACAGCCAGATTTAGGTACGGCGCTTCTAGTTATGTCTGCAGGACTCTACGTCATCATTTTGGCTGGCTTTCCATGGAAATACATTATTCCAGTGGTTGGTTTTGTTGTGTTTTGTATTCTCTTAATTATTATTTTTGGGGGATATATCTGTGAGCCCCAAGTGACATGGTTCATGCTGCACGACTATCAAAAACATCGTGTATGCACCCTACTAGACCCAAGCACTGATCCGTTAGGAAAAGGCTTTCACACCATTCAATCTGTTATTGCAATTGGGTCGGGTGGTTTATTTGGTAAAGGATGGTTAAATGGTACGCAAGCTCACCTTGAGTTCATTCCTGAAAAACACACTGACTTTATATTCGCTGTTTTTTCTGAAGAATTTGGTCTCATTGGAAATTTAATTTTGTTGGGGTTATTTACTGCCCTGATTCAAAGAGGTTTTGCCATCTCCTCTAGTGCGCCAACATTGTTTACCCGTTTACTAGGTGGAACCATCACCATGATTTTCTTCACCTATGCATTTGTGAACATGGGTATGGTGAGTGGATTACTGCCAGTTGTTGGCGTACCCCTGCCATTCATCAGCTATGGAGGCACCGCCTTAGTAACACTTGGCGTTGGCGTTGGGATCTTAATGAGCATCCATAGATATAGAAGGCTCGTTCAAAGTTAAAGACATTAAAAAAGCCCAGCAATGCTGGGCTTTTTTAGGTCAAGCAGAATTACTTCTTACGCTTATTAACAGCGTCTTTAAATGCTTTGCCGGCTGTGAACTTAACTGTTTTAGCAGCAGCAATTTTGATTGCTTCGCCAGTTTTTGGGTTGCGCCCAATGCGTGCAGCGCGCTTGCCTGAGCTAAATGTGCCAAAACCGATTAACTGAACGTTATCGCCTTTAGTTACAGCTTTTTTAATAGTGTCCATCGCTGAATTCAATGCAAATTCAGCCTTTGCTTTTGACAACTCTGACTCTTCGGCAATAGCTGCAATAAGTTCTGCTTTATTCAAAATAGGCTCCTTCAATAATTTTTATGAAATGGGGACGCAATCTTTTAATGCGTCCAATAAATTGTACCCATAAATTGTTTAAAAAAAGCTATTTTTCTCATAAAACGCATATTTCATATGGCCGATAAAGTAATAACACCTGTTATATTTACGTAAGTATGTTTTCCACTTTTTTTAGTCCAACCATTATTTTGATCTCTGCATTTTTTTATGCCTTGAGTTTTGGACTTAATTCTTTTTTATTGGAATCCTTTACCTACTCTCTAGGCGTGGCATGGATTTTTTTGCCAGCCGGATTAAGACTTTTACTGACTTTGTTGTTCGCGCAAAGTGGGGCAGTTGGAATAGCTCTGGCATCAAGCATTATTGCAATTACATTTTATTTTAATGATCTGATGCTCGGCCTTGCCGCTGGAATTACAAGTGGCCTCGCCCCTTATATAGCAAGATACCTAGCCCTTAAGGACATGGGCCTCACGGAGAGCCTAGCCAATCTTGATGGCTCTAAGTTGTTAAATTGTATTTTTATTTACTCTTTAATCAGCCCAATTCTTCATCAAACATTATTCACTGTAGCTGATCCCAAAAATGATTTTTTTGATAATTTAGGTGTGATGATCATTGGTGATTTAATGGGAAGCATGATTGTCATTTACTGCGCCAAAGCACTAATCTATTTAGTTAAAAAATCGAAATGGGTTTGATTCAATAAATTTCGATACCCACTTGCTGGGTAGTGATTTACCATCATTTAAGATAGTCGCTTCTTTCAAAAGAAGAGAGTCTTTATGAAAACAAAAGAAAAGGGTTTCCTCACAAGGGAAACCGCATCAAATGAATTTCCCCAGTTACTAGATATCAAGCCCCTCATGGGAAAACTTAACTATCTTGATATTCTTCATGAAGGCGAAACATATCGACTTCGCGTGACTAAATTTAGAAAATTAATTTTGACCAAATAAGTAAATCTTAAAAATTGACTTATTAATTACTCAACCACTTCTATGTTAGTGATGTAGTGGCCGGTGTCTCCGAAGCAGGAGAAAGGGACACCTACGTGCTCTTCATACATTAAATTGACTCTCTTGCCCATGCTTTGATTTATTTTTTTGACGACAAGCTCATCATGAACTGTGAAATAAAATTTCTCAGTCAAAGTCCCAGGCATATTAATCATGGCCAACTCACCCTCCCAGGTCTTACAGATCCAGCCTTTTTTAGAAAGTTTTTGCACATAGCCAGCCCTTTCACCTTGAGAGTAACTCCAAGTTAATGTGCCCCAAGTGTATAAGGCAACAAGCAAAACAAGTAAGAACAAGAAGGCTAGAAAACGTTTCATTTTTTCTCCATGGAAATGTCATGCCAAGTAGGGTATTTTTGCATAACCCCTAAAAATAAGGGGGATTCAATATGCTGATTTAGCCATCTTTTAAGAGATGGGAAGGAGGCCGCATCAAACCACGCAAAATCCACCATGGAAAACTGGCGAATAAATGGGAATATGGCTATATCCGCAAGCGTTACTTTGTTCCCTAGCAGGAATTGTTGACTCTCTAATCTTTTATCAAAGGGCTCGATGAAGATTTCAATGGCCGTTTGCAGCGCTTCCTTGGCAGACAATTGCATTCCTCGAAAATCTCTATCTGGATATTTGTATCGATCGAGTAATTGTTTAAAGTGATCATCATTTTTCTCAATTAACTGATCTACCGATTCTTGTACAGCCGCTCCATACCAATCATTCGGATCGCTTTGTTGCAAAGCCCATTTCATAATGTCAATGCTTTGCTCAATAACTAAATTACCTGAATGAAGAACGGGGACTGTGCCCTTAGGCGAAATGCTCAGCATCGATATAGGCTTTTCTTTTAAAGAGATTTCTCTGACCTCTATTGAGATGTTTGCATAAGCCAATGCCATTCTTGCCCTTATTGCATAGGGACACCGTCTATATGAATATAAGACTATAGTCATTTAATTAGCTTTTAGTAGGTCCAGCTCAAGCATTTTTACTAAAGCAAATATTGCTTGATGGGTTGGCGCTTGGACCCCATATTCCTCAGCTTTTCTGACGATCAGTCCATTAAGGAACTGAATTTCTGTTTTTCTTTTACGCATCAAATCTTGAGCTGTGGAAGATTTTTGTCCCGCCATCGTCAAAGCAATTTGCTGATTGACATAGTCAGCCTCTTCGGGGCTGATATTCACTTTTTCGAATGAGGCCACCAATAAAAATTCTTTTGTTAAGGCTTCGATCAACTCTTGGATCTCGGGCTTTTTGATTAATTCCCCATAGCTGGTTTGGCCAATAGCAGAGATGCCGTTGTAACAACAATTCACAAGGAACTTGAGCCACATTTCTTTTTTAATTTGCTTTGAAATAACACAAGGCATTTGTGCGGTGACAAATATATTCGCAATTTCTTGTAGGACAGCCAGAGATGCTTCGGCCTCATGGTCTTCCATATCACCAATCACCAACTCACCTCGCCCGAAATGTTTAACGCATCCATCTCCAGTCATGGCTGATGCCACATACACAACAGCCGGGTAAACATAATTGCTTACTTGGCTTTTGATCCGGTCCACATTATCAACACCATTTTGCATACTCAAAATGACAGCTTCGGGCTTAAGGTGTGTCTGGATTTCTTTTATTGCTTCATTAGTATCCGGTGACTTCACACAACAGAGAATTAAATCAGCCTGACTCAAACTTTCTTTAGAAGTAGTTGCCTTAATCCTGACGTGCTCTTTAAATTCAAGGCAATCCATATACAAGCCATTTTTATTAATAGCAACTACATGGTTTTCGCGAGCAATCAAAGTCACATCTGCACCAGATCTCGCCAGCATGCCACCGAAGAAACAGCCAACCGATCCGGCACCGACGACAACTATTTTTTTATTCTCTTTTTTCAAGTCGATTTATATATCATTTATATGAAATTCATTATATGTTCAGATCGCACTTATTTCTCGTGACAAAAAAGCCACCCGAAGGTGGTTTTTTTGGTGCGCTGTTTAAAACCATTTTTAGCTCAACGATTTCATATCAATTACAAATCGATACTTCACATCACTTTTTAAAATGCGCTCATAAGATTCATTGATATAAGACATATCGATCATTTCAATCTCAGAAACAATTTGATGTTCCGCACAAAAATCTAACATTTCTTGTGTTTCTGCAATCCCACCAATTAAAGATCCAGCTAATTTTCTTCGTTTAAAAATTAGGTTGAAGACTTCGATTGAAGGATGCGGGTCAGCTGGAGCCCCAACTAGAGCCATCGTTCCGTCTTTTTTCAAAAGCTGAAGATAAAGATCAAGCTTATGTGGTGCGGCCACTGTATTCAAAATAAAGTCTAATTGGTTACTGTACTTAGCAATTTGAATTTCATCAGTTGAAACGCAAACCTCATCCGCGCCGAGCTTTAAAGCATCATTCACTTTATTTTTCGAAGTGGTAAACAAAACAACATGAGCTCCCATAGCGTGAGCAATTTTTACTGCCATATGTCCAAGACCGCCTAAACCAACAACGCCTATTTTTTTCCCTGGTCCTACACCCCAATTTTTTAGAGGTGAGTATGTTGTGATACCGGCACATAAAAGTGGGGCAACACTAGCTAAATATTTTTCATCATGTTTGATGTTTAAAACAAAAGCTTCTTTAACAACGATTGATTTCGAATAGCCGCCAAAGGTATTTTCACCACCAAATACTGGGCCGTTATATGTTCCTGTAAATCCAGTTTCGCAATATTGCTCTTCGTTCTCGGAACAGGAAGGGCATTTGCCACAACTATCAACCATACAACCAACACCAACCAAATCCCCAACTTTAAATTTGCTAACTGCTTTCCCAGTTGCGCTAACTCTTCCTACGATTTCATGACCAGGAACCGAGGGATACAAGGTGTTCTTCCATTCGTTTCTGGCAGTATGGATATCTGAATGACACACGCCGCAATAAAGTATTTCAATTTCCACATCATCCGAATTAGGATTGCGCCGATCAATCTCCATTAACGCTAAAGGTGATGTGGCGTCTTGTGTACCGAATGCTTTTACTTTTGTCATGGCTTATATAACCCTGGATATTGAAATTAGAGTCTTGATTATGCGCCCTAATAATATTTTTTACTTTCTGGCAATTGGTTTTTAGTTGACAGCGCGTCTTGAAATCTTAGGGTGAGATGCTTAGCCGACTAAGGCTTAAGGACACCTGGCCCCACCTCTAGACGGCTGAAGGTAGCTCCACGATAAACTTTGCACCACCGCTATCGCCATCTTCGTAAAGAATTGAACCTTCATATCTCGTCACGATATGCCTCGAAAGCCACAGGCCTAGCCCCATACCGGTTTGCTTGGTAGTACTCAAAAGCTCAAAAAGGTGTGATTTAAATGCAATGGGAACACCTGGACCATTGTCAGAAACGCTTAATTGAATCGTATTGCCAACTTTATAGGCGTCTATGGCAATACGTCGTTGTAGTGTTCCTGAGTTAGCCAACGCCTGCGAGGCATTATTCACTAAGTTCAATATTACCTGCTCGATTTCTGCTGAATTGACCTTAATGATCAAATCATCATCAACTCGAAGTTGCATTTGGATATTCTTAGACTTAAGTTCTGGTGTAACAATATCCAAAACTTTCGCTATCAAACTACCTAACTCGACTTCTTCAGCATTTGAATCTCCTTCGGCAAAGATTGACCTGAGTGATTTGACAATCGTTGCTGCACGATGATTGTCGGCCTCTAATGAGTCCAAAATTTCCTTTCCCAACTCCCGATTGATGACCCCTTTTTCTAATTTCATTTTAAGAAACTGGATATTCAGATTAGATGCCCCAAGAGGCTGATTCAGTTCATGCGCAATAGATGCTGAGAGCGCGCCAATGGCCGCAGTCTTGTTGGCTTTTAGAAGACCATAGATAAGGCGCTCTTTTTCTTTTAAGAGTGCGGTAATTTTTTCATTTTCACCAGCAACTTCAATGTTTTCAAAACTTAACTTTTCCAGCCAATAACCAAGGACTGCTACATAAGATAGGATTGAGATTCCAAGCCACGCCCATCTAATAGATGCACTAACCACACCCTCTTGGTATAAGTTAGGGGTAGTTAGCCCACCATCAATGTACAAGGCTACAAGTCTGGCGATGGTAAGTGCTAACTCGATAGCGATGGTATAAACCAAAAATCTGAGTTGAGTAGAGCGAATTCCTTGGAGAAGTCTTAACTCCTTTAGCTCCCAAATAAAACAGGAGGCTCCTATGAGGCTGATTAAGCCAACCCGCTCTATGAATAATCCCTTTTGTCTTAAGTATTCAAATAAAACTACAAAAGCCAATAAGCCTACAAGAACAAGAATATCCGCTTTTTTTGGTACTGGAACATTAAGAGAGCGGCAAAATAATCCAAAGTAAATAAAGCTTGCCACAAAACACGTGTTTGCAATTGTAAGTAAGGATAAGGATATTGATGGAGCTAATGCGAAGAGCGTAAATGAGGTTGCGGTAAGTGTCAGCGCGGTTAGCCAAAGCTTTTTAGATTGACTCCCTTTACTTGACGTTAATATAAACCTTGAACCGTAAAGCAATCCCCACAGTATCAGAGCAAAAACTAGGAAAAGTATTTCGTTTGAATATTTCATAGTCCGAATATTACTCTTCGATTGAATTGCTGGATCGGGCTACCAACTCAATTTATCCTTTCGTTCAAAATGAAAAAACCACCCGAAGGTGGTTAATAAGATATTGTCGGCCTGGGACGGAATCGGCCAAGAGGGCCACAAAAACAGCCATCTTACTTAATCAAGCCGCAGGCGATTCTTGGGCCAGAATTTCCAGCTGGCTGAGATTTATAGTCATCAGGATCACGATGAACAACCACCGCCCTTCCCAATATTCCAGCAGGGCCATTATTAACAGCAAATCCACTTAACTTGGCTGAATAAACTGCATTACCATTCGCATCTGATTTTATGTTGGGCATATCGCCAGCATGATTAGTGCCGCTTCCTGGCATACCGTGTGATTTTGTTTCTGGGTTGAAATGACCGCCTGCGCTGGTAGCATCAGGAGCAGAGCAATCACCCTTTTCATGAACATGAAATCCATGCTCAGCATTGGGCTTCAAGCCCGAAAAGTTTCCGGTAACCAACACATCATGCCCTTGCCATACAAAATTGACTGTTCCTTTAGTGTTAGAGCCTGAACGCGAATCTAGGGTAGCCGATGCTTTTTGACCAGCACCATGCTCCATAGACTGACAAGCCGCCAAGGACAAGATCGACACGGCACCAATTAATAGAGAAGCTTTCTTAATCATTTTTCGTCTCCTGTGTTTATGCTGAACCAGAATAGATCTTTTATAGAAAATCTTCAACGTAAATAGAGACCTTGTTGTAAGTAGTCTTATTGGCTAAGTCTAAACCCTCTGAGGCAAAAGAAAAAACCACCCGAAGGTGGTTAATAACATCTTGCTTGCCAGGGGCGTATTCGGCCAAGGTATGGGATGCTTGCTCCCGTTTAGTAAGTAAGCCCTGCAACATAGGCGTAAAGAGGAATTCCCAGGATGATATTAAAGGGGAAGGTAATTCCTAATGACATCCCCATATATAAGGCCGGATTTACTTCGGGAAGCGCGTGTCTTAATACTGCTGGCACAGCGATATATGAAGCGCTGGCGGCAAGAACCATAAGTAAAACTGTATCGCCTAGGGGTAAACCCAGCAACTTACATAACCCCAATGCGATGGCCGCGTGAACCAAAGGCGCCCCAATGGCGTAAAACAAAGTGATTGCAGGCTTGCCCTTTAATCCCTCAAAGTTCTTTGCAGCCATCAAGCCCATATCCAACAAGAAGAAGGCAAGCATTCCTTTGAATAAATCAATTGAAAAAGGAGCCATTATTTTTTGCCCACTATCGCCGCTCACTAAGGCAACCACCATAGAACCCAATAAAAGAAGTTGTGCGCCATCGGTAAATGATTCGTGAAGAATCTTTGACATACCAACAGCCCTCTTTGAATTTGTAGCTGATGCTCTAGCTCTATTTGCTAACAAGATTGCTAGAATAATTGCAGGTGATTCCATTAGCGCCATTGAGGCGGCCATATGTCCACCAAAGGCAATCCCATATTGGTCAAGTGCTTGCGTTGCGGTTATAAAAGTAACCGCACTTACTGAGCCATAAGTTGCTGCGATTGCAGCCGCATCGTAATTATTTAACTTGGTTCTTAAAACCAAATACCCCATCAAGGGAATGATGATTGCCAGAAATACTGCCAAGCCAAGTGCTAAACCAATCTCAAGAGTAAAGCCTGATTTATGAAGCGCAAAACCACCCTTTAAACCTAACGCCATCAACAGATACAAAGATAAAAATCTAGCTATGGGCTGAGGAATTTCTAGATTGGATTTCACAGCACCAGCAAAAGCACCGAAAACAAAAAAGAGAATGGCGGGATCTAAAAAATTACTCATGTCGAGATGTTAAGTAACTTTAGAAATTCTTGTATTAGCCCTACACAGTCTGAGGACTAAATGAAAAACGACCCGAAGGTGGTTTATTGAAGCTTAGCGGCCCTGAGCGGAATCGAACCAGGATGAGGATGCCCACTCCTAGTGACTCTTCAAATATTCCATTACCCAGGCCGGGTCGCTATCACTTGGAAAGATTGGGTAGTGAACGGCCTCAATCACACCATTATTCGCAATCAACGTTACCCGCCTTAATAATGTCATTCCTGCTACTACAAAGGTGGGCATATTCAATGCCTTTTGAAATTGATAGTTCGCATCACTAACAACTAGGAATGGAAGGTGAAGTCTGTCGGACATTTCTTTTTGATATTCCGTAGATTGAACACTCAAGCCCACAACATCTGCACCCAATGCTTGAAGCTCTTGATAATGGTCTCTAAATGAACAGCTTTGCGGCGTACAGCCCCTTGCCCCAGGAATTTGATCCCAACCATCTGGCAAAGCAACATTGGGTCGCCCTGTCATTGGATAGCAGTAGATCACCAATTTACCTTTGATATCTGCAAGATTAATGATCTGGCCATTGGTAGCATTTAAAGATACCTTGGGTAATTTCATTCTCTTTAAATGATTGGTTGAACCATCGTCTTGAGGGATGGGTAAGTCTGTAGGGAGCTGGGTTAAATTTGTCATGGATAAATTCTATACAAAACAAAAGCCCCACATAAGCGAAGGAATAAACGAAAAACCACCCGAAGGTGGTTTATAGAATCTTGGTGGCCCGGGGCGGAATCGAACCACCGACACAAGGATTTTCAATCCTCTGCTCTACCGACTGAGCTACCAGGCCAAGAGGTGAAATTATATAACAAAAGACTTTTTCAACCAAATGTTACTGTGGACTGTGGCCATTTAACCCCCGCCAGATCTAATCTAAGCTTATTAATCAGCTTTATAAGAGCCGACATCAATGCCTAAAGCTTTGAGCTTACGGTAAAGATGAGTTCTCTCAAGACCCGTCTTCTCTGAAACCTTGGTCATACTGCCACCAGCTTGCTCAAGGTGATATTCAAAATATGATTTTTCAAATAAGTCTCTTGCTTCGCGCAAAGGGAGATCTATATATGAGAAATTAAATGTTGTTGTTTCAGCCGGGTTCTCTGGAATCTTAAGCTCATCTGTTTTACTTGCAAGAGTGGCATTTAATTCACTTTTGGCATCTGGCTGAAATAACTCTTTGGGCGGCGCTTTTTCTAATGCTTGCTCAACTGTTTTAAGCAACTTCTGCAAAGCAATGGGCTTCTCTAAGAAATTTACTGCTCCAATTCTAGTGGCCTCAACCGCCGTATCAATTGTTGCATGACCCGACATCATCACGACCGGCATTGTTAATTGACCGTTACTGGACCATTCCTTTAATAAAGTAACGCCATCCACCTCTGGCATCCAAATGTCTAAGAGGACTAGGTCAGGCTCAAGAATGTTCCTGGCGTTTCTCGCCTCATGTGCATTTTGTGCAGCAACAACAGAGTGCCCTTCGTCGGTCAATATTTCATTGAGCAACTCACGAATCCCCATCTCATCATCTACCACCAAAATACTTGCCATAACTAATTTTGCTTTACTAGTTGGTTAAAATAAATAGACACATCTGCACCCACGACCTGATTTTGCTCCATACGGTTACGCAATTCAATTCTGGCACCATGCTCATCAACAATTTTCTTAACGGTGGCCAATCCAAGCCCCGTTCCCTTAATCTTTGTAGTTACATAGGGCTCAAATGCTCGACTGAGAATCCTTGCTGCAAAACCTGTTCCCGCATCTAAGATGCTTAGCTTAACAATACCCATTCCATTTGCGGGACCAGATGAATGTGACAAAAACTCTGTTTTTACTAAAATAGAAAAGCCTTCATCATGATGCGCCTCTATGCTTGCATCCAAACCATTTTGGATTAGATTGTGAATGACTTGCCTTATTTGCGTGGCATCAGCCATGATGTTAGGGCAGGACTTATCTAGATCGCCCTTAACCGGACTACCTTCATAAAGACCGAGCACATCAATCACCAAATTGTTAATTGATAAACTTTGCAAATTAGCTTCAGGCGTTTTTGCAAAGTCTCTAAAGTCATTAACCATCTGCTTCATGGCTTCAACTTGGGTAATAATGGTGGCCGTACTTCTAGTTAAAAACTCCTGTTGACCATCATCCAGGTGGTCTTTTAATTTTTGCTGAATTCTTTCTGCGGATAGCTGAATTGGGGTCAGCGGGTTCTTAATTTCATGAGCGAGCCTGCGAGCCACCTCACTCCATGCTATTGAACGCTGAGCCGTAATCACTTCAGAAATATCATCAAATACAACAATCAACAAATTATTAGGTAAGCGTGTTCCACGGACAAGTAGGGTAACGCCATGTTCCTGCTGGGCATCCTTACCTTCGCCACCTAGGACGATTTGCTTTTGCCAATGGCCTTGTGGATCTGCACTAGATATTTCATGCGCCTGAAATGCCTCTCTTACTGCAGCATCAAATTCTTCGAGCTTGGTGATATCACACAAAGCTTGTCCGATTGATTGATCCAATGAAGTTTCAAAAATTCTGGCAGCGCCAGCATTTGATAAGACCAGTCGATAGCTGGCGTCCAACACACAAACACCGGCTGTTAAATTTGACAAAACACTTTCAGAAAAAGCTTTTGAATCCTCAAGAGAGTTTCTTGCATCTAAAAGTTGCTTCGTCATGATATTGAACTGGCGGGTTAGCAAACCTAACTCGTCTCCAGTATTAATTTCCGGGCGTGGTGATAGATCACCCTCTGCCACTGCCTTTGTACCTTTTAACAACATGATAAGGGGATAAGCTAGTTGGCGGCCTAGCAACAAAGCCAATGTCATCGCTATAAATAATGCTAAGAACAAGGTGATCGTTAACGTGCCGATATACATTTTGCGCAGACCTGATCGACCCAAAGCTTTTTCTTGATATTCAATGTATGCCTCTTGAACAGCTAAGGCATTGTTACTTAAGCTTTCGGGCATATCTTTAACTAACAAAATAAAGCGATCGTCTGACTGAGCTTTTAAGTTAAATCCTGTGGTCGCTGTTGGACCACCCATATATATAGGTAGCAATAGTTTTATTTTGTAAGTTGAATTGGCCTTATCGCGGCTTGGCTCATCAATCTCCACAAAACTACCAAGTGACTTAGCTTGCTGAAGTTTTTCTGCGACAACCATTTCTTCAACATATGACTTTAGGTTAAGGCTTGCGCTAGATATTACTTTTCCATTGGCACCAAACAGAACCAATTCTTGCAAATCTAATTGCTGGCGCTGCCTTGATAGTAAAAGTGTGATGCCGCCCTCACCTGAATTTCTAGAGCTTGCCTGGATCGAGCTGGCAAGCTCTTTTCCCTTACTTAGCAAGTCAGACTTTGAAATCTCAATAGAGGTTCGACCCAAATTTAAGCCGGCCTCTAATGCTCCCTCAACCTTAACGTCAAACCAAGACTCAATACTTCTTGATACAAACTGAAGTGACACGCCATACAAAATAGCGCCAGGCAAAACACCCACAAGCGCAAAGAACATAGCCAACTTAGCAATTAATCTTGCGCCGAAATATTTTTGCCGCCACCGAATTGCTATCGTGATAATTAAAACAACAATAACAATTAAAAATATAAGTCCAACAACAACGTTTGCAGCAAATAACCAGGCAAAGTATTCATCAAAAAATGAAGTGTTGGCAGATGCAACAGCCAATAAAACTAATAGTATTAGCGCTAATAAAACTATAACGCCCACCAACAAAGGTTTTCCTAATAACTTCATCATGGGTTATGGCCATTAATCAAAGATTTAGGTTTAAATTCAAATCGCTGCCACTCGCTTTGCAAGTTCCAGGATTTTGAATTAATGGCATTTACTTGAAAAGGTTTTGCAAACTGATTGGTATCTAAGCGCATTCGAACAGCTGCTTGATAGGTTTGATTTGGATCAATGCCCGCCGACTCAATAACAGTCCAATCTTCAATTGTTTTAACCGCAGCAATTGCTTGCTTTAAGTTAGCAGCATTAAGTGTAAAGCTGCCGAGCGTAACTCGATATTGATTGGTCAGCGCCTGATAGGAGATTTTTGAAGTTCGCTGAACCTCAACTGTTTTGGTATCGAACCAATACCAACGATTTTTAGTAAGCTGAAACTCAGTCACAAAATGAAGGGTTACCCCTTTATTTACTAACTGTTCTAATGCTGGAGTTAACTCAAGAGAAACATCTGCATCTAGCACCCAAGCTTTTTCAACCGCCCTAAGATTAATCTTTTGAAATTTAATTTCATTTGCATGCGCATCACTGACCCAAAAAGTCATTGAATAGACAATCACTAGAATCCAGTTAAATATTGGACGCATACTTATTAATTAGTCTTTTGCTTTCTCAAAGAGGGCGTAAAAAAAACCGTCGTGCTTTTCATTTGGTAACAACTGTCCAGGCGCCTCTAATCGTAATGCATTTGGCATGGCACTAAGCCACCATTTGGCCTGCAATTCACCTTCGTCAGGAAATACAGAGCATGTGACGTATAACAATTTGCCGCCTGGCTTAAGAACACTCCACAGTGCAGTCAAAATCTTTCTTTGAGTTACTTGCAAATTTTTAATATCAACTTCTTGTCGTAAATACGGAATATCTGGATGACGGCGAACAATTCCAGATGCAGAGCAAGGAACGTCGGCCAAAATAGCGTCGTATAGCTCACCCTTAAACCATGCTTTTGGATTGGCGGCATCGCCAATCAACACCTGACCACCGGTTAACTTCAGGCGAGAGAAATTCTCCTCAATGCGCATGGCACGCAATGGATCAATCTCTAAAGCATCTAAAGCAATATCAAACTGCTCTAAAAGTTGGGCAGATTTACCTCCTGGTGCAGCACAAGCATCCAATACTCGCGCACCCTTGGCCGGATTCAAAATTTGGCCAGCTAGCTGAGCGCCAGCATCCTGAACTGAACACGCGCCATCAAAAAACCCTGGGATTTGCGCAACAGGCACCGGGGTTGTCAGCTCAACCCCTAAAGGAAGGCTGTAATTGCCAATGGCTGCTAAATCTTGATACCCCAAACCAGCTTCCGAAAATTGCGCCAGGTAGGATTTTTTAGATTCCGCTCCATTAATTTGTTTTTGATTTACACGAAGCGTAAGAGGTGGCTTTTCTCTTGAAAAAGAAATGATGGCTTCAGCTTTATCAGGATAAGCATATTTCAATTTTCTTATCCACCAGTCTGGATAAGAAGGATTCTTTTCTTCAGAAATTTCTTGATAAATATTTTCATTTCGCAAAACACGACGCAACACAGCATTAATCAAACCCTTGGCATATCCCAAGTTTGAATCTAAATTACTAGCATTAACGGCTTCATTTACTAGCGTATGCACTGGATACATCGGCTCACGATTTTTTTCAGGCACCAGTGATATCGCTGCCCACAACAGATACAAAGTTAAGCCAGGTGGAGTTTTTTGAACGTATTCATTTAATACGGCTTGCACCCAGTACCCGCGCCGAAGCGCTTGGAAAGTGATGCTTTGAACGGCAGGTCGTAAATTAGGAGAGACTGTTTGAATGGCGGCCGTTAAAGATGCGCCTTCTTGAACTTGCTCTAAAACTTTTGCCGTGGCAAGAAGGGCTTTTGATAGGCTTGCGCCTTGTTGTTTTATATCAGACAGGGTAAGTTCCAGTTCTTGCCATTTCCATCAACCGTGACACGCGATCATCGGTTGGTGGGTGTGTTGAAAATAGCCCAGAAATACCTCCACCAGATAATGGATTCATAATCATCATCTGTGCGGTTTCTGGGTGATGCTCTACTGCGTTAAATTGTTGCCCTGAAGCATAACGATGTATCTTATCAAGGGCACTCGCCAAAGCCTCTGGATCTCCGCAAATTTCAGCGCCCCCACGATCCGCCTCGTACTCTCTTGCTCTTGAAATAGCCATCTGAATTAAACTCGCCGCCAAAGGGGCAAGGATGGCCACCAAAATCATTGCAATGGGATTACTTGGTCGACCCTCTGAATCTCTTCCCCCAAAGAACATCGCAAAGTTTGCAAGTGCTGACAAGGCACCAGCCATAGTTGCGGAAATGGTGGAGATTAAAATATCACGATGCTTAACATGCGCTAACTCATGAGCCATCACACCACGAATTTCTCTCTCTGAAAGTATGCGCAAAATTCCAGTTGTTGCTGCTACTGCTGCATGCTCTGGATTGCGGCCGGTAGCAAATGCATTGGGTGCATCTTCTTCAATTAAATAAACCTTTGGCATTGGTAAGTCGGCTTTTTTAGATAGCTCTTGAATCATGCGATAAAAATGTGGGGCTGTAGTTTCATCAGCCTCTCTTGCATTCATCATCCGTAACACCATGCTATCCGAAAACCAATAGCTGAAAAAGTTCATACCAAAGGCCAGCAGCAAGGCCAATAACATGCCCTGTTCTCCGCCCATCATGCCGCCGACAACAACAAATAGGGCAGTGATGCCAGCCATTAATATTGCAGTCTTAAACCAGTTAAACATTTTTCATATCCTTAGAAAATATACTTCTGCAAATTCTAGATTTATCTATGTTATCTAGCATCATGCTAGCTTAATTGTTGACTCTTCAAAGGGGCTGTTATTCAAAGTGTTGGCCTGGCGCCCACAACAAATTCTGTGCGAGCTGGCTAGCGGAAATCTTTTTTCCACCCGACTTTTGAAGCTCAGTCAACAACAGGGCCCCTTCGCCAGTTGCAACAATAACGCCCAGCTTATCAAGCGAAATAATTTCTCCTGGAGGCTTATTATGAGTATGGTTAGCTAAGGGTTGAGACCCCCAAGCTTTGATTAATAGCCCATCTTTCTCAAAACTTGTACCAGGGTAGGGGTTAAATGCCCGAATTTTACAATCCAATTGTTGAGCGCCAAGCGCCCAATCTAAGCGCGCTTCGTTTTTTGTAATCTTGTGTGCGTAAGTAATGCCCACGTCCGCTTGTGCAACGTGACCTAATGTGGTCGCTTTTTCAAACTCATTTAAGGCCATCACAATCATAGCGCCCCCTAAGCTGGCCAAGCGATCGTGTAAGTGTCCGGTTGTCTCATTAGCGGCAATAGCAACCTCTTTCATGGCAATCACTGGACCCGTGTCCAAACCTAAATCCATTTGCATAATCGATATGCCAGTTGCTTGATCTCCAGCTTCTATAGCACGATGAATTGGGGCTGCGCCACGCCATCGAGGCAAGAGTGATGCATGAATATTTAAACATCCTGCTCGTCCCTGACGTTCTGTAATATCAAAAACAGCTGGGGGCAAAATTAATCCGTATGCAGCAACAACCATCACATCAAAATCAACTTGCTCTAAAGCTTGCAAAGCAAGCTTAGCTTCTTCGCCATATTTGCCATCGATCTTTAGCGAGCTTGGCTGGATAACGGGGATGTTTTGACTAAGTGCCAACTCTTTAACAGGGCTTGCCTGTAGGTTCATTCCACGGCCGGCTGGTCGATCGGGCTGTGTCATCACCATCACAACCTGATGCCCAGCATCAATGATTGAAGCTAAAGCTGTTTTCGCAAAATCTGGTGTTCCAGCAAAAACAACTCTCAACATTAAATAACGCCCGCTTTTGTTTTTTTCTTAAGCTTACCTGCGATACGCATACGCTTCAAAGATGAAAGGTATTCAACAAACACCTTTCCTTTAAGGTGATCCATTTCATGCTGAATACAAACGGCCATTAAGCCATCCGCATGGATTTCAAATTGCTTTCCATGGATATCTAACGCTTGAACTTTTACTTCTGCTGGACGCAGTACTTCGTCATAAAAATCAGGCACAGATAAGCAACCCTCTTGCCAAACCTTTTTCTCTTCGCTGGCCCAAACCAAACTTGGATTAATAAAAACTTGAAGCTGGTCTCTTTCGTCTGACAAATCAATCACGATAATTTGTTGGTGGATGTTTACTTGAGTTGCCGCCAAACCAATTCCAGGGGCCTCATACATGGTTTGTGCCATATCCTTAACAAGAGCACGAATTTTCTCGTTAACATCAGAAACAGGTTTAGCCACCGTGTGTAAACGCGGATCAGGATAGTGAAGGATGGGTAATACAGCCATTTCAGAAGTTTCTTACAAAAAGTTCAATAAATGCTGATTGTTATGGAGATCTGAGCTCTAGACAATCAATTAATGACGCCTATTATCTCAATCAATCAATCGAGCCCCTATTATCCAAGGAGATTACTGGATTTGCAGGACGCCCCAGCCAGAATTTTCTGCATAGGAAATTTAGAGGCCCTGAAACTTCCTAGCCTTGCCATTGTTGGATCAAGAAAAGCCAGCACGCAGGGATTACGACATGCCCATTCATTCTCCAAGGCTCTAGCTAATATGGGCTTATGTATAGTTTCAGGGCTAGCTGAAGGGATTGATGCGGCAGCCCATTGTGGCGCACTAGACTCAAAACTACAGCCAGGAACGATTGCCATCTGTGGAACCAGCCTGGATCGCTGCTACCCCCATAAAAATAGGGCTTTATTCCAAAAAATTGCTGAAAATGGTCTATTAATATCAGAATACCCCAATGGCACCATCACTCAACCCTATCACTTTCCTCAGCGAAATCGCCTTATTGCTGCGCTGTCATTGGGCACGTTGGTGGTTGAGGCTGCCCCCAAGTCGGGGTCTTTAATTTCTGCAAGGCTAGCAAATGACTTAGGAAGAGAAGTTTTTGCCATACCTAATACGATAGGGCGGGTATGCTCGGCTGGCTGCCATCAGTTAATTCGTGAGGGGGCCAAGTTGTGTGAAAAACCCATGGATATTGCTGAGGAGCTCCTATTTAGGCTATAAAAATACTGAAATTTGAAAACCCATAATTAATAGTAAGAAACTAGAGTTTTTTAATTTTTTCCTACTTTTTCATTTATCGGTTAATAATGAAAAAAAGAAATTCATTTAATTAGACCCTTTGGGAAAGCTGTATCGTGGCAAAAACTTCTGCACAACCTAACGCTTTTAAGAGCCTCATTATTGCTGAAAAACCATCTGTAGCGGCAGACATTGCCCGCGCATTAGGTGGGTTTACCAAACATGAAGACTATTTCGAAAGCGACGATTTTGTTGTTTCTTCAGCAGTTGGGCATCTATTAGAAATAGCTGCGCCAGATGCATATGAGGTCAAACGCGGCAAGTGGTCTTTTGCCAACCTTCCCGTGATTCCACCTCATTTTGACTTAAGGCCTATAGCGAAAACTGAGGCAAGACTTAAGGTTTTACAAAAATTAATTAAACGCAAAGACATCAATCGCTTAATTAATGCCTGTGACGCGGGGCGTGAAGGTGAGTTAATTTTCAGACTTATCGCTCAGCACACCAAGGCACCTCAAAAAGTAGAGCGCCTATGGTTACAGTCCATGACGCCGCAGGCTATTCGTGATGGCTTTACACATTTACGAAGTGATGAAGACCTACACAACCTTGCCAACGCTGCGCGATGCAGATCAGAGTCTGACTGGCTAGTTGGCATTAACGGTACGCGTGCCATGACGGCATTTAATAGTAAAAGTGGCGGCTTCTTCTTAACGACTGTTGGACGGGTCCAAACACCTACACTTTCAATAGTTGTAGAAAGAGAAGAGCTGATCAGAAAATTTATTTCTCGTGATTATTGGGAAGTTAGCGCCGAGTTTATTTGTGCGGCGGGAATCTATCAAGGTAGGTGGTTTGATCCAAAGTTCAAAAAAGAATCAAAAGATGCGGCAATCGATCCTGAAAAAAAAGAAAGTCGCTTATGGAGTGAAGCTGCGGCTGCCAGCATCGTTGCTGCATGTCACGACAAAGCTGGCAAGGTGACTGAAGAGTCCAAACCCAGCTCTCAAGCAGCCCCTCAACTTTTTGACTTAACCAGCTTGCAACGTGAAGCAAATGCTCGCTTTGGATTTTCCGCTAAAAATACCCTTGGCTTAGCTCAAGCGCTTTACGAAAGACACAAGGTCCTCACTTATCCAAGAACAGACTCACGCGCATTGCCTGAAGACTATTTGCCAACGGTAACGTCGACTCTTGAAATGCTCGCTGAAAGCTCTGACAACTACTATCCTTTTGCATCTCAAATTTTGAATAACTCTTGGGTAAAACCAAATAAAAAGATTTTTGATAACAGTAAGATTTCTGATCACTTTGCGATCATCCCAACACTGCAAGCGCCCAAAAATCTTTCTGAGCCAGAACAAAAACTTTATGATTTGGTTGTTCGTCGTTTCATGGCTATATTTTTCCCCGCTGCAGAATTTAAAGTGACCACTCGTATCACTGAAGTCAGTGGTCACATGTTTAAAACAGACGGAAAAATTTTAACAAGTCCGGGTTGGCTGGCTGTTTATGGCAAATCAATCCAGGATGACAAAGAGCTTGTGGCTGTCGCTGCGAATGAGAAAGTTCAAACTGAATCGATTAACCCAGTTTCATTAAAAACAAAACCCCCGGCACGCTATACAGAAGCAACTTTGCTGTCTGCCATGGAAGGCGCTGGTAAGTTGGTTGATGATGATGACATGCGTGAAGCGATGTCAGACAAAGGTCTTGGTACGCCAGCCACTCGTGCCGCAATTATTGAAGGTCTTCTTGCGGAAAAATATATGGTTCGCGAAGCTCGTGAAATTATTCCCACAGCAAAAGCTTTTCAATTAATGACTTTGTTGCGAGGGTTGGGCGTTGAAGAGTTAACCCAACCCGCACTAACGGGCAACTGGGAACATAAACTGGCGTTAATGGAAAAAGGTCAAATAGACCGAAATACATTCATGCAAGAAATTGCTCAAATTACTCAGAGAATTGTTAAACGAGCAAAAGAGTATGACAGCGACACCATTCCTGGGGACTACGCAGATCTAAAAACTCCTTGCCCCCATTGCGGCGGTCTTGTTAAAGAAAACTATCGCCGATTTGCATGTGAGAAGTGTGGCTTCTCCATCAGCAAAATTCCCGGTGGCAGGGCATTTGAATACGATGAGGCTGAAGCTTTTATTGCCAATAAAGAAATTGGCCCGCTTCAAGGATTTAGAAGCAAAATGGGGCGCCCATTTGCTGCCATCATCAAGTTGGTTTCAATCCCAGAGGATGATAAAGACTACCCTAACGCTGGTTACAAACTTGAGTTTGATTTTGGAAATAGCCAAGAAGATAGCTTGGAAGAAGTGGACTTCACCGGTCAAACCTCTTTGGGTGCGTGTCCGAAATGTTCCGGGGCTGTTTATGAACATGGCATGAAGTATCTTTGCGAGCTAAGTGTTGGGCCGAATAAATCATGTGACTTTTCAACTGGCAAGGTGGTTCTTCAACAAGAAATTACAAGAGAGCAGGTCTCAAAATTACTGAGCGAAGGCAAAACAGATTTATTGACTAACTTTAAATCAAGCAGAACTGGGCGAGGCTTTAAGGCTTACTTGGCTCGTCAAGCTGATGGAAAGATTGGTTTTGAGTTTGAGGCACCCGCTAAAAAACGCGCAGCCAGCAAAGCGCCCGCTAAATCAGCAGTCAAACCTGTCGCCGCCAAACGCGCCCCAGCAAAAAAGCGCGTATCAAAAAAAGCTGAATGATGAAGCTCCTCAGCCAGGTGTTCTGTGAACATCTGGCTGGCCAATGCGGACCACATCACTCCTCTTGAGCCTAATGAGGTCAAAATATATAAGCCCGGTTGATTGAGCACGGGCCCCATAATTGGCAACCTGTCACTCGCTACGCATCTGATGCCAACAAATGCTCCAATAGCTTTTAGCTCTGAATCCACAAGTTCGTAATTCAACATCTCTTTGATCAGGGTCTTATTTTCCTGATGGCTAGCAGGCCAGACACTTAAATCCTCCACCTCCTCATCATAACTTGAGCCAACGACCCATTCATATTGGTCAGCATCAAGCATTTGGGGTGGCAAACAATATGCCTTTCCAGAGAGCGCCACCTTGGGCTTAGTTTGAGCCCAAGAACTATCTTTGCCAAATCTAAATCTTGAAAGCTGTCCTCGAACCGGCTTGAGAGGTAATTCGATTCCTACACTTTTTGCCAAATCTTTTACTGCCAACCCACTGGCCAGAAATAAGCGCTTTGTGGTGGCGATCAGATGGTTATCATCTCCATAAATTTGCCAACGATCTTTATTTCGCTGAATCGACTTAACTTCAGTTGACCAACTTTGCTGCTCAGGCAATAGCCCTTCAAAAACATCTTTACACGCTTGCTGTAAATTTACCCAACCGCCTTCGGGAAAAAAGGTTCCACCCGCCTCAATACCAATTTGCTCTTTCGCCTCAATTGAGCTGAGCGGCTTGGCCTTTTCATAACAAAACCCTTGCGTAAGCAAGCGCTCACTCATAGTATTTTTATCAAAGCCCTCCTGAGTTCTCGGTAAATGAAAAACTCCTGCCCCACACCAATTAGCCGCCCAAACAGCCCTAGCTTCATTAAATGCTATGAAGGTTAATCTTTGTAACCTTGAAGCGCCTCGGCCAATATAGGGATGGCACAAAGCTTCCCCATGAGCGCTTGTTTGCGTTGCAGGCGCAAATCCCTTGTCAATGACCAAAAAATTGCTTATTTGGTTATTTTTCAATGACTTAACTATTGCCGAACCCGCAATGCCAGCACCAATCACAACGGCATCATAGGAATTTTTAGAGCTTGGCATGTGTCAATGAATCTTTATAATGTTGAATTGTCTTATTTTGAACCGAATTCATGCAATTAATGTGGGTTTCTGGTCCTACGGGCCGCGTTAGAAAAATATCTATCACTTTGAGAACCGTCTCAATTGCGATTGTGGCTTTTGCAGCCTTCTTGATTGCAGTGGGTGGTATTTTGCATTTTGTTGGTTTGAGAATCGCTATTGAGGCTCGCCCAGAAATTGCACGCGCAATGGGTGGCGTAGTAACTCAAGCAGAGCAAGACAAAATTGAGGGCGCCTATAGACAAAGGCTTCAGCTTATTCAAGAAAAACTTCAGGCCACTACGGATGAAATTGTTCAGATCCAAAAACTCAAAGATAGCTTTATGGAACTGGCAACACCTAGCGCCATTAAATCTCAAATTCCTGGCGGTAACGCGAAGGGCGGCCCCCTAAAACTTGTTGGCGCAAAAAAAAATAATGATGATTTGATCGCATCACTAGATGAGTCTTTGCAAGACGTTTCTAGTTTTAAAAAAAGCGTTGAGGAAATCAATGCACTTTGGGCGAAGCAATTAGCCTGGTTAAATACTTTACCAACTGGCACGCCAGTAAGAGGTGGCTATAACTTAAGCAGTGGTTATGGTTTAAGAATTGATCCTTTCACGCAATTGATGGCAAAACATGAAGGCCTAGACTTTGCTGCGCCGGTTGGCACGCCTATCATTGCGTCCGCTAATGGTGTCATCAGTCGCGCTGGTTGGGACTCTCAATATGGCAATATGATTGAAATCAATCACGCTGAAGGTTTTAAAACACGTTATGCCCATGCAAGCCAATTATTAGTGAGAACAGGGCAGACTGTCAAAAAGGGTGACATGATTGCCAAAGTGGGCAATACCGGAAGATCATCGGGACCCCACCTACATTACGAAGTCATTCGTGCGGGAGCTCACATTAATCCTGTAAATATGATGCCAAGACTCAACTAGTTAGTTTGGTGAACACGCCAGCCAAACAAAAAGCCCCTTAACTTCTTAAGGGGCTTTTTTATTCCTAACTACCTACCAATATTATCTAGCTAAACGAGCCTCTAAAGCTTTCTTAGTTTCAACAAGCTCTTTTGGCAAGTGATATGAAAGTTGCTCAAACAACTGATCATGTAACTTCATTTCGTCATTCCAAGCAGACTTATCAATAGATGTTACTTTGTCAAATTGTTCTGTGCTGAAATTCAAACCGGTCCAATTAAGGTCTGCATGGGTTGGCGTTGTGCCGAAAATATTTTCTTGGCCCTTAGCCTTACCTTCGATGCGCTCTAACATCCAAGCCAATACACGCATGTTTTCGCCATACCCCGGCCAAACAAACTTACCAGCCTCATCTTTGCGGAACCAGTTAACACAATAAATACTTGGCAACTTAGCGCCTTCAGCAGCAAGCGCCTTACCCATATCCAACCAATGTTGGAAATAGTCGCTCATGTTGTAACCAGCAAACGGCAACATCGCAAATGGGTCGCGACGAACAACACCTTGTTGACCAGCTGCTGCTGCAGTTGTCTCTGAGCCCATTGTTGCCGCCATATAAACGCCTTCAACCCAATTACGCGCTTCCGTAACCAGCGGCACAGTAGTTGAACGACGCCCACCAAAAATAAATGCATCAATAGCTACACCATCCGGATTATTCCACTCGGCATCAATCACTGGATTATTAGTTGCCGCTACTGTAAAGCGAGCATTAGGGTGTGATGCTTTACGGCCATTTGTTCCATCTGCTGGCGTCCAATCTTTACCTTGCCAATCAATCAAATGATCAGGGGCTTTATCAGTCATGCCCTCCCACCAAACATCACCATCATCAGTTAATGCAACGTTTGTGAAGATCACGTTTTCATTCAGTGAAGCCATGCAGTTAGCGTTGGTTAATGTATTTGTACCAGGAGCAACGCCAAAGTAACCGGCCTCTGGATTAATCGCAAACAAACGAGTCTGTCCAGATGCGTCTTTGCGTGGCTTGATCCATGCAATATCGTCACCAATCGTTGTTACTTTCCACCCCTGGAAGCCCTGTGGCGGAATTAACATAGCAAAGTTTGTTTTGCCGCAAGCTGATGGGAACGCTGCTGCCACGTGATACTTTTTCCCCTCTGGTGAGGTCACGCCTAAGATCAACATGTGCTCAGCCAACCAACCTTGATCCCGCCCCATTGTTGATGCAATACGAAGAGCAAAACACTTCTTGCCCAACAAAGCGTTGCCACCATAGCCTGAACCGTATGACCAAATTTCACGAGTCTCTGGATAGTGCACAATGTATTTTGTTGTATTGCACGGCCATGCAACATCTTTTTCCCCAGCCTCTAATGGCTTGCCAACGGTGTGAATGCAGGGGACAAATGGGCCATCAGCACCCAATACATCAAATACACCTTTACCCATGCGTGTCATAACACGCATATTGATTGCAACATATGGGCTATCTGAAAGCTCAACTCCAATGTGAGCAATAGGTGATCCTAATGGGCCCATTGAGAATGGGACCACATACAAAGTCCTGCCCTTCATGCAACCATTAAACAATGGTTGAAGGGTCGCTCTCATTTCAGCTGGGTCCATCCAGTTATTTGTTGGACCAGCGTCTTCTTTTTTGGCAGAACAAATATATGTACGATCTTCTACCCGAGCAACGTCGCTTGGATCGGAGCAAGCCAAATACGAATTTTTTCTTTTGGCTGGGTTTAGTTTTTTTAAGGTTCCGGCTTCAACCATATTAGAGCAAAGGCGGTCGTATTCTTCTTGGGAACCATCACACCAATAAACGCTCTCCGGCTGTGTAAGGGCAGCAATTTCAGCTACCCAATCAATTAGTTTCTGATGTTTAACATAAGATGGCACATTTAAGGTGGCCACGCCCTTCATCGCAGGTTGATTCATGGTTGGTTTAGTATGATTGGAATGGCATAAGGATACCACTTGGCACTGCTTTTTGGCTTACAAACGGCCTTCGTGCTCGGAAACCCCGATCCTACTGTTAGTTAGAAAAAAATCTATTAAAAATAGCATTTTTTGCATCTTCTCGACCTTGTTGATAGGCAATTGGCATAAGGGCGTGATGAGAATAGTCCCAACTTGAGATTTTTACAGGTTGCCTTGGTTGAAAATAACTCAAGCGCAACCCAGGAAGATCCCGAACAAAGTAATCGGGATATGGGTAACGTCGGGTCAGCAATACCAAAACTTCTTGGGGCTTCTCACCGGGTTGAGATGGCAATAACCCATCAATTGGAACGTTATCAACAAGCCCACCATCTAAAACTGTTAAACCATTTCGACGCATTACTGGTGTAAAGGGTGGGGTGCAAGATGACTGAAGAATTAGCTCCACCAACTCCCCCAAATCTTGACATGCCTGAGCGGGAATAAATATGCGTTGAAATCCCAGTTTTTTTCCTAAAACAGGGTGCAAACTCTTCTTAAAGTATTTTTCTAGGTTGTAGATTGTCAATCCCAAAGCTACAGCAGATTTGGGTCCAAGCCATGAGGGTATTTGAGCCAAGCCCACCATAATTTCTGGGGCTGTTTTTAGACGTGCAAAGCCCTCCCCCAACATATTGGTGAGTGCTGCTCGATATAAGCGATAGTGTGGAAAGACTGGTTCCGGGCCAAATAGGTTTTTCCAGTCGGCATTTTGATGAATATCTGCTAAAGCCTTGGCGTAATAATTAAGCCCCCACTGCGCACCTTCTTGGCCTGGTCGAGCATATAAAAGGCAAGCGGTGGCCGCGCCAGCACTAATGGCGATTATTCTTTTGGGTTGTTGAGGTATCTGTTCATTTAAAACGTGCCAAAAACCTGCCTGCCACCAACAACGGTTGCCGCCGCCAGCCAAAACAACTTGATCAAATTGCATGGGGGTTATTTGCCAATACAGAAAGTGCTAAAAATTTTGCCAAGCAAGTCATCTGGCAAAAATTGCCCCGTTATTTTCGACAAAGCCTCTTGCGCAAGGCGCATTTCTTCCGCAGCAAGTTCTACTGAACAGGCCTGTTCTTTTAATAACTGTAAAGATGCCTCAATGTGCACTTCGGCTTCAAATAAAGCCTCTATATGTCGTTTTCTGGCCAAGATCCCACCCTCTGATTCAGGTTGCCATCCAGCGACTGCAAGCAACTCTTGTTTTAGTAGCTCTAAACCTTGCCCGGTTTTGGCAGATACATAAAAATGAGTTGTATCTTGTATTTGAGCTATGGAACATTGATCAATTTTGTTCCAAACAATTCGAATCGGCACTTTTTTCGCGGCCACACGTTGAATCTTTTCAATTAGCATTTGATCGGTTTCTGAAATTGACGATCCATGACTTGCATCCATTAGGTGTAATACCAAGTCTGCTTGTTCAATAGATTTCCAGGTTCGTTCAATACCAATTTGCTCAACACTATCAGCTGTTTCGCGAAGGCCGGCCGTATCAATGATGTGCAACGGGATGCCATCAATTTGAATCGTTTCTTTTAAGCGATCACGTGTTGTTCCTGCCACGTCAGTTACGATGGCCACATCTTCACCGGCTAAGGCATTCATCAATGAACTTTTGCCAACGTTGGGCTGCCCCACTAAAACAATAGTTAAACCATCGCGAATAATGGAACCTTGTTGAGCGGATTTTTTTACTTCATGGATATTCAATAAAATTTTTTCAAGCCGACTGAACACATCGTGCTGTTCAATAAAATCGATTTCTTCTTCAGGAAAATCTAGAGTGGCCTCAGTCAAGGCGCGTAACTCTATAAGCGCCTGTAGAAACACCTCAATCTTTTTGGAAAAATCCCCCTTTAAAGACTTTGCAGCGCTCTTTGCGGCAAGTGCGCTACTCGCATCAATAAGGTCTGCAATTGCCTCTGCTTGTGCTAGGTCAATTTTTCCATTTAAAAATGCACGCTCTGTGAACTCTCCTGGCTGAGCTAAACGCAATTGAAATTGCTGGCCCAATGACAAACAATGATCCAGTAACAAGCTTAAACCCGCGGAGCTTCCATGACATTGCAGCTCTAAAACATCTTCACCCGTGTAAGAGTGAGGCCCTGGAAATAAAATAGCCAAGCCTTCATCAATCAATTCGCCACCAACGTCTTCGAACTTAATTAATGTCGCATAACGCGGCGCCAACTCGGAATGACAAAGGGCCTTACTGATTTGTAAGACCCCCTTGCCCGATAAACGAATAATCCCTACGCTGGCGCGACCCTTCGCGGTTGCTAAAGCAATAATAGGGTCACGATGCGCAATCATACTTATGCTGGTTTTTTATTTCCACCGTAAATCTTATTAATTTGCCATTGCTGTGCAATAGATAAAATGTTGTTTACTACCCAGTAAAGAACTAAGCCTGAAGGGAAGAAGAAGAACATAAATGAGAATGCGATTGGCATCAACATCATTAACTTTGCTTGAATTGGATCCGGTGGTGTTGGGTTTAATTTAGTTTGAATAAACATCGACACAGCCATCAAAATTGGTAATAACCCAACTGGGGCACCAAACCAAACTCCAAACAATGTATCAGGTTTTGATAAGTCTTCGATCCAGCCCACCCAAGGTGCGGCGCGCATTTCTACAGAGGCCAATAGGACCCAATACAAAGCAATGAAAACAGGAATCTGAATCAAAACAGGAAAACATCCGCCCAATGGGTTAATTTTTTCTTTGCGATACATTTCCATCATCGCTTGATTCAATTTTTGAGGCTCACCCTTGTAGCGCTCTTTCATTTCTAACAATCTTGGCTGTACCTCTTTCATTCGAGCCATTGATTTATAACTTGCGGCGGACAAGGGGAAGAACACCAACTTAATCAAAACAGTTAATAAAATAATTGACCATCCCCAGTTATTAACAACGCCATGAATTTTCTCTAGCAACCAGAAAATTGGTTTGGCCAAAATAGTTAGCCAGCCATAGTCTTTTACTAACTCAAGACCTGGCGCAATGTTTTCTAAAACTTTTTCTTCTTGAGGGCCGACAAACAATTTCAGCGCTTCAGTTTTTTCTTGACCAACGCCTAAAGCATCTAATTTTGATTTAACGCCAACGCGGTACTGATTCTTTTCCAGCTCTTCAACATATACGTCTTTTTGATATGTTGTTGAAGGGATCCATGCAGAAGTAAAGTAGTGCTGAACCATCGCAACCCAAGTCGCCTGTCCAGGTGCTTGCGTTCCAGGAATCTTGGCTTTACCTTTTTCAATATCGGCAAATACAACCTTGTGGAATTTCTCTGATTCCGTATAAACAGCTGGGCCAGTAAAGGTACTGTAAAAAGAACTCTCTTCAACTTTGCCCTTAAATGATGGCTTGCCACTGTCGCGAACTATTTCAGCATATAAAGTTGCCTCTAAATTCTGTGCACTAATGTTTTTAATTACATGCTTTGCATCAACAACATATGAGCCTTGATTGAGCGTATATGTTTTTTCTAAGCGAACGCCATTTTTTTCTGCCGTCAAAACAATGGTATTCACCGCTCCATTTTTAGTTGCGGCAAAGACTTGTGTGTGATTTGGTAGCTCAAGACCCGATGCGGATACCAATCCGGTTCTAGCAAAGTATTGTCGCTCTTTGCTGCGGTCAAATAACAACACTGGAGACTTATCTTCCTCTAAATGCTTTAGAAGACGAGCCTTAACAATTGCGCCACCAAGCGTATCAATTTCCAACTCTAAAACATCATTCTTCAGAGTGATGATTTCCCCGGTCCTTTGAGTTGCGACAACTGTTGGAGCAATAGTTGTTGATGCAATGGGTTTTGGTAAATCTTTGTTACCTGCTGAAGGCGCAGCTACCGCAGATTCTTTTGCTGGGGCCTGAGAAAACAAAGATGGCTGACCGCTATGCTTTTGCCACCCATCAAATAGCAAGATTGCTGAAATAGTAAAGATTGCCCAAAGTAGCGTTTTTCTAATGTCCATTGCTTGTTTTCTATATTAATTAGAGTAAAGATGAATTGTAGTGGGAGAAACTATTTATTAGACGTCTTTTCAGGAACGGGATCTATTCCTCCCTTTGCCCATGGATGACATCGAAAAATTCTCCACAACGACAGAAGGCTTCCCTTCATCGCACCATGTTGCTTTAAAGCATCAATGGCATAGCAAGAGCATGTTGGATAAAACCGGCATTGCGCTCCCCAGAAAGGACTTAAGGTTAGCTGATAAGCTCTTATCAAGCCCTGAAGCAACTTGGAAATCATTTACCCAGCGCCAGACTTTGTAGCTCAGAACGAATTTCCTTTCGCTCGGATTCTCTCAGTCTATTTTTGGTTTTATCGCCAACTTTTTTTCTTAGCCGCAAAACAACCAATTGTTGATTGGTCAAAACAGGTGAGGCCCTATATATTTCACGCATTAAGCGCTTAATTCTATTTCTATCAACAGCTCTTTTTGCCAGCTTTTTAGGAACAGTTAGAGCAAAACCAACACCCTCTTCATTCAGAAGATGCGCAGCAATGTATTTGGTTGTTTTGGGTCGTTGAGCTAATACTTTTCGTATTACTCCAGGATCAGAAAGACGTGTAGAGCGAGGCAATGACATGCTCGCTCTACAGTTTTCTTGATCTAGCTGTTGCTTAAACAGCGAGGCGTTTACGTCCTTTGGCACGGCGCGCATTCAATACATGGCGACCACCTTTCGTTTTCATGCGAACACGAAAACCATGGGTACGTTTACGACGGGTTACTGACGGTTGATATGTACGTTTCATAATTATTTCCTAGCTAGCCTTAGATTCTCTCTTTTTTAATAATAGTCGTCAATAGATATTTACAAAATATATTTTTATTCACAACACTATCTTGTTGTTTTTTATAAATTTTCTCACTTATCAACAAGTTGTCCACAGCTTATCCACCGACTTATCCTTTGTGGATAACTTTTAAGAGGAACTACAATCGATTTGTGAATATGAATACTTTGATAAATTCCGTTTTAACGACAAATAACAACCTTGAGGCATTTTGGGAGTTTGTAACAGGTTCCTTCTCTAAGGAGCTTTCTCCGCAACAATTTAAGACCTGGATCAAGCCTTTATTTGCTCTTAGCTTCAATGATACAGACAACACTCTATCATTGGCGGCCCCCAATCGATTTAAGCTGGACTGGGCAAAAAACCAATTTAATCAAAGGTTTATTGAATTATCGCAAAGTTATTTTGGTCGCCCAGTTACCGTCGAGTGGGTTTTAGATCCGAAAATAAAGCTTCTCAATACCGAAGATAAGCAAACTGAGTTTTTAGTTGAAGGCTTAGAAAAAAACACGAATTTGTCCTCAAATGACTCAACCGATGAAACTGCCGAAGTTCCCAGCATTGGCATTGATGGTCGCTCTAGACTCAACCCTAGCTTAACGTTTGACAGCTTTGTAACGGGAAAAGCAAATCAATTAGCTCGCGCGGCTGCGATTCAAGTGGCTAACAATCCAGGCTCATCTTATAACCCCATGTATTTATATGGCGGAGTTGGGTTGGGTAAAACACACCTTATTCATGCGATTGGTAACCACTTACTTCAAGAGAAGCCAAAAGCAAAAATTCGTTACATCCATGCAGAACAATATGTATCTGACGTGGTCAAGGCCTATCAACAAAAGTCCTTTGATAAGTTTAAGCAGTACTACCACTCACTAGACTTGCTATTAATTGACGATATTCAATTTTTTGCTGGAAAACCAAGGTCGCAAGAAGAGTTTTTCTATGCCTTTGAGGCGCTCACCGCCAATAAGTCACAAGTCATTATGACTAGCGACACATATCCAAAAGAAATTTCTGGCATTGATGACCGCTTAATTTCACGTTTTGACTCTGGGTTGACCGTTGCTATTGAGCCGCCTGAGCTAGAAATGCGCGTGGCCATCTTAATGAAGAAGGCTTTATCTGAAGGCTTGCCGCTAACAGAAGATGTCGCTTTTTTTGTTGCTAAACACTTAAGATCTAACGTGCGTGAACTAGAAGGTGCACTAAGAAAGATCCTTGCATACGTTCGTTTCCATGGCAAAGAAATCACCATAGATGTTGCGAGAGAGGCCTTAAAAGATCTTTTGTCTGTTCAAAATAGACAAATCTCTGTTGAAAATATTCAGAAGACGGTTGCTGACTTTTACAACATAAAAGTAGCAGATATGTACTCCAAAAAACGACCTGCTAATATTGCTAGGCCGAGACAAATAGCAATGTATATTGCTAAAGAATTAACCCAAAAAAGTCTACCTGAAATAGGTGAGCTTTTTGGGGGTAGGGATCACACAACCGTTTTGCATGCTGTACGAAAAATTACTGAAGAAAGATCAAGGGATAGCCAGTTAAATCACGAACTTCACGTGCTTGAACAGTCTCTTAAAAACTAAGTTCAGCTTGTTGAAAAGGTTGTTGATATCTTATGTATAACCCTGGGAATAAGTACTTGAATAGTGTGTTGATAGATTGTGGACAATGTATCAATATCTTGAAAAGCATAAAAGTTATTAAACTTTATCCATAGGCTATCCAAAAGATATCCACAAGGTTTTAATGAATGTAAAATGATGATTAATAAATGTTTTTTTAGTTATCCACAGAATTTAGCTGCTTTATTAACTACTACTATAAATATATATATATAAACAAATACAGGAATAAGAGCCATGGATCTGGTTAGCACATCAAGAGACAAACTATTAAAGCCACTTCAATTAGTTAGCGGTATTGTTGAACGTCGTCACACACTTCCAATTTTGGCCAACTTATTGTTTAAGAAAAATGGCAACACTGTTTCTTTAATTTCAACTGATATTGAAATTCAAATTACAACGCATGCTGACTTTGGTGTTGGCGCTGATAACGTTAGTACAACCGTTGGTGCACGAAAGCTTGTGGATATTCTTCGCGCTCTACCAGAAGGTCCACTGAACCTCTCTCTTAAAGATAGCAAGATGGTTGTTCAAAGCGGAAAAAGTCGTTTTACTTTACAAACCTTGGCTGCAAATGAATTTCCAATCATGTCAGAATCAACTGATGTTTCTGCAAGTTGGGAGATGTCCCAAAAATCACTAAAGCAATTGATCAGTCAAGTTCATTTTGCTATGGCACAACAAGATATTCGTTATTACTTAAACGGTATGTTGTTTGTTTTAGAAAACCAAAGAATTATGGCTGTAGCAACTGATGGTCACCGTCTTGCTTATAGTCATGTCGATTTAGATAAATCACCAACTGGAAATGGGCAGAAACAAGAAGTCATCATTCCAAGAAAAACAATACTTGAACTACAACATTTGTTAGAGGATTCGGACGAACCAGTAATTGTTTCATTAGCAAACAATCAAGTTAAGTTCAATTTTGGAAACGTTGAATTACTTTCTAAACTAGTTGAAGGTAAGTTCCCAGATTTTCAAAGAGTTATTCCAAAAGGTCAAAACAACACTTTAGTTGTTAGTCGTGAAGCTTTGCAATCTTCATTGCAAAGAGCAGCCATTTTGACGACTGATAAATTTAAAGGTGTACGTTGTGTTCTTTCTGAGAATTGTTTAACAATTCAATCGACAAATGCAGAACAAGAAGAAGCTCAAGAAGATATTGAAACACAATACGCTGGTGACAAGATTGATATCGGTTTTAACGTTTCATATTTATTAGATGTGTTAGCAAACCTGAAAAACGAATCAATCCAAATTAGTTTGGGTGACTCTAACAGCAGTGCTGTTATCACATTACCAGAGCAAGAAGGTTTCAAGTACGTAGTAATGCCAATGCGCATTTAATAGTTTTATAAGAAAAGAATATCAATGACTGTTGAAGCAAATCCACAAGAACAACAATACGGTGCATCATCGATTCAGATCCTAGAGGGTCTTGAAGCTGTTCGTAAAAGACCGGGCATGTACATCGGCGATACATCCGATGGAACCGGCTTACATCATTTGGTTTTTGAAGTTTTAGATAATTCAATTGATGAAGCCTTAGCGGGACACTGTTCTGAGATAACAGTCACAATCCATACGGACAATTCAATTTCTATTATCGATAACGGACGCGGTGTTCCAACAGGAATTAAATACGACGATAAACACGACCCAAAACGAAGTGCCGCTGAAATTGTGATGACTGAGCTTCATGCTGGCGGTAAATTTGACCAAAACAGTTATAAAGTTTCTGGCGGTTTACATGGTGTGGGTGTAAGTTGCGTCAATGCTTTATCAAAATGGTTACGTTTAACGATTAAACGCGATGGTAAAGTACATTTTATGGAGTTTGCGCGTGGAGTTGTTCAAAATCGCGAACTTTTAGAAGAAGCTGGCAACATGACTTCACCAATCAAAATGATTGGTGACACAGATAAACGTGGAACAGAAGTTCACTTTTTAGCAGATGTAGAGATTTTCGGAAATGTTGAATATCACTATGAAATTCTTTCAAAGCGTATCAGAGAACTTTCTTTCTTAAATAACGGTGTTCATATTCGCCTGATTGATCAACGATCAGGTAAAGAAGAAAACTTTGCATTTTCGGGCGGGGTTAAAGGCTTTGTTGAGTACATCAACAAGAGCAAAACTGTATTGCACCCAAATATTTTCTATGCCGAAGGTGAGCGCCCATCAGATTTAGGCGGAACAATTACTGCAGAAGTTGCAATGCAGTGGAATGATGGATTTAATGAACAGGTTCTTTGTTTCACAAATAACATTCCACAAAGAGATGGCGGCACTCATTTAACTGGTTTACGCGCAGCCATGACTCGCGTCATCAATAAATATATTGATGAAGAAGAGTTAGCTAAAAAAGCAAAGGTTGAAATAACTGGCGACGATATGCGCGAGGGCTTAACTTGTGTTCTTTCGGTTAAGGTTCCTGAGCCGAAGTTTTCAAGCCAAACAAAAGATAAGCTAGTGTCTAGCGAAGTGCGCGGACCGGTTGAAGAAATTGTTAGCTCATTGTTAACTGACTATCTTCAAGAAAACCCTCAAGACGCAAAGATTATTTGTGCGAAGATCATTGAGGCAGCTCGTGCGCGTGAGGCCGCGAGAAAAGCCAGAGACATGACTCGCCGTAAAGGTCTTTTAGATGGATTGGGTTTACCTGGTAAGTTGGCAGACTGCCAAGAAAAGGACCCGGCGAACTCTGAATTGTTTATCGTCGAGGGCGACTCAGCGGGTGGCTCAGCCAAGCAAGGTCGAGACAGAAAATTCCAGGCGATTTTGCCACTTAAAGGAAAAATTCTTAACGTAGAAAAAGCACGCTTTGACAAGATGTTAAGCAGTCAAGAGGTTGTTACTTTAATTACAGCCTTGGGCACCGGGATTGGCAAAGAAGAGTACAACGCAGATAAGTTACGCTATCACCGCATCATCATCATGACTGACGCGGACGTTGACGGAAGCCACATCAGAACCTTGTTGCTAACATTCTTCTATCGTCAAATGCCGGAGTTGGTTGAGCGCGGTCATATTTATATTGCCCAACCACCTTTATATAAGGTTAAGCAGGGTAAGAACGAACAATATATAAAAGATGATGTTGCCCTTAATGCATATCTTCTTAACCTTGCATTAGAGAATGCAACAATTGTGTTAGCTGATGGCAAGTTAATTGATAACGAGCGCTTAACTAGCCTATCTTCGGACTATCAGACCCTTCAAAGTATTGTGGATCGCCTTTCAAGAAGTATGGATGAGGGTTCTTTGCGTGCAATCGCGAACGGTGTTCGTTTGAACTTAGATACTGAAGATCGCGCAAGCCAATCAGCAACTGAATTAAGCGAATATTTTGCCAAACAAACAGACAAAATAGTTAAGCCACAAATCATTGTTCAAAAGGATGAGCGTACAGAGCGTTTCCGCTTGCTGATTTCTCGTCAAGTTCACGGCAATACAAAGTTATCAATCATTGACTCTGATTTTGTGCATGGTGCTGATTATGAAACTTTAGAAAAGGCTTCGGCGGCACTCACTAATGTTTTAGGTTCCGGGGCCACTGTTAAGCGTGGAGATCCTGACAAGAATGTTAAGGAAGCCAATGTTAAAGATTTCAGAGAGGCGATGGAGTGGTTGTTAGCAGAAGCAGAGCGCGGCGTTAGTCGTCAACGCTATAAAGGTCTTGGCGAGATGAACCCAGAGCAACTTTGGGAAACAACGATGGACACCAACACAAGAACATTGTTAAGAGTTCAAATTGATGACGCTATTGCGGCAGACCAAGTGTTTACAACTTTAATGGGTGATGAGGTTGAGCCTCGTCGAGCATTTATTGAGACCAACGCCTTAATCGCTAGAAATATTGATGCCTAAAAAAAAGAAAATAAGTCAGTTAATCCAGGTTAAAAATTCAACTATTCATGGCAAGGGTGTCTTTGCTCTAAAGGATATTCCTAAGGGTAAGCAAATAATTGAATATACCGGAGAGCATATTAGCTGGGCAGTTGCTGTTGATCGTCACCCTCATGACCCAACCCAACCGAACCATACGTTTTATTTTGGATTGGAAGATGGTAGTGCCCTTGATGCAAAGTATGGGGGTAATGAAGCCATGTGGATCAACCACTCTTGCAAACCAAACTGCAAGTCACTTGAAGAAGATGCTGGAAAAACAACGAAAGTTTTCCTATACGCCAAAAAGAATATTAAGGCAGGAGAAGAGCTTTTTTATGACTATGGACTTCACATAGAAGGCAAAATTACTAAAAAGATCAAAAAGGATTATGAGTGTCGATGCGGTAGTAAAAAGTGTCGCGGCACTATGCTAGCGTGCTGATTTAGTTAAATGCTGTTTATCTCAATCCAAGAACTTGAAGCTGCCATTAATTTTTGGCGCGATAGATCACCCTCAGCCGGCGAATCCTTGGAGCTCTGCCGCGAGGCTTCAATATTGGCTAAGCCATACGCCTTAATGATTATTCAGTCGTCCCAGAGACTTCCCATTGAGGGCTTAAACGAAAAAGAACGGTTAGCCTGGAATAGTTACCTATCACATAGGAATGAAAATGACAGACGCTAGTAATTTGGTTGATCATGGTGAGTATGAGTACATCATCGTTGGGGCTGGTAGTGCGGGATGTGTTCTGGCTAATCGCTTAACGCAAAATCCAAAAATTAGAGTTTTATTAATTGATGCTGGTGCAAAGGACGACTATGTTTGGGTTCATGTCCCCGTTGGATATTTGTACTGCATTAATAATCCCAAAACAGATTGGATGTTCAAAACAACCCCACAGGCGGCGTTAAATGGCAGAAGTTTGTTTTATCCACGCGGCAAAATTTTAGGCGGTTCATCCTCTATCAACGGGATGATTTACATGCGTGGGCAATCTCAGGATTACGATAATTGGGCCAGCGCAACCGGCGACCAGTCTTGGCGCTGGGATGCATTACTCCCCCACTTTAAGAGTATTGAAGACTACTATGGGGGGCCCAATGAGTTTCATGGGGTTGGTGGCGAGTGGCGCGTCGACAAGCAGCGCACTAGTTGGAGAATTTTAGACACATTTAAAATGGCCGCCAATGAAGCAGGTATTCCGAACACAGGTGACTTTAATCGCGGCAATAATTTTGGCGTTTCATACTTTGATGTAACCCAGAGAAATGGTTGGCGTTTGAACGCTGCCAGAGCTTTTATTAAACCTGCGGCACGAAGAGAAAACCTAACGCTCATTACTGGCGCCACCATTGAAAAGCTGACCTTTGATGGTTTGAAATGCACTGGCATTCATTTTCATGGGGGCGGTAAAACTCACAGAGCGTCGATCATAAAAGAGGTTTTACTCTCTGCTGGCGCTATCGGCAGCGTTCAAATCTTAGAACGCTCAGGGATTGGTAATGGCGAGTTGTTAGCGGGCTTAGGAATTTCAACTGTTAAACATCTCCCAGGCGTTGGAGAAAATTTACAGGACCATTTACAAATCAGAATGGTTTATAAGGTGAAGGGTTTTAGAACCTTAAATACTTTAGCTGCTCATTGGTGGGGTAAGTTAGCAATTGCATTGCAATTTATTTTCACTCGCAAGGGGCCTATGTCAATGGCCCCATCGCAGCTAGGAGCATTTGCATGTTCTTCGGATTCGCAAAATCGACCTAACGTTCAATATCATGTTCAGCCTTTGTCGTTAGATAAATTTGGTGAGCCGTTACACAAGTTCAATGCTTTCACTGCCAGTATTTGTAATTTGCAACCAAGCTCCCGAGGGTCCGTTCATATTTCTTCTAGTGATCTTGATGCTCAGCCAATTATCAACCCTAATTATTTGTCTACTGAGCTAGATCGCCAGATAGCGCTTGAGTCCGTTGCTTTAACGAGAAAAATTCTTAACCAACCCGCGTTTGTAGGGGCTCAAGCTGAAGAATTTAAACCTGGCAAACAGTTTGTTGCGGCCGATGAGCTTTTAAAACAGGTCGCCGATATTGGGACAACGATTTTCCATCCGGTGGGTACTTGTAAGATGGGTAAAGAGGATGACCCAACGGCTGTTGTCGATTCAGAGTTAAAGGTGATTGGGGTTGAGGGCTTAAGGGTGGTTGATGCCAGTGTTATGCCGACCATTACATCTGGTAATACAGCCGCACCGACAATGATGATCGCAGAAAAAATAGCGCGCTTGTTACTCCAAAAAGCATTTTGATAGAAGCAGATTTTCTCCATTGGTCAACTTGGTTGCTTTTAATTGCTGCAGCAGGTGCAGGGTTTGTTGATGCTGTTGCTGGTGGTGGCGGGCTTATTCAAGTCCCCTCCCTTTTCGCCCTTTATCCAAACACCAGCCCAGCGACCCTGCTGGGGACTAACAAGCTAGCATCCATTGGGGGCACATTAATTGCCGCTAAAAGGTACTTAAAATCGGTTAAGTTACCTTATTTTATAATAATTCCAGCGATATTGGCGGCGTTCCTTGGTTCCTTTGCTGGTGCCGCAGCAGTCCGCAGTGTTTCTTTGGATGTGTTTCGCGCACTCTTGCCGCTTATTCTTTTCACTTTATTGATCTATACGGTTTTGCAGCCGACGCTTGGCTCCGCTCATATGCCGCCAAGCTCAAGTAATAAGAACATTGGCCGAGCGCTTTTAATGGGTGGCGGCATTGGTTTTTACGATGGATTTTTTGGGCCGGGAACGGGCAGTTTTTTGTTGATAGGCTTTGTTCGCCTTTTTGGTTTTGACTTTTTGCATGCCTCGGCTGCCACTAAATTAGTTAATGCCACCACGAACCTAGCAGCGATTATTCTTTTTGCATCCTTTGGCCATGTGGATTGGTTGTTGGGTTTTGCAATGATGTTTTTGAATATCTTCGGCAGCATCGTGGGGTCCGGGTATGCGCTTCGATATGGAAATGGTTTTGTTCGAAAGATTTTCATTGGCGTGGTTGGCGCCTTAATTATTAAGACTAGCCTAGACGCCTATCAATATTTTTATCCGCTCTATAGGGCGCTTTAGCTACAGTTTGGTTTCACGTGAAACCAAACATCTGAATTAGTGATTGAGCCGTTTTCCAGGGGGTGATATCATCCCCTCCCCTAGCTTGGTGATTTTCTATGGATTTTTCAGTTAAATTTGACGTGATGGTTATTGGTGGCGGACATGCTGGCGCGGAGGCTGCGCTGGCTTCTGCGCGCATGGGCTGCTGCACGCTTCTTTTAACGCATAGCATCGAAACCCTTGGCGCAATGAGTTGCAACCCTTCTATTGGCGGTATTGGAAAGGGGCATTTAGTTAAAGAGCTTGATGCTTTGGGCGGCGCTATGGCTGAGGTTACTGATGCAGCCGGAATTCAATTCAGAATTCTTAACTCAAGCAAGGGGCCGGCAGTTCGAGCTACTCGTGCCCAGGCTGATCGAGCCCTATATAAGACTGCTATGCGTAGCAAGCTTGAAAACCAAGAGAATCTGACAATCTTCCAGGCGGCTGTTGATGATTTAATTGTTAAGGGTGATGAGGTTTGTGGTGCCACAACACAATTGGGCCTCCGCTTTTTTGCATCTAAGGTTGTTTTAACAGCAGGAACCTTCTTAGATGGAAAGATTCACATTGGTTTGGATAATCACTCAGGGGGTCGCGCTGGTGATCCTGCCGCTATTAGGCTTTCTACTAGGTTAAAAGAATTGCAGTTGCCTCAGGGAAGGCTAAAAACCGGAACTCCCCCAAGAATTGATGGTCGAACCATTAATTTTTCAGTTATGCAGGAACAGCCAGGCGACTTAGATCCGCTACCTGTCTTTTCATATTTGGGGCGACCCGAGTTTCATCCAAAGCAGTTGCCCTGCTGGATCACCCACACGAATAATCAAACACATGACATTATTCGAAGTGGTTTAGATCGGTCACCGATGTATACGGGCGTTATTGAGGGCGTTGGCCCCCGGTATTGCCCTTCTATTGAGGATAAGATTCACAGATTTGCCTCAAAAGAGAGTCACCAGATATTTTTAGAGCCTGAAGGGCTCACAACAAATGAGTTTTATCCAAATGGCATATCAACCAGCCTGCCTTTTGATATTCAGTGGAGCTTGGTTAGAAGTATTCGGGGATTAGAGCAAGCAATGATTGTTCGCCCGGGCTACGCCATTGAATATGATTACTTTGACCCTAGGGGGCTCTACCCAAGCCTTGAAACAAAAGGTATTAAGGGCCTGTTCTTTGCTGGGCAAATTAATGGTACTACTGGGTATGAAGAGGCGGCAGCTCAGGGTCTTTTGGCTGGGGCAAACGCAGCTTTAAGCGCTCAGGGCAAGGAGGCTTGGTATCCCAAGCGTGACCAGGCCTACCTGGGCGTTTTAGTTGATGATCTGACCACGAAGGGTGTTTTAGAGCCCTATCGTATGTTTACAAGCCGTGCTGAATACCGTCTAAGCCTTAGGGAAGATAATGCAGATGATCGTTTAACTGAAATTGGACGTCGTTTGGGCTTGGTCGATGATCGCCGCTGGGAGTTTTTCTGTAAAAAACAAGAAGCTGTTTCACGTGAAACAGAGCGCCTAAGATCCACGTGGGTCAGCCCAAAGATTTTGACTGCCTTAGAGTCAGATGAATTGCTTGGCCAAGTTATTACACATGAATATAACTTGGCTGATTTGCTTCGTCGGCCAGGCATAACTTATGACAAACTAACCACATCATTCGATGGCCGTTGGGGGCCAGGAGTTTTGGCTGATGATGTTGTTTTAAGTGATCAGATCGCGGAGCAGGTGGAAATTGGTATCAAATATCAAGGTTATATTGATCGCCAAGCTGTTGAAATTGCAAGGCATTCTTACCATGAGGAAATGGCCTTGCCTGCAGATATTGATTATTCAAATGTTCATGGCTTATCTACTGAAGCCCAACAAAAGCTTAATTTACATAAGCCCTCCACCCTAGGTCAGGCTTCTCGTGTTGCAGGAGTGACTCCTGCAACTATCTCTATTTTATTGATTCATTTGAAGAAGGGCTTGGGCAGACGCCCCGTAGCTAATTAATGTCACAAGACTCTTCTTCACAAGAGCTTTTGGCTCAGCTTAATCAAGGGATTCAGGAGCTTCAGGTAGATATTTCAACTACTCAAATTGAGCTTTTGTTAGATTACATAATAGAGTTTCAGCGCTGGAACCGGACCCATAATCTTTCTGCTATCCATGATTTGAAAGAGTCAGTAGTCTTGCATTTATTAGATTCCTTGGCTGTTTTGCCTTTTTTGGATCGTTATGTTGCTGCTTTACCGGAGGCTTCAGGTGTATTTAGTTTGGCAGACCTAGGAACTGGGGGTGGATTGCCCGGTATTCCGCTGGCTATTTGTAGACCCACTTGGCAGATTCATTTAATGGAAGCGGTTCAAAAGAAGACTGTTTTCCTTCAGCATATTGCGGCTAAATTTAATCTACTCAATATTCAGGTTCATGCGGCAAGAATTGAAAACAGCTCCCCAAAACTAGAAAAAACTATAAGTGCTTGTATTTCAAGGGCTTTTTCTGATTTTGGAAAGTTTGTTGAGTTATCTCAACCCATGCTGAAGGATGGAGGGGTACTTTGGGCAATGAAGGCCAAATTATTGGAAGAAGATTTAAAAACAATACCAATCAATTGGGGCATTACAAATAATTATCAATTGGCTGTGCCAGGACTCAATGCAGAAAGACGGCTGTTCGAGTTGGCGCCCGTGAGAGAATTACAGTCTTAACCCATTCATTTAATAAAGATTTTCATGGCAAAAATTTTTTGTGTAGCAAACCAAAAGGGTGGGGTTGGTAAAACCACAACCACTGTTAACTTGGCAGCAAGTTTAGCTGCCCAGAAGCAGCGAGTATTGGTGATTGATTTAGATCCTCAAGGTAATGCGAGCATGGGTTCTGGCATTGATAAGATGGAGCTTAATCAAACGGTTTATCACGTTCTAATTGGCCTGGCAGATATTAGTTCGGTGAGGGTCAAGTCAGAAACAGGCGGGTATGACGTTCTCCCCGCCAACCGTGAATTGGCGGGCGCAGAGGTGGAGTTAGTTGAAATTGATCGTCGTGAAGAGCGCCTTAAAAACGCCTTAGAGCCAGTGCTTACAGAGTATGACTTTGTTCTAATTGACTGCCCTCCTGCCCTATCACTTTTGACGCTAAATGGCCTTTGCGCTGCAAACGGTGTGATTGTGCCTATGCAGTGCGAGTATTTTGCTCTAGAGGGCCTATCTGACCTAGTGAACACGATCAAACAAGTTCATGCCAACTTGAATCCAGAGCTCACTATCATTGGTTTACTAAGGGTCATGTTTGACCCAAGAACAACCTTGCAGCAACAGGTTTCAGAGCAATTGATGTCGCATTTTGGGGACAAGGTTTTCTCAACAATTATCCCAAGAAATGTGCGCTTAGCCGAGGCTCCATCTTACGGCATGCCGGGCGTTACTTTTGATAAAAGCTCAAGAGGCGCGCAAGCGTATATGCAATTTGGCGCTGAAATGATTGAGCGCATTAAAACAATGTAATGGACAAGAAGATGACTGCAATAAAGAAAAAAGGGTTGGGTCGTGGTTTAGAGGCGTTGTTGGGTGCGAAGGATTCTGGTCCAGCAGCCACTCAAGGGGTAACCAGCCTAAAGCTCAATCAACTTCAGGCTGGCAAGTATCAGCCCAGAAAAAACATGGTCGATACAGCTCTTCAAGAATTGGCGCAAAGTATTAAAGAGCAAGGCATCATGCAGCCCTTGTTGGTGAGGCCCGTCGCTGGCGGCAAGTATGAAATCATTGCTGGAGAACGTCGATATCGTGCTGCGACGATTGCCGGCCTTGCAGAGGTGCCAGTTCTTGTTAAGCAAGCCGATGACCAAGCCACTGCGGCAATGGCTTTGATCGAAAACATGCAGCGAGAGGACCTCAATGCTCTTGAGGAAGCTAATGGTTTGGCTAGATTGATTGAAGAGTTTGGTTATACGCATGACAAAGCAGCACAAGCTGTTGGCAAGTCACGTAGTGCAGTAAGTAACTTATTGCGCCTTATTCAGCTGGCAAAACCAGTGCAAGCCATGCTTATCAAAGGTGAAATAGACATGGGGCACGCACGCGCCCTTCTTCCATTGGATAGCGCGTTACAGGTAAGTTTGGCTCAAAAAATAGCCATTCAAAGACTATCTGTTCGTGAGGCTGAAAAAATGGCGACCAAGCTGGTTTTGAATAAAAAACCATCAGGGAAGCCATCTGTGCCGGCTAAAGCAGACCCTGATTTAAAAAGAATTCAAGAGCGTCTTTCAGATGAGTTCAACTTAAATGTTGAAATTAAGCAAAAGCGTCAAGGCGGTGAAATAAAAATTATGTTTAGTCAATTTGATGAGTTGGACGCCTTATTTAAGCGTTTGGCTATAGATTAAGACCAAAATTCATGAATTACATTGACCCAACACCCAAGGATTCTGTAAAATCTCGGGGCTTTGGTGCTGGTGATGTAGGGCCGGCCGCTGTAGTGAAAAACTCCAATTGGGACAATGAGTTAGATGGCTCGGAAGAGTACAAAAAACCATTAACTAAATCAGAGTTAGAGGCAATCTTAGGGGCATCTGCACTTAAGCCAAGTCGGGTCACTGTTAGGCGGCTATTGATTCTTCAAGGGTTGGTCACGTTGATTTCAGGGTTGGCTTGGTCAGCAAGGGGTAAGCCGTTTGCCCTAGACTCTTCCGCCATATCTGCCGTACTTGGTGGTTTGGCAGCTTTGGTGCCCGCAGTGTTGTTTGCTACCAGAGCAAAGGTGTTAGGCAGTCGTGCAAATGCAATTGGTTCTACGGTATTTGCTTTAGTGACTGGCGAGTTATTAAAGATCATCGCAACAATTGCGATGTTCGTTTTGGTGATTGTGTTTTATCCGGATTTGGATTGGTTACCGCTGTTGTTAACTTATGTTCTTGCGCTCAAGTGTTATTGGTTGGCGTGGTTGATAAAGTAAACAGCAGCTTAAAAGGATAGAGGGAAGTAACGATGTCAACAGAAGTAGCGCAAAAGGCTTTAACGCCAACTGAATACATTGCTGAGCATTTGCAAAACTTAAACACTTTGCATGCAAAACAAGAGGCTATTGTTGATTTCTCTATTGTTAACTTGGATACAGTATTCTGGTCTTTGTTGATGGGTTTGGTTGTTGTTGCTTTCTTGTTTGTTGCAGCGCGTCGCGCAACGTCTGGCGTTCCAGGTAGATTTCAAGCATTAGTTGAAATTCTTGTTGAAATGGCTGAAAACCAGTCAAAAAGTATTGTTCACGGCGATCGTTCTTATATCGCCCCACTAGCATTGTTTGTTTTCTGCTGGATTATCTTGTTAAACACATTAGACCTAGTACCTGTAGATTGGGTTCATGGGATTAATGGTTTGTTAACAAATTTTGGCGCGCATGTGCCGCACCACAAAGTGGTTCCAACAACAGACTTAAATGGCACATTGGGCTTGTCCATGTCAGTGTTGGTACTAATGATTTTTTATAGCTTTAAAGCTAAGGGTGTGGGTGGTTTTATTCACGAGCTTATATCTGCACCATTTGGCGCTAAGTGGTACTTGGCCCCATTTAACCTCGTGTTAAATATTATTGAATTCATTGCTAAAGCCGTATCTTTGGGTATGCGATTATTTGGCAACATGTATGCAGGCGAATTAGTATTTTTGCTAATCGCTCTGTTAGGCGGCATCTGGCATTTTGGTGTCGACTTATCTGTCTTAGGTTTTGTCGGGCATGTTATTGCCGGCTCAGCCTGGGCGATTTTTCACATCTTGGTGATTTTGTTACAAGCCTTCATCTTTATGATGTTGACTTTGGTCTATATTGGTCAAGCTCATAGTCATCACTAATTTTTTAACTAACTATTTTTTCTTTAGGAGTCAACATGCAAGCATTAATCGCACAAGTTCAAGGTCTGACAGCAATCGGTATCGGCATCATTATTGGTTTAGGTGCTATCGGTGCCTGTTTAGGTATCGCATTGATGGGTGGTAAGTACATCGAAGCATGTGCACGTCAACCAGAATTGATGGAGCCACTACAAACTAAGATGTTCTTGTTGGCAGGTTTGATCGACGCTGCTTTCTTGATTGGTGTTGGTGTTGCGATGTTATTTGCTTTCGCAAACCCATTACTTGCCCAAATCAAGTAATAGTAGTTATTGACGGGCGCAATTTGAGCGCCCGTGGGTATTTGTCATCGTGACCGAAAGGAACAAACCGTGAACCTAAACGCGACACTATTCGCGCAGATGGTCGTCTTCTTTATTTTGTGGTGGGTAGTTGCCAAATTTGTTTGGCCACCATTAGTAAAGGCCCTAGACGAGCGCGCCACAAAAGTGGCTGATGGTTTAGCTGCCGCAGAACGCGGTAAAGCTGATCTTGAGTCTGCAAAAAAACGAGCTGAACAAGCATTGTCAGAAGCTCGCAATGAAGGCACTCAGCGTATTGCTGATGCTGAAAAGCGTGCTCAATTATCAGCAGAAGAAATTAAAGCGAATGCTCAAGCTGAAGCTGCACGCATTATTGCCCAAGCTAAAGCTGAAGCTGAACAACAAGTATCACGCGCAAGAGATGCATTGCGTACTGAAGTAGCTGCTTTAGCAGTTAAAGGCGCCGAGCAAATTTTACGTCGTGAAGTTGACGCTAAAGTACATGCTGGTTTATTAGATCAGCTAAAGGCAGAGCTTTAATATGGCAGATTTAGCTACTATTGCCCGCCCATATGCTGAAGCTCTTTTTAGAAGCGCGAAGCCTGCAGACTTGTCTGCTTGGGCGGAGCAATTAGAAGAGCTAGCTCAAGTTGCTAGCAACCCAGATTTACTGGCAGTAGCTAACAATCCAAAATTAGCTGCCGCAGATTTGCTACAAATTTTATTGAGTGGCATGAAGACAAAGCCATCGGACGTTGTTAAAAGTTTTGTAGAAGTTTTAACTCAAAATCATCGTCTACTGGCATTACCAGAAATTTCTGCTCAATTTACAGCTTTAAAAAATGCTCAAGAAGGTGCGGCTGAAGTTGTGATTACAAGCGCATTCCCACCGCAAGGTGATGAATTAAATAGCTTGTTATCAACATTGAAGAAGCGCTTTGGCGGAAGAGAGCTACGTCCTACAGTAAATGTAGACCCAGAATTGATTGGCGGTGTGTGCGTACAGGTTGGCGATGAGGTGTTAGATACCTCAGTTAAAGCCCGCTTAGTTTCGATGCAAGCCGCCCTTAGCGCATAACCGAATAAGATCCCAGGAGTAAGCAAATGCAACTCAATCCATCAGAGATCAGTGAACTGATCAAGAGCCGAATTAGTGGTGTAGGCGTTGGCGCCGAAGTCCGCAATCAAGGCACAGTTATTTCCGTAACAGACGGTATTTGCCGCGTTCACGGCCTTTCAGGCGTGATGCAAGGTGAAATGCTTGAGTTCCCAAACAACACATTAGGTCTTGCGCTTAACTTAGAGCGTGATTCTGTTGGTGCTGTTATTTTGGGTGAATACGAGCACATCAGTGAAGGCGACGCTGTTAAATGTACTGGCCGCATTCTAGAAGTTCCAGTGGGTCCAGAATTGTTAGGTCGTGTTGTTAATGCTTTGGGTCAGCCTATCGATGGCAAAGGTCCAATCAATGCAAAGATGACAGACTTTATTGAAAAAGTTGCTCCAGGCGTTATTGATCGTCAATCAGTTAGTCAGCCTCTTCAAACAGGATTGAAGTCAATTGATGCGATGGTGCCTATTGGCCGAGGTCAGCGAGAGTTGATCATTGGCGACCGCCAAACTGGTAAAACGGCTGTTGCGGTTGATGCGATCATTAACCAAAAGGGTAAAGGCATTCGTTGCGTATACGTAGCGATTGGTCAAAAAGCTTCAACGATTGCAAACGTATTGCGTAAACTCGAAGAGCACGGCGCAATGGAATACACAGTAATTGTTGCAGCTTCAGCTTCTGAGTCTGCAGCGATGCAATACTTGTCAGCGTATGCTGGTTGCACAATGGGCGAGTACTTCCGTGATCGCGGTGAAGATGCATTGATTGTTTATGATGACTTAACAAAGCAGGCTGTTGCTTATCGTCAAGTTTCATTATTGTTACGCCGTCCACCAGGCCGTGAAGCTTATCCTGGCGACGTATTCTATTTGCACTCACGTTTATTAGAGCGTGCTGCTCGCGTTAACGAAGTTTATGTTGAGAAGTTCACCAATGGTGCTGTAAAAGGTAAAACTGGTTCATTAACTTCATTGCCAATTATTGAAACTCAAGCTGGTGACGTTTCTGCTTTCGTTCCAACAAACGTTATTTCTATTACTGACGGCCAGATCTTCTTGGAAACAGACCTGTTTAATGCTGGCGTTCGTCCTGCGATTAATGCTGGTATTTCTGTTTCACGTGTGGGCGGTGCTGCTCAGACTAAGGTTATCAAGAAGTTATCAGGCGGTATTCGTACAGACTTAGCGCAGTATCGCGAATTGGCAGCGTTTGCTCAGTTTGCTTCTGACTTGGATGAAGCAACTCGTAAGCAACTTGAGCGTGGTCGTCGTGTTACAGAGTTATTAAAGCAAGCTCAATATATGCCACAGCAAGTTTGGCAATTGGCTGCAAGTTTGTACGCTGCTAACAACGGCTTCTTGGACGACTTGGATGTTAAGCATGTTTTAGCATTTGAAAAAGGTTTGCATGACCACCTTAAGAGCAAGTTTGCTGATTTAGTTGGCCGTATTGAAGACACTAAGGATCTCTCGAAGGAAGATGAAGCCGCATTGCGTGCTGCAGTCGAGGACTTTAAACGTTCAGCTTCTTTCTAAGATAAGAAGCGAGGAGAGCCGAGATGGCCGGAACTAAAGAGATACGGACAAAGATCAAGAGCGTACAAAATACGCGCAAGATCACAAAGGCGATGGAAATGGTCGCCGCATCGAAGATGCGGCGTGCCCAGGAGCGTATGCGCAATGCTCGCCCTTACACTGAAAAAGTAAGGAACATTGCCGTCAACTTGGGTAAGGCCAACCCAGAGTACCGCCCTGCTTATTTAATTGAACGTGAAGTTAAACAAGTGGGCGTGATTGTTGTGACGACAGATAAAGGTCTTTGCGGTGGTATGAATACCAACGTCTTAAGAGCTTTAACCAATACGATGAAAGAGTTGGACTCTAAAGGCGTACAGTTGTCGTGCACTCCAATTGGCATGAAGGGTTTCCAGTTCTTAAACAGAATTAAAGCGAAGATTGTTTCTCACGTAACACAAATGGGAGACACCCCTCACTTAGAAAAATTGATCGGTGCTATTAAGGTCCAATTGGATGCTTATGAAAATGGTGAGGTGGATGCTGTTTATTTGGCATACACAAAATTCATCAACACCATGAAGCAAGAGCCAGTCATTGAAAAATTATTGCCTCTATCTGGTGAGCGCTTAGAACAAACTACTGCTGAGTCTAGCGAGTACGGCTGGGATTATTTGTATGAGCCTGACCCGCAGTCAGTTGTTGATGAATTGTTGAAACGTTATGTTGAGGCGTTGATTTACCAAGCAGTTGCAGAAAACATGGCATCTGAGCAGTCCGCTCGTATGGTTGCCATGAAAGCCGCATCTGATAACGCTAAAAACGTAATTGGTGAGTTGCAGTTGGTTTACAACAAAACACGTCAAGCAGCCATTACCAAAGAGTTGTCCGAGATCGTCGGCGGCGCTGCGGCAGTTTGATAACGAATGTATTGTAAAAAATTAGTGATCGGAGAAATACGATGAGCAACGGTAATATCGTTCAGTGCATTGGCGCGGTGGTGGACATTCAGTTCCCACGTGACAAAATGCCAAAAATTTATGACGCATTGATCTTGGAAGAGAGCAGTGAAGCGTCTTTTGCTGAAAAAGGTTTAACCTTTGAAGTGCAACAGCAGTTAGGTGACGGCGTAGTTCGTACCATTGCGATGGGTTCAAGCGATGGCTTACGTCGTGGCATGAGCGTATCTAATACAGGCAAGGGTATTTCTGTGCCTGTAGGTCCAGCGACTTTGGGTCGTATTATGGATGTGTTGGGTCGCCCTATTGACCAAGCTGGTCCAATTGGAACGGACGAGCGTCGTGCGATTCACCAATCTGCACCTAAGTTTGATGAGTTATCACCATCAGTTGACTTGCTAGAAACAGGCATCAAAGTTATTGATTTGGTATGCCCGTTCGCTAAAGGCGGTAAAGTTGGTTTGTTCGGTGGTGCTGGTGTTGGCAAGACAGTTAACATGATGGAGTTGATTAACAACATCGCTAAGCAACACTCAGGTTTGTCAGTGTTTGCTGGTGTTGGTGAGCGTACTCGTGAAGGTAACGACTTCTACCACGAGATGAAGGACTCTAATGTTCTTGATAAAGTTGCGATGGTTTTCGGTCAGATGAACGAGCCACCAGGCAATCGTCTACGCGTTGCTTTAACAGGTTTGACAATGGCTGAGCGTTTCCGTGACGAGGGCCGTGACATCTTGTTCTTCGTTGATAACATTTATCGTTATACATTGGCTGGTACAGAAGTATCTGCTTTGTTAGGCCGTATGCCATCAGCTGTGGGTTATCAACCGACATTGGCTGAAGAAATGGGCCGTTTACAAGAGCGTATTACTTCAACTAAGACTGGTTCTATTACATCTATTCAGGCCGTTTATGTTCCTGCCGATGACTTAACAGACCCATCACCTGCTACAACATTCTTGCACTTAGACTCAACAGTTGTTTTGTCTCGTGACATTGCTGCTTTAGGTATCTACCCAGCGGTTGATCCACTTGACTCAACAAGCCGTCAGTTGGATCCACAAGTTGTTGGTGAAGAGCACTATGCAGTTGCTCGCGGTGTACAAACAACATTGCAACGTTACAAAGAGTTGCGCGACATTATTGCTATTTTGGGTATGGACGAATTATCACCAGAAGACAAGCAAGCTGTTGCACGTGCTCGTAAGATTCAACGTTTCTTGTCACAACCATTCCACGTTGCGGAAGTATTTACAGGTTCTCCAGGTAAATATGTTCCATTGAAAGAAACAATCCGCGGCTTCAAGATGATTGTTGACGGTGAGCTTGACCATTTGCCAGAACAGGCTTTCTACATGGTTGGCGGCATCGAAGAAGCTATCGAAAAAGCTAAGAAGTTGCAGTAAACCAAGGAACGCACATGTCTAGCATCCACGTTGATGTAGTGAGCGCTGAGCAGTCAATTTTCGCCGGTGAAGCAAAGTTTATTGCTTTACCTGGCGAAAGTGGTGAGTTGGGTATCCTTCCAGGACACACTCCGCTAATCACAAGAATTCGCCCAGGCGCAGTACGTATTGAAAAAACTGATGGTGACGAAGAGTTTGTTTTTGTTGCCGGCGGCATCCTTGAGGTTCAGCCAAATAAGGTAACAGTTCTTGCTGATACCGCTATTCGTGGTCATGACCTTGACGAAGCTAAAGCTACAGAAGCGAAAAAAGCAGCTGAAGAGGCAATGCAAAACCGCACAAGTGACATTGATTTTGCTCACGCACAATCAGAGTTTGCAATGGCGGCAGCACAATTAGCAGCTATTGCTAAGTTACGTCACAAAAGATAATTGGCTTTAATTAACGATCGATTCCTGCGCGCATGCTTAAAGCAATCAACCGATAGAACTCCTATATGGTTGATGCGCCAGGCAGGTCGATATTTGCCTGAATACAATGCAACACGCGCTAAAGCAGGAAGTTTTTTAGCGCTCGCAAAAAATCCTCAGCTAGCAACAGAAGTTACATTGCAACCATTGGATCGTTATCCTTTGGATGCTGCTATTCTGTTTTCAGATATTCTGACTATTCCTGATGCAATGGGTTTGGGTTTAAGTTTCGAGGCGGGTGAAGGCCCAAGATTTAGCCGCCCTTTACGAGATGAACAGGCTGTCAATAATTTACGACCAGCAGATTTAGATCAGCTCAAATATGTATTTGATGCAGTGTCAGAAATTAGACGAGCCCTTATTCAGAATGGTCAGCAGAGAGTGCCGCTAATAGGGTTCTCTGGAAGCCCATGGACGTTGGCCTGCTACATGATTGAAGGTTCGGGCTCATCAGACTTTAAACATACAAAAGAGATGATGTATCAAAGACCTGATTTAATGAAAAAGGTTCTTGATGCCAACATTCAATCTGTAGCAGAGTATCTAAAAGCGCAAGTGGATGCGGGTGCTCAAGCATTAATGATTTTTGATACATGGGGTGGTTTGTTGCCAGATGGTTGGTATCAAAAAACCTCTTTAGCAAGCATGAAAGCGGTTATAGAATTATTGCCGCGCCAAAAAGATGGCCAACAAATACCGGTTTTATTATTTACTAAGGGTGGCGGGATTTGGTTAGAGGACATCGCAGAATCAGGCGCTGATGTTATTGGTTTAGATTGGACTGCTTCTGTTGCCAAATCACGTAAGCGCTTACTAGCCAACCAAACTCCATTAGCCTTGCAAGGAAACTTTGACCCATTGGCCCTTTTCTCTAGCCCAAAACAAATTGAAACAGAAGCTAAAAGAATTTTGGATGAATTAGCTGCAGCACCTTCACTAGAAAAAGATCTTCATTCTTTAGATGGCCATGTGTTTAACTTGGGTCATGGCATTTCTCAGTTCACCAATCCAGACCACGTAACCGCTTTGGTTGAAACTGTATTAAGCCATTCCACAAGCCTCAGAAATATATAAATTTGAGCATGTGAGTAGTAACTTATGCACAGACTATGTGAATAAGATTAATCTAATATCAAACCCTTAGTAGACCAAGCTAAAATAGCATTTAAAATCATTAAACCTTTGATTTTATTGAAAATAATATTTATATTAAAAATGCAGTAAAAATATTCGATACTAATAAGAATGAATGGAAAGCCAAATTATTCAGCACTTATCCACAAGGTTTTCCACAGCACCTATAGCCAAATAAAAAAACATTCAACAGCAACAATCTTCGAGACAGACTTAAAGTAAAACATGAGCTTTACTGAAAAAAACAAAAAACAAAGTATTGTTCAGGTGGCGATTGATACCCCAGTTAATAAACTATTTGATTACATTTGGGACCCTGCAAATTTAGAATCTGAGCCTCAGCGAGGCCAAGTCGTTTCTGTCGAATTTGGAAGAAAAGAGTTGGTTGGCGTCATTATCAAAGAAATTGAAAGCTCAGAATTTGATATTAACAAGTTAAAACATGTAACAGAAGTCGCACCTTGCGTGCCCATTTCAGAAGACGTGATTGGAATGGCTGAATTTGCATCTGCGTATTACCAAAAATCCATTGGTGAAGTGTTAATTCCTGCTATTCCTAAATATTGGCGGCAGAAAGAAAAGTGGCCACTATTAAGTAAAGCCAAAAGAAAAACAAAGGCCACTGAAAAAAAGAGTCAGCGAAATGGCGCAGAGCAAAAAGCAATTCAGCTAAACGACGAACAAATAATTGCTATTACACAACTTGTAAAAGCTTCGCAAGAAAAGAAATTTGAAACCTATTTGCTACAAGGCGTAACCGGTAGCGGTAAAACTTTAACCTATTTGCGATGGCTATCGAAAGTGCTTGAAGAAGAAAATTCTCAAGTACTAATCATGGTCCCCGAAATTAACTTGACGCCACAGCTTGAGGAAAGTGTGCGCTTAGCTTTTCCAGAGAGCTCTTTAATTGTTATGCATAGCGGTTTAACAGATCGTACGCGTGCAGATAATTGGATGAAGGCAAATACCGGTGAAGCTAAAATCATTCTTGGTACAAGAATGGCGGTGCTGACATCAATGCCAAATCTGCGAGCTATTGTTGTTGATGAAGAACATGATCTTTCTTATAAACAACAAGAAGGAGTGCGTTACTCAGCCAGAGATTTGGCGGTATGGCGCGCAAAAAAAATGGAGGTGCCGATTTTGCTTGTCTCCGCAACACCAAGCCTAGAAACTTGGTTTCATGCAGAGGATAAAAAATATAAGAAGCTAAGCTTAAATAATCGGGCGGTGAAAAATGCAACAAAGCCCATCATTGATATTGTTGATTTAAATATTGATCGCCAATCAGGCAATAAGAACGAGCATGGCTTTAGTGCTCACCTATTAAGCGGAATTGCAAAAAATTTAGAGTTGGGTTTACAAACCCTTATCTACATTAATCGTAGAGGCTACTCGCCAGTTCTTAATTGTGAAGCTTGCTCATGGGTGTCGGACTGCTTAAAGTGTTCTGCGCACATGGTTCTTCATCGGCCTGCAGGCCAAAGGTCTAGTTTGTGTTGCCATCATTGCGGACTAATACGCTCAATACCAAAGGTTTGTCCAAGCTGTGGAAATACAGATTTAATTCCTCTTGGCAAAGGAACGCAAAAAGTTGAAGAGTTCTTGAGCCAAGAATTTCCCCAGGCAAAAATTCTTAGAATTGATGCCGATACTACTCGAAAAAAAGGTAGCGCCGAAGAGTTGTTTGGGGCGATTCATGACGGAGATGCCGATATCGTTGTGGGTACCCAGATGGTTACTAAGGGCCACGATTACCAGTCAGTTGCCCTGGTGGGTGTGATTGATGCCGACGCCAGTTTGTTTTCACAAGATTATCGCGCAGCTGAAAGATTATTTGCGCAGTTGATGCAGGTAACTGGCAGGGCCGGACGAAGTGAAAAATCAGGCGCTTCTAGGGTGGTGATTCAAACAAGGTATCCAAGCGCGGCCCCTTACAAATATTTGCAGCAAGATGATGTGAATGGGTTTTTAGCCGAAGTCTGCGAGGAAAGAAAAATGGTGGGCTTACCCCCATTTTCATACCAAGCATTAGTTCATGCTGAGCATAAAACATTGGTATCTGCGATTGATATGTTGAAAGATGCGTCGAGCGCGGCGCAGCTATCAGAGTCCTGGCCACAAAATATCATGCTGAGTGATGTTGTGCCTAAAACAATGGTGCGTCTTGCGGGCAAGGAGCGTGCGCAAATTCTAATGGAGTGCGTTAATCGACAATCTCTTCAGCATGCCTTGGAGATTTTTCAACAGGCGCTCACAGAGCAAAATACCAAAAGAAAAGGGGTCGGCTGGCATATAGAGCGCGACCCCGTACAAATTTAATAACTTAACTTATTAAGCGTATTCTGCAATTGGTACACATGTGCAGAATAAGTTTCTATCACCGTAAACGTTATCGGCGCGGCCGACTGGAGGCCAATACTTATTTTTTCTAAGTCTGGCAACAGGGTAGGCTGCTTCTTCACGGGTGTAAGCATGATTCCACTCATTTGCTAAAACAAGTTCAGCAGTATGCGGGGCATTCTTAAGTGGGTTGTCATTTTTATCATAAGAACCGTTGCCGACTTTTTTAATTTCTTCAGCAATCGTTACCATTGCTTCAATGAATCGATCTAATTCAAATTTAGATTCACTTTCAGTGGGCTCGATCATGAGAGTGCCGGGGACTGGGAAGCTCATGGTTGGGGCATGGAAGCCAAAGTCCATCAAGCGTTTTGCAACATCTTCATTGCTAATGCCCGTTTCATCTTTCAATGGCCTTAAATCTAAAATACACTCATGTGCCACCAATCCGTTGCTACCCTTATATAGAACAGGATAGTAAGCCTCTAATTTTTTGGCGACATAGTTGGCAGAAAGAATAGCAGTCTCAGTTGCCTTTGCAAGACCCTCTGAGCCCATCATCGCTACATACATCCATGAGATTGGCAAAATAGAAGCTGAGCCAAATGGAGCTGCACTGATGCGCATCCACTCTAAGTCATTCCATTTGTTTGCAGTTCCTGCCGTAAATGAACACGGTAAGAATGGCGCCAAATGAGAGCGCACGGCTACTGGTCCAACACCTGGGCCACCGCCACCGTGAGGAATGCAGAATGTTTTATGAAGGTTTAGATGGCTAACATCACCACCAAAATGACCTGGCGCAGCAGTGCCTACAAGTGCATTCATATTTGCACCATCAATATAGACTTGACCGCCATGTTGATGAACAATTTCACATAACTCCTGAACACCCTCTTCAAACACGCCATGAGTGCTTGGGTAAGTAATCATAATGGCCGCTAGCTTTGAAGAGTGTTGTTCAGCTTTGGCTTTAAGATCGACTAAGTCAACGTTTCCATCTGCATCACAGTTCACAACAACAACTTGTAACCCAGCCATCTGTGCTGATGCCGGATTAGTGCCATGCGCTGATGATGGAATTAAGCAAATATCTCTGTGACCTTCACCTCTTGAATCATGATAGGCGCGAATGACTAAAAGTCCAGCGTATTCACCCTGTGAGCCTGCATTAGGTTGAAGTGAGACAGCAGCATACCCAGTAGCTGCACACATCATGCGCTCAGTATCTTCAATTAATTTTGCATAGCCAGCCCATTGAGATTCTGGCGCCAATGGGTGAATCTGGGAAAGACTTGGCCATGTAACTGGAACCATTTCACTAGTTGCATTAAGTTTCATGGTGCAAGAACCTAGCGGAATCATTGTTCTATCTAGGGCTAAATCTTTGTCCGCCAAACTTCTAAGATAGCGGAGCATTTCATGCTCTGAGTGATAACGATTAAATGTTGGGTGCGTTAAGTACGCACTTTGTCTAATTAAAGAATTGGGTATTGCGCTCAATACTTCTTTATCTAAAGCGTCAATATCAAGGTTTCCTTGGCCACCCATGATTGACCAAATCAAATTGAGCTCATTGCGCCCAGTTGTTTCATCCAAAGAAATGCCAACATGATGGGCATCAATTTCTCTAAAGTTACAGCCATTGAGTTGTGCTGCAGCATGAACCTTGTGCGCATCAGAAACTTTTACTGTGATCGTGTCAAACCAATTGCGATTGCTTACTTCGAGCCCCAGTTTCTTTAATGCTAATACTAAGATGCTGGCTTGGCGATGAGTGCGAAGCGCGATTTGCTTCAATCCTGCCGGGCCATGATAAATCGCATACATGCTTGCCATAACAGCAAGTAAGACTTGGGCTGTACAAATATTTGAAGTGGCTTTTTCACGACGAATATGTTGCTCTCTCGTTTGTAATGCAAGGCGATAGGCTGGTTGACCTTGAGCGTCAATTGTTACCCCAACCAAGCGCCCTGGCATACTTCTTTTAAAGGCATCTTTTGTTGCTAGATAACCAGCAGACGGTCCACCGAAGCCCAAGGGCACGCCAAAACGTTGTGCTGTTCCTACCGCCACATCAGCGCCCCACTCGCCTGGCGGGGTTAAAAGTGTGAGAGCTAATAAGTCTGCTGCTGCAATTAATAGACCACCTTTAGCATGAATATTTTCAGCTATTAGGTGATAGGTGGATTGCTCTTCAACCTGGCCATCTACTCCAGGATACTGAACGAGTACAGCAAAAGCATCTACTAGAATGGCTTCTTCAAGCGAACCAATTTGAATATCAATGTTAAGAGGTTTTGCGCGCGTTTTAATAACAGCAATCGTTTGAGGAAGAACGTTGTTGGCAATAAAAAAAGTATTTGATTTTGATTTGCAGGTACGCAAGGCCAAAGTCATTGCTTCTGCTGCAGCTGTGCCCTCGTCAAGCATAGATGCATTACCAATATCCATGCCTGTTAAATCAATTAACATTTGCTGGAAGTTAACGATGGCCTCTAAACGGCCTTGAGAGATTTCAGGTTGATAAGGTGTGTAGGCCGTATACCAAGCTGGATTTTCTAAAATATTTCTCTGAATAACTCCAGGCGTGACGTTATTAAAGTATCCCTGACCAATGAAAGATTTAAAAACCTTATTTTGATTAGCAATGCTAGATAACAGTTCTAATGCTTCTGTTTCACCTTTTGCTAGTGCGTAATCACCAAGAGGAAGCGGATCCTTGCTTCTAATTTTGCTTGGCACAACAGCATTGATCAGATCATTGCGTTGTTTAAAACCAAGAAACTGAAGCATGGCTGTTTCTTCGTTAGTAGATGGACCTATATGACGGCTTAAAAAAGCATCATGGTTTTCAAGAGAGGTCAGAGAGCTTTTCATTTTTATGCACCAATTGCTTTGGCATATGCATCAGCAGATAGCAACGCATCAAGCTTAGAAATATCAGTAGGTTTAATTTTGAATAACCAAGAGTTGTACGCATCAGTGTTCACTGATTCAGGTGCGCTAACGGCTGCATCATTGTTGGCAATAACTTCGCCGCTCAGTGGAGCATAAATATCACTTGCTGCTTTTACTGATTCAACTACTGCGCATGCATCTCCTGCATTAACTGCTTTACCAACTTCTGGAAGCTCTAAGAAAACGATGTCTCCCAATGCTTCCTGTGCATGATCTGTAATCCCAACGGTGATTGTGCCGTCAGCTTCTTTGCGAATCCACTCGTGTGATTCTGTGTAATGTAGGTCTTGAGGTATGTTCATAAGTTCTCCAAAAATTAAACCAAGGCTTTGCCATGGCGTACAAAAGGGGGTTTTACAACGACTGCATTTAATTCTTTGTCACGAATTACAACTTTGACTAAATCACCAATTTTTGTGCCCATTGGAAGCTTTGCCAGCGCAATTGATTTTTGTAGAGATGGGCTAAATGTGCCACTTGTGATTTCACCGTCACCATCAGCAGACTTAACAACTTGATGCGCCCTTAGAACGCCTTTATCTTGCAAAATTAAACCGAGAAATACAAATTGTTGCGCTTTTTTATCAAGGGCCGATCGACCGTTGAATGCTCGGTCTGTAGAACGATCAATAGTCCAACCAAGCCCAGCGTCTAATGGGTTGGTGGTGTCGTTCATATCTTGGCCATATAGATTCATACCAGCTTCTAATCTAAGAGTGTCTCTGGCCCCAAGACCTGCAGGTTGAGCACCTGCACTAACTAGTACGTCCCAAACCGTGCTGGTTTGATCAAGCGGCACTAATAATTCTGCGCCATCCTCACCTGTATAACCCGTGCGAGCAATCATGATTTCACCAAAAGACGTATCAACACAACATCCATGAAAAACTTTTAGTTCTTTAGCGGTTGCTGCAAGTGCAGGAATTGATTTTGCGATGAACTCAAGTGCACGAGGCCCTTGAACAGCAATCATGCCTTGAGGATTTTTACTGTTGATTAAATCAGAGCGTCTAGGCACTAAGTTTAAATTGCTAAATGCCCCTGCCTCTTGATGAAGCCACTCTAAATCTGTGTGAGCTGTAGCAGCGTTGATGACTATTCGGTAGTTAGGGTCGAGTCTATAAACAATCAGGTCATCAATAACGCCGCCATCATTATTCAATAGGCAGCTATACAGGGCTTGACCATTGTTTTTTAGTTTATTGACATCGTTGGCCAATACTTTTTCTAAGAAGGCTTTTGCGTCAGAGCCAATGACATCAACTGCTGCCATATGACAAACGTCAAAAATGCCACAATTTGTTCTTGTTGCAATGTGCTCTTCAATTTGAGAGCCATAGTTAACTGGCATTTCCCATCCGCCGAAATCAACCAGTTTGGCGCCCGCCAATTGGTGTGTTTCAAAAAGAATGGTACGTTTTAATTGATTAGGGGCGACCGACATCCAAACTCCTTAAAGGAATTGATGCCCCCCTGTCCTGTTACCTGAGAGATTGAAGATCACAAACCCTTTGTGATCTCTTAGCCCCTTCGGTGTGCAACTAAATGCAGCTCTCCAGAGTGTAAATATCGACGGTCCATTTGCCTGAGCGTTCATGGGCATTGCGCCTTCGGCGTTGGTTAAACCAAACTCTCCCATCGATGTAGATATTGTACCTAAGGGTAGCCGCAACACCAAAACCTAATTACGCACAATTTTGGTGCAAATTCATGTGATATTTGAGTGCGTATCCATAGATAATGACGTTCGTTTGCTAAACCCTTATAGGAGTTGCTCGATGGATAACTTTAAAACAGGCGTAGACGCCCTTTTCATCATGGCGGGAGCCATTATGGTGCTAGCTATGCACGCAGGCTTTGCATTTTTAGAGCTTGGAACAGTTAGAAAAAAGAACCAAGTCAATGCTCTTGTAAAAATCTTGCTCGATTTTGCAGTTTCAACAATCGCATATTTTTTCATCGGTTACAGCATTGCTTATGGCGTTGATTTTTTCTCAAGCGCAGAAGTTCTTGCACAGAAGAATGGCTATGAATTAGTTAAATTTTTCTTCTTGTTAACGTTCGCCGCTGCCATTCCAGCGATTATTTCTGGCGGTATCGCTGAGCGCGCTAAATTTAACCCTCAGTTAATCGCCACATTTATTTTGGTTGGTTTTATTTATCCCTTCTTCGAGGGTATGGTTTGGAACCAACAATTAGGCTTTCAGGCTTGGATTAAAGGCCTAACAGGCTTTGAGTTCCATGACTTTGCAGGTTCTGTCGTAGTTCACGCTGTAGGCGGATGGGTAGCATTACCAGCAATTATTTTATTGGGTGCCCGTCATGGCCGCTATACAAAAGATGGTCGCATTTCTGCGCATCCTCCATCAAACATTCCGTTCCTTGCATTAGGTGCTTGGGTCTTAGCAGTGGGTTGGTTTGGTTTTAACGTTATGAGCGCCCAAACAGTTGATAAGCTAAGTGGCTTGGTAGCAATTAATTCTTTGATGGCCATGGTCGGGGGCACCATTGTTGCGTGGGCTTTGGGTAAAAATGACCCAGGCTTTAGCTATAACGGGCCTTTGGCAGGGTTAGTGGCAGTTTGTGCTGGCTCAGATTTAATGCACCCCATGGGCGCCCTAGTTGTAGGTGGTTTTGCCGGCGCATTATTTGTAGTTATGTTTACGTTGGTACAAAATCGTTGGAAGATTGATGATGTTCTAGGTGTTTGGCCGCTACATGGACTTTGCGGCGCTTTAGGCGGCATTTGTGCGGGTATATTTGGTCAACAGTCTCTTGGTGGATTGGGTGGTATCAGCTTGACAGCTCAATTAATCGGCACAGTGACTGGTGTAGTGATTGCCTCAATGGGCGGGGTTATTGTTTACGGTCTATTGAAGGTGTTTATGGGTTTACGTCTAAGCCGCGAAGAGGAGTTTGACGGTGCTGATTTAACGATTCATAAAATTACTTCTACTCCAGATCGCGAATCGAGCTGGTAATTTTCTAATTTCTTTGGATAATCTGGGCTATGACATTAAAAGCGATCGTAGTCCCAGTAACGCCTTTTGAGCAAAACTGCTCAATCTTAATTTGCCAAGAGACTAATCGGGCAGCTATTGTTGATCCGGGTGGGGATTTACACAAAATCACCCGTGCTCTTAATGAGTCCGGCGCAATCCCCGAAAAAATATTATTAACCCATGGACACGTCGATCACTGTGCTGGTGCAGTGGCTTTATCTAAAGAGTTAAGCGTTGACATTATTGGCCCTCATCAAGATGAGCAATTTTGGTTAGATCAGTTGCCCCTTCAGAGTCAGCGTTTTGGTTTTCCCCCATCAGAGGCCTTTATGCCTCATCAATGGTTATCTGATAATGATGTTGTTACTGTTGGCAATGTACACTTGACCGTTAGGCATTGTCCAGGCCACACCCCCGGCCATGTGGTGTTTTATAGCCCTACTGACCGCCTAGCAATTGTTGGCGACGTTTTGTTTGCTGGGTCTATTGGGCGAACTGATTTTCCGCGCGGTAATCATGCAGATTTAATTCGAGCAATTCAAGAAAAGCTATTTCCCTTGGGTGATGATGTGACGTTTGTACCAGGTCACGGACCAAACTCTACATTTGGTCGTGAAAGACAAACAAACCCCTACGTTGGAGAAGGCGTTAATTAGGCCTTAGCAGAACCTGTGCGATGAGTTCTGTTATATAAACAGCTCGCGCAAATCCAGCGTTGTTTACGATTGCTTGTTGGAATCCAAGTACCACCTTCAAGTGGTTTCTCTCTGCTACACGAAGAGCAAAACTTCATTACTCTTGTGTTGCTTTCCAATGTGGTTGGCGGCGTTGTCATAAGAACTTCTTTATAGGTATTAGCCTGCTATTTTAACTTCTTTTTGAAAAACGCCCTTTCGGGCGTTTTTTTAACATATTTAACTTAAAACAACCTTGATCGAATCAGCGGTTTTGTTGCCTTTGAAATCCAACCAACATTTTTTCTGGGTGTCATAAAGTTTGCAAAGCTTTGCAGTATGGAAGTACCAAGCCCATGAAAATTTTTGAATAATAATTCGACCCGGAAGCATTTCCTCAAGCTTTGATTGAGCTTGTTTAAGTTTGTAGAGCGGAACACTCATGTCGACGTGGTGCGCGGTGTGTTCCATAATGTGGTGCATAGCCGCACCCCATTTCAACGGGAAAACTAGGTGCACCGTTGTTGAGACAAAAGGCTGTGCCCTTAACCATTCTGATTTATCTGAATACCAAGATACGCTTGGATGAGTGTGGTGGACATAAACCACAAAACCAATCATGGCATTCCAGAAAATAAACGGAATCACAAAACCCATCACCAATGTGACCGCGATTGATTGATTTGTTGTAATAGCTGACAAAGTCAGAGCGGCAATCCAGATAACAGCAAAAGCAGAAACAAGTACGTTATCCCATAAAAAAGCAGGACGTGATGCCGGCATAGCCTTTTTGCTTGGGAAGAACATCTTGTTCCACCAGATTTCAATAAGGTAATAAACTGCTGGCCCAAGCCCGCTTCTGTAGACGTGTTCAAGAAGTTTTTGACCTTTTGATAAAGATTGGTACTCTTCGAGTGATAGAGGAGCCCAAACAAAATCAAAACCCTTCAGGTTTGTTTGCCCATGGTGAACAACGTTATGCCCAACTTCCCAGAGGCTATAGGGTGTTAAGGATGGCAAAAATGCCAATCTACCCAAAAGCTTATTTAATCCGCGATGTGGTGTAAAGCTCTGGTGACAAGCATCGTGGCCCAAAATGAAGATGCGTCCGATCATGAAACCAGAAAAAATAGCTAGTAGCAATTTAACCCATACAGATTCAAAGTAAACCGTTCCAATGATTCCGGCAGTCAGGATGACAGTATCTAGAATTTGTAAAACAATGGCCTTTAAAACAACGCGCTCAGTTAAGGGCGTTAGCCAAGAACGAATAACCTTACGATGAGGGACCGGATCACCGGCTGGGATTGGTTGATTAATATCGATTTCAATTTGCGACATAGTAACCTTTTAAATAGGGCAGAATTACAAGATGCACCATTTTAAAGGTTTTTATACAAAAGAGTTTGCTTCGTGAGCATTTATTGAGCTACATCATGGTGCGACCGACAGGAATCGAACCTGTATCGAGAGCTTCGGAAACTCTAATTCTATCCATTGAACTACGGTCGCAGCTAACAATATTGTAAGGCTGAGCTCGATTATCCTCGCTATAATACTGAGCAGCTATATAAAAAGGAAAATCCGAAATGAGTGAAGAACACGGAAATTTAATCAAATCACCTAAACAATTGGTAGTTATGGTTTTTGCGAGCTTTTTTGTACCGCTAATCATTATTGCTTTCTTGATGGTTTATGTTGGTAGCGGTAAAAAGACTGGCGCTGACGCTGAAGCCGCTGCCGAGGCGGCAAATCAATTAATTAGGCCAGTAGCATTGTTAGACTTTAAAGATGCTTCTGGTCCTAAGGTATTCAAAACTGGCGAAGAAATTTATAAGCAAGCGTGTGCTTCATGTCATGCATCTGGCGCTGCTGGAGCCCCTAAGTATGGTGATGCAGGTGGTTGGAGTGCCCGATTAGGCCGAGGCTATGATGGTTTACTGTCATCTTTGGTTAAAGGTAAAGGAGCCATGCCAGCTAGAGGCGGCACAAGCCCAAGTGATATTTCTGACTATGAGTTAGGCCGCGCAGTGGTTTATTTGACAGCAGCAGCAGGCGGTAAATTTGCTGAACCCAAAGCGCCAGAAGTAAAAGCTGAAGCCAAAGCGGAAGCAAAATAAAATATAGAAGAAATAAAAAACCCCGCACCAAGCGGGGTTTTTTATTTCTTCAAGCTTAGTAACTCTTTGTAAGCATCCTTTTTAGGCATCCCAGTAATACGGGCGATGATCTCGGATAGATCTTTATGCCCTATTTCATCGCCAATCGCATCTACCCATTGCAGCGTTACCTCATCTAAGGTGCTCGCCTTTTCTTGTGTCGGCGAAGCTTCAATGCCAATGACAAATTCTCCTTGCCAAGATTTCACTTGGGCAATCCATTCATTAAGAGTATCACCTTGAATAATCGTAATTTCTTCAAATATCTTGCTTAACTCCTTAGCTATCATCACGCGTTGCTTGTTACCAATGAGGGCAGCGATTGCCTTTAGCGTGGCTTCAATTCTATGGGGCGCCTCATAAAAAAATGAACACACTGATGCTTTCAAAGAGTCTCTAATAATAGCTTCACGCTGAGTTGCTTTGCTTGGCAAAAAACCCAAAAACTGAAATTGCCCGTTTGAGTTTCTGAGAAAGTCGCCCGCACCTGAAATCGCAGTTGTAATTGCGCTCGCTCCAGGTAATGGAATAACAGTCAAGTTTACTTTCATAACTTCACTTGCTAAAAGTGCGCCAGGATCTGAAATGCCAGGGGTGCCAGCATCTGAAATATAAGCCCAACGCTCACCTTCTTTTAGTTTGTCAATGATGTATGAGCTTGCAGAGATTTCATTGTGATCATGAATCGCATATAAAGGCTTAGATATGCCATAAGCACTTAAAAGAGTGCCACTATGTCTTTTATCTTCACAAGCAATCCCATCTACTTGCTGAAGAATATGAAGGGCTCTAATTGTTATATCAGCAAGGTTTCCTATGGGCGTTGGCACTAAAAAAAGTGCACCCGCGGGAAGCGTTTGGTTATACGCAAATTTAAAAAAATCCATAGCTGCCTTTATTTGGGTCAAAATAAACCCATTAATCAATGATTCATTAAGGCGTAATATAGCCGTAATGACACACTCTTCGGAGCATAATCTACATATGAACACAGATATCAAAACAAAATTAGCGCAAAGAGTGGCGGGTCACTTTAATGACAGTATTGCAACAAAACAAAAAGCGCTTGAGGTGATGCCCTCAAAAGTGGTTGATGCAATTAACTTGATGCACCAAGCGCTGAGCTCCGGAAAAAAAGTTTTGGCTTGTGGCAACGGTGGTTCTGCTGCAGATGCTCAACATTTCGCAGCCGAGTTGGTGGGACGTTTTGAGCGCGAAAGACAAGAATTGCCCGCTATTGCATTAACAACAGATTCTTCCATTTTGACTGCCATCGGCAACGATTACAGTTATGAAGTTATTTTTAGTAAACAGGTGCGCGCACTTGGTCAAGCGGGTGATGTTTTATTGGGAATTTCAACTTCAGGAAATTCAGGAAACGTTATTGCGGCGATCAATGCAGCTCACGAAAAAGGAATGTCGGTAATTGCTTTTACTGGCAAGGACGGTGGGAAAATCAGTCAGCTTTTAAAGTCTAGTGATGTGCACCTCTGCGTGCCTGCTGATAGAACTGCTCGCATACAAGAAACACATCTCTTGCTCTTGCATTGTTTGTGTGATGGCGTGGATCACTTAATCTTAGATTAGGCTATGAGAAAGAAAGTAATGACTAAACAATTAATGCGTCGAACATTTACCTTGATGTTTGCCTCTGTGGGTGCAACAGTATTAACTGGCTGCTTCCCATTGATTGCAGGGGGTGTTGCTGGTGGAGCAATGGTGATTGCCGATAGAAGAAATCCAGGAACTCAGGCAATTGATCGCGGCATTCAATTAGAGGCAGAAAGTTTTTTAATCAAAAATTATGGTGACAACATCCATGTCAACGTTACTGTATTTAATCGAAGAGTTTTGTTGACGGGTGAAACAAGAACGGAGGACCTCAAGTCTGAAGTTGCTCGAAAAGTAAAGGCAATGAAGAACGTTGCTGAGGTATTTAATGAGTTAGTCGCCGCACCATTGAGCGCACTGACAGCGCGTGCTAACGATAGTTATTTGACCACCAGAATTAAAGCAACTTTTATTGCAAATGAGGGAGTGCCATCAAACTCAATGCGCGTTGTTACTGAAGCGGGCCGTGTTTATCTAATGGGAATTGTTACTGACGCAGAAGGTAATCGCGCCGTGAGTATTGCTAGAGATGTTCCTGGAGTTAAACAAGTCACAAAAGTTTTTGATTTAATTTCTGAGGCAGATAAGCGCCGACTTGATGGTCAAAAATAAAAAAATTATCAATCGAATGAAAAATAAAAAAGAGCCCATAAGAGCTCTTTTTTATTTGGTGGATATTGCAAAAGGCCAGAGGCTCATGAATGCAGATTTAGATTGGCGCAAATTTCTTTTGACTGCGTAATCAATGTCTGCAACCTGTGATTGAACAGCCTCGGCAACTAAGCTTGTGTTGTTGCAGGGTTCAAGAGTTAAATAAGCATCGGCTTCACCATATGCAAATTCAATTGCCATCCCTGCCTTTTTGGCTATATGCATCATCACTTTATTTCTTGAAAGGTAGTGAACATATAAAACTTTGATGTTGGTATTGCGCGCATGAATGGCAGCTCTCTTAAAAAGAGCTGAACCAATACCCTTTCCTCTGCCCGTTTTGCTCACCGATACCCCAAACTCCGCAGTGCTGGCAGTTGCTGAGGGCGTCAGGGGATAGGCTAAGTGGGCATAGCCAATAAGATCTAATTGGCTATCAAAGACACCAAAAATAGAATCGTTTACAAAGTTAATGCCAGAAACATATTGTTTGATAACTTCATCACTGGTATGCATGCCAAAGCGCAGGGATCTGTCCTCATCGGATAACCCTGTTAGGTGTAAACGAATTTTTTCTCGATGGCCCGCATGGAGTTCTCTAATGAGAACCCTGCGTGGATCAAGAGATTTCGTAATTTCAAACATTTTTAATCCTATGTTGTTGCGCTGCACAATCTATTCTAGTCCTCAAAACAATAAAAAAAAAGAAAAATTTAGGGTTTACCCTTATAAAAGTATAAGATATTGTTTTTATTGGGTTTATTTAAAAATAGAAGAAAGAAAATGGATTTTTTTGAAGAAATTAGTAAATATTTCTCACAAAGGTGTTGACATGTTGTTTGAACTCAGGCAAAGTCTCGTTTCTCTGCTGAATGTGATTCGAAATAACGAAACAACTTCAGCCTTCTTTAAAAAGTAATCAACCGATAAATGTGGGTACTGAGAAAAGACATCCAGTCCTTCGGGACAGATATAAAAGCAGTACTCACAAAACAGTAAATTTGGTTCCGGTCGAAAGATTGGAGTCGATTCTGAATGAGTGAGCGACGAGGCAGCAATGCCTCACAGGAATTAAACTGAAGAGTTTGATCCTGGCTCAGATTGAACGCTGGCGGCATGCCTTACACATGCAAGTCGAACG
>JBDLVQ010000007.1:0-19199 GCA_039804685.1 Pseudomonadota bacterium | reverse complement strand
AACATAAACAGAAACTCCACAAAGCATTAAAGTCAAAATAATTAGCAGCCAGATTTCGTGATTTATTTTTTCTGACATACAAAAACTAGCCATCAAAATTGAAAAAAAACCTGTAAGATTTAAAATGGGAATCACAAAATGCGATTCATTGTCACTAATAATGTAAATAAATGAAAGTTGAGTTAACAAAGTAAGAATAACTCTTAAATAAGTTATCTTTGAGGGTAAGATCGTTAAACTTTTAAACGAAATCTTTCTAGAGAAAATTAAAGGCAAAAACATCCATGAAGCTCTCCAAAATATAACTCCAGCACTAAAGTAAAGTAAGGAATAAAAGTCCGAAAAACCATCAGTAAACCCTGATAAAAAAGGTGCCACAGAGGCTTGCAATGTCAAACAGCCAAAAATCAATGTGCAATAAACCCAACCCACAGATTTAAATAAATTCGCCTTAATAAAAAATGGTAAGGATATGAGCGCAGAAAAACCATGTAAAGCCAATTGAATCAAATTAAATGAATTGTTCAGCAAGCTTGAAAAGGCTGGGATAGAAAAATCAGATATCTTAGAAATTAGAGTAACTTGATAAATTTGATACTTCTTTAAAGCCATTGAAAAAATCAAAGCAACCACCTGCATTACCAGACCAAACAAACAGGCTTTAATACTTAAAATATTATTCAGCAAATGATTTTTACTACCAAACAAGATCAGGCAAGATAGTAATACAAAGGCTGGCAATCCATTATTTAAAAAAGATGTCTTTACAACATCTTCATTTTTATAACTAAATTGCCACCTATCAATAACATTGATTAAAGCTCTACTGATGCTTGAAATTAAAGCGAGCAATACAAATAATAGATCTTCCATTAATTATTTTTTGAATAAAAATTCAACCAACTTTTAGCAATAAATCTTTTTTGTTCGTCATTGATTTCAATAAGTCTTCCAGCACTTGATGCATGCAAAAGATTAGATGCAAGTAACATTTCCGCCTGCACTAATTCGATATATCTATCAACAACAGCGCCATCTAAAAAATTAATTGGATTACCTTGATTGCAGAATTTCACACTCTTAGGAATGTTAGTATCATCAACCAGAATAGACTCTGTGCCAGAGTATTGATTTTCAAAAAATGTGACTAAGCAATCTTCAAACTCATCATCTGATGATGTAGCAGTAAAAATATAAACGCCATCCCTTATTACATTTAAATCCCTTCTTGAAAGCCCCTTATTGCCGGTTGCAGAAATTATCAGATCAGCTCCTGCAATTAAAATATCTTTCTGACCAGTTTTAAAACCAGAAGCTAATCCCTTAACAGTTCTAATCGGGTCAACATCATAAAAATAAACAGTTGCACCTCTGCCTTTCATTGCCTGACAAATACCAGCGCCAATTTTTCCGTAACCAATCACCAAGATAATTTTGTTTACTAAAATTAATTGATTTGATCTAAGAATTTTTTCTATGGAAAAAGCAATGGCTTGTCCAACAAGAATATCTTCTGGCTCCTTCAATGAACTACGAGCTACAGAAATAATTGGAAAATTACAACCTTTACTTAAACGCAACTCGCTCAAGTATTTAATGTGCCCATTTTCAGTATCTTCAACAATGCCAATTAACTGACTCTCTCGTAAATTTAATAGCGAAATTAATGAAGAAAAATATCCCCCCATATCAAATATAAGAAATTTTCTACCTTTGATAACAGTATCCAAATTAAAAATTACTTCAGCTGGATTCTCTAAGATTTCCTCTCTTGTTGCCTCAAGAACATAGCCATATTTTGAGTATCTTTTTAACGCCTCAGATGTTTTAGAGCTTTTTTTGGGAATAATTATTAAATCAGAAAACAGTGAACTGATAATTTTTAAAAAATTATCAGCATCAGCGACTAAATGGGTAACGACAATTGCTACTAAATCCTTAGTCAAGTTATTTTCAAGAGGCAAGGTCTCAAAAAATATTTTTTTATTGGGCAAGATATCTTCCTTTACTTAAAAGAAAATATTAATGAATATCCAATGCCTTTTGTGCGTAACTTGGTGTAAGAAATTTCTGAAAATTTTGTAGGAATTTTCCTACAGAACAACTCTTTATTTGGATTCAAGCAACGAGAGCATCTTCGCTTCATCTATCACAGCAACACCTAATTGGTGGGCCTTTTCTAACTTTGATCCGGCCTCATCCCCAGCAACAACATATGATGTCTTAGCGGAAACTGAACCTGCCACCTTAGCACCGGCATTTTCTAGCATAAGTTTTGCCTGATCTCGAGACATTGTTGGCAAAGTTCCCGTTAGCACAAAAGTTTTACCAACTAAAGCTGGGTTGATTGCTGACTGCTCTACTTCCAACTCCAATCCTGCAGCAAGAAGTTGCTCTATGACTTCACGATTATGGGCTTCCTGTAAAAATCCCAGTAACGATTTGGCAACGACAGGGCCAACATCATTGACTTGCAACAACTCTTCTTCTTGGGCATCCATTAATTGATGAATACCGCCAAAATGTTTAGCCAAGTCTTTTGCTGTACTTTCGCCAACGTGCCTGATGCCCAATGCAAATATGAATCTTGCTAAAGTATTTTTGCGCGATTGTTCAATAGCCTGCAATAAATTTTCAGCAGATTTTTCGCCCATTCTTTCAAGATTAGCAAGCGCCATTAAGCCAAGCTTATAAAGATCAGCAGGTGTTCTAACAATTTGAAGGTCAACCAGTTGATCGACAATCTTCTCACCCAAGCCATCAATATCCATGGCACGTCGTTGTGCGAAGTGCAATAAAGCCTGCTTGCGTTGAGCGGGACAAAACAGACCACCAGAACATCTAGCAATCGCTTCATCTTCAAGCTTCTCAATATGAGATTCACAAACAGGACAACTTGTTGGCATTACAAAAGCAAGCGCCGAGGCGGGACGCTTCTCTTTAATAGCAGAAACAACTTCAGGAATCACATCACCAGCACGTCGAACAACGACAGTGTCGCCAATATGAATATCTTTTCTTCGAACTTCATCTTCGTTATGTAAAGTAGCATTTGTGACAGTAACACCACCAACAACAACGGGTGACAATCTCGCAACTGGCGTGATGGCACCAGTTCGACCAACTTGAACATCAATCCCAAGAACTATTGTTAGGGCCTCTTGAGCCGGAAATTTATGTGCTACTGCAAATCGAGGTGCTCTTGATACAAAACCTAAGTCCTCTTGTTGCTCACGGGAGTTAACTTTATAGACAACCCCATCAATATCGTAAGGCAGTTGATCTCTTAAATCGCCAATCTTTGTATAAAAGTGACACAATCCTTCAAAGCCCTTGAGAACCTCTCGATGCTCACAAACTGGGAGACCCCACTCTATATATTGATCGAGAAGTTTTGAATGTGTGGATGGTATAAAGCTTGCTGGCTCACACTGCCCAACTCCATAGGAATAGAAAGACAAGGTTCGCTGTGCGGTAATTCTAGGATCAAGTTGCCTCAGACTCCCTGCTGCAGCATTGCGCGGGTTTGCAAAGGTCTTATCTCCCTTTGAAATAGCCTGCTGGTTTAAAAAATCAAAATCACGGTGAGGCATAAACACTTCCCCACGAATTTCAATAGCAGCAGGATGATTAGCGCCTTTTAATCGCAAAGGGATCGCCTTAATTGTTCTGATATTAGCTGTAACATCTTCACCGCTATAACCATCACCACGCGTTGCAGCTTGGGTCAGTAGACCCTTTTCATAACGCAAAGAAATGGCAAGACCATCGAATTTAAGCTCGGCGGCGTATTCAACTTGTTCTAGTTCTAAACCCTCTCGGCAACGTCTATCAAAGGACTCGGCCTCGCTATCCTCTAAAGCGTTATTGAGAGATAACATGGGAACGGCATGTTTAACCTCAGTGAATAAGTCACTGGCATTACCGCTAACTCGTTGAGATGGGGAGTCTGATGTAATCCAATCCGGATGGGATTGCTCTATTAAAATTAATTCACGGTAAAGCTTGTCATACTCAATATCGGGAAGCTTGGGATCATCCAAGACATAGTAAGCATGATCCAGGCTAGCCAGCTCATCTTTCAGCCATGTGTATCGGGCCGAATCTGTCATTACCAAGCCTTAAGAGAAAAGACGGTTAGCAGTTGAACTGCCGGCAGCAATGCCATGCTGGTACATGGATTGATAGATTTGATCTAGCTGAGCCTGGATAGCTGTAACAGCCTCATTAACTAAAGGTCGGCCTGCATCATCAACTAAGTGTCCATTTAACGATTCAGCCAACAAACGAGCATCATTCAACATGGTTTTAAATGGGCTCATCTCTTGAGGAACTTTTGGTAGATCTAACAATAGGGTTATTGCTGAAATATTTTGCTTATCTAAATCATCTCGTAAAAAATTTGACTGATCTGCAATTAATTTATAAGTGGTGAGACCAGACATGATTCTGTGATATTCCCGACCATCACGAGATAATTGAAATCCAGCTTTCAATACGGAATTTTTAATTTCATTCAAATTCCAAAGTCCAGACTTCGGCTGTACTGTAATGCCTAACTGAATATCACTTTGCGCAGAGAAAGAATCAATGGCTTTTGCTTCTTCCAAGATGTCATTGATAGGAGGCAAATCAATCTCAGCATCCAAAGCATTGGCTAAAACTTGTGCACGAGAAGAAAAATCGGATAAATCAACCACTCCAATTGGACCTGTTCTATTAGCTAATTGAACAGCTACCTGTAGTTCAAGATAACTTTTTGAGACTTGAAGGTTTTCCCAAAGCGGATCTGTGCCAGCGGCTTGAGATACCAAACCTTCACACATCCAAAGATGCTGGGTATTCTGTGGCCAAGAACTCAAGCCATTTAAAATTTCTTCACCAGAAATTGGCTCTGAAAATCGCATAGCAATCACGCAATCAATCAGTGAGTCAATTTTTTCATGAGCAAAATAAACATTACCTTTGATTGCTGATGGCAATCCAAGAGTAGGTTCAGCCCTCAATTCAGATGAATTCGCAGATTCAAAAGATGCAACAACTTCCCCATTTTCAGTAAAGGTTACTTCTTCGACCTCTGCTTTGCGAATTCTTAAGGCGTTATAAATCATCAAAATGATTAATAAACTAAACCCAATAAGTCCAAGCGACAACTGAAATTCTGACAACCCTATGGATGCGGCGAATTCAGCAAAACCGGTCATTAAGCAGCCTCCACCAAGTTAGCAGCAGCCTCCAAGTCAACAGCAACAATTCTTGAGACACCCTGTTCCTGCATTGTCACCCCAATTAATTGATGAGCAATTTCCATGGTGATCTTGTTGTGTGAAATAAATACAAATTGTGTATTTTTGGACATACGCGCAACCATATCAGCGTAACGACCTGTATTGGCATCATCCAATGGAGCATCAACCTCGTCAAGCAAACAAAACGGAGCAGGATTAAGTTGGAATAATGAGAAAACCAAGGCAATTGCCGTTAGAGCTTTTTCACCGCCAGATAACAAATGAATCGTAGAGTTCTTCTTTCCAGGAGGCTGAGCCATCACTTGAACACCTGAATCAAGAATCTCTTCACCAGTCATAACCAATTTAGCATTACCACCTCCAAACAAATCTGGGAACAACAAAGCGAAATGTTCGTTAACTTGATCGAATGTGCCCTGTAACAACTCTCTTGTTTCGCCATCAATCTGATGAATCGCATCAGTCAGTGTATTAATAGCTTCGTTCAAGTCAGCAGATTGTGCATCTAAGAATGTCTTACGTTCTTGAGCGCTAGCCAATTCTTCAAGAGCAGCCATGTTGACAGGACCAAGACCTTGAATTTCTTGATTAAGTTTATTGACCTCAGATTGCAAGCCACTAACTTTTAAGTCTGGCGTCAAGCGAACTTTCAACTCTTCAATATTTGCTTCTGCATCCATCAACATCGTTGCAAACTGCTCAACGTTGAGACGAGCAGCCTGTTCTTTTAATTGAAGTTCCATGGCCTTTTCGCGCAAGGGCTGCAAGCTACGTTCAATCGTTAAACGGGATTCATCTCCCTCACGCAAGCGATGAGAAATAGCATCCATTTCAGTTCTAGCATTTGCTAAGGCAGCTTCTTTGGCACTTCTTTGAATCAATAGGCCTTGTAATGACTCTTGAGCCACTTCATCAGACAATGTATGTAGCTCTTCTTGAGAGTTACCTAAGCTGACCTGAATATCTGAAACTTGCTGCTGAGCTGATTGCTGATCACGGGTTAAATCAGTGATGCGCTGAGCTAATGTTCTAGTTGTATAAGAGGCTTCACTGGCTTCGCGCTCAGATAATCTCAAAGCTTCCTTGGCTTGCTCTAGAACGTGTTGCGCTGCTTGATAAGTATCTTGAGCAGAAGCTAAGCTATCGCCATGCGCGCCCTTTTCTTCTTGAGCCTGGTCCAGTTGGCCTTGACCTTCATCTCTTGTAGACTGAAGTTCACTCGCCTGCTGAATTAATTCATGCAACTCTTGGTTAATTTGCTCTGCCCGTGTCCTGTATTTTTCATCGGCTTGAGCTAACTGCAAACGCTCAACCTCTAAGTTATGCGCCTCACGCACAGCCTGCTCAGCTGTCTGTCTTGCTTCTTGAGCAACTTGTTGGGCTTGTTGGTAAGCATATTGAGTGTGTGAAGAATTGCTCTGCGCTTCATCCAAAATTAACTGCTGAGCTTTTAGCTGAAGATCTAAATTTTCAATTTCTTGACCTCGAGCAAGTAAACCAGCCTGCTCTGAGTCCTCAGCATAAAGCTGCAAACTTACACGGCTAACAATATGCCCTTCTTTAACAACAAGAACCCCGCCTTGAGGCAGTTGTTCTCTACGACGCATAGCATCATCAAGATTGTCAGCTATGTAAACATGGCCTAACCATTCATGAACTACAGTTCGAATAGCGTTATCTTTAATCTGGACGCGACTCATCAAACTAGTTAACCCGTTTGCATTAGAGTCTGTATGGCTAAGTGCATGGCTGGAGTAGAACGCTAAACGAGATGGCGGCGCATCTTGAGCTAAACGAACAGCCTCACCAAGGTCAGTTGCTTGTAAAGCTGTAACGCGTTCACGCAAGACTGATTCGAGGGCTGTTTCCCAACCCTTTTCAACATTAATGTCCTGCCATAAGCGCTGTTTTTTATTCAAACCATTTTGCTCTAACCATGGGCCAACTTTGGCTTGGGATTGAACTTTTTCTTGTAGGGCTTGAAGAGCATTTAATCTTGCTTGAGTCTGACTTAAGGCTGCAGAAGATTCCTGTAATGTTTGCTGTGCCGTTTGTCGAGCAGCATCAGTCTCAGGAACCTTTGCTTGCGCTTCTTCTGAAATTTGTTGAGCTTCATCAGCTTTGCGCTGAGCCATTGTTTGACGATCTGTTGCAAGACTCAACGCTTCAACATCTGGCTTCACCATGGATGCTAAATCAGCATTTAAACGTTCTTGTCTTTGATGCAATTGATCTAACTGGCGACCAGCCGCCAAAACTCTTTCAGCCAAACTAGCAAGACGTTGATCTGTGGAAGAAACTGCTTGTCTTGCTACATCAAGAGCTTTTTGAGCTTCTAAATAAGTCACCTCATGCGCAGGAATTTTTTCTTGAACTGCATGTAATGCTTCGAGATAACGCTCTTCATTTTCTCTTGCAGCCTCAAGGTCAATATTCGTCTGTCTAAGTGAGTCAGCCGCTGATAATTCTTGTGATGACCAACGTGATAACTGAGCTTGCAGGTCAGATATTTGTTGTTGAAGACGTGTGCGAGAGTCTTGAACATAACGAATCTCGTTTTCTAACTTACCAACTTCTGCGTTAACTTCATAGAGCTCACCCTGAGCACTTGAAACCAAATCCTGAGAAGCGTAATGGGAAGAGCGCAACTCTTCCAATTCAGCTTCAGCATGTCTTAATTTAGCTGTTTGCTCTTCCAATTGAACTTGTGCATCACGAATAGCATTCGCGTGACGCTCTTGCTCTTTACCTGCTTCAGTTTGACGAACCAGCCATAACAACTGTTGCTGCTCTGTCATTTCAGCATTTAGTTGCTTATATTTCTCAGCAACCTCAGCCTGCCCCTCTAGTTTTGTAAGGTTCTGCGTGAGCTCACGAAGAATATCTTCAACCCGAGTCAAATTTTCACGGGTGTCTTCAAGCCTAGATTCAGTTTCTTTACGACGCTCTTTGTACTTAGAAACACCAGCAGCCTCTTCTAAGAAAATACGTAACTCTTCTGGCTTCGCTTCAATAATTCTAGAAATCATGCCTTGACCAATAATGGCATATGCACGCGGTCCTAAACCTGTCCCCATGAACATGTCATGAATATCTTTACGACGCACAGACTGGTTATTAATGTAATAACTAGAAGCGCCATCACGCGTTAAAACACGCTTGACCGAAAGTTCAGCAAAAGTACTCCACTGACCAGCAGCACGACCGTCAGTGTTATCAAAAATAAGCTCAACGCTTGAACGACCTGCAGGCTTACGCTGGCCAGAACCATTAAAAATTACGTCTTGCATAGACTCGCCACGTAATTCACTGGCCCTAGATTCACCTAAAACCCAGCGAACAGCGTCAATAATGTTGGACTTGCCGCAGCCGTTTGGGCCTACAACACCGATTAATTGGCCCGGAAGCTCGAAATGAGTGGGGTCTACAAAGGATTTAAAGCCCGAAAGTTTGATTGATTTAAGTCGCACGGCTAACTTCTTTTAATGGAATCTAGTGATGATACCAAGGGCAGAGTCTTATGGAGCACTTCTCTGTCCTCACCGATATAATCTAAGCTTAATAGTTGTTATTTTTAAAGGAAAAAAGATTTATGGCAACACTACAGAACATTATTGATCAGGCTTGGGAAGACCGTGCCAATTTATCTCCTTCAGCCGCTCCAGCTGAGGTTCGAGAGGCTGTGGCTTCAGTTTTAGCTGGTCTTAACGATGGCTCAATTAGAGTTGCTGAACGTGAATCAGTTGGAAAATGGCATGTAAATCAATGGGTTAAGAAGGCGGTATTAATTTCATTCCGTCTTGAAGATAATCAAGTGATGAGTGCTGATGGTAAAGGTGGTTTCCCACAGTTTTACGACAAAGTCCCTACAAAATTCGCTAATTACACTGCTGCAGACTTTGCTAAAGGTGGTTTCCGAGTGGTTCCTCCTGCTACAGCTCGCCGTGGCTCATTTATTGGTAAAAACGTCGTTTTAATGCCTTCTTACGTCAATATTGGCGCGTATGTTGATGAAGGATCCATGGTTGATACATGGGCAACTGTTGGCTCATGTGCTCAAATCGGTAAAAATGTTCACTTATCTGGTGGTGTGGGTATTGGTGGCGTTCTTGAGCCGGTGCAAGCTGGTCCGGTGATCATTGAAGATAATTGCTTTATTGGTGCACGTTCTGAGGTCGTTGAAGGTGTGATCATCGAAGAAAACGCCGTTCTATCCATGGGCGTATACATCGGTCAAAGCACAAAAATTTACGATCGTGAAACTGGTGAGGTTCATTATGGCCGAGTGCCTGCAGGGTCAGTCGTAGTTCCTGGCTCACTACCTTCTGCATGTGGCAAATACAGCCTTTACGCTGCGGTGATTGTTAAGAAGGTCGACGCTCAAACCAGAGCTAAAACAGCGATTAACGACCTATTACGTGACTAAGCAAACTCATTAAAGATTATCTGTGACTACAAATTCGACCTTAGCATTAACAGAACAACTGATTTCTCAGAATTCGGTAACACCTGCTGATGGTGGCTGCCAAGATCTGATTGCTCAGCGACTTAAAGCAATTGGTTTTGAATGCGAAACAATGATGAGTGGTCCAGATCACTTTAGAGTAACCAATCTGTGGGCAGTTAAACGAGGCAGTCTAGGTAAAGCAGGCTCTCTATTAAGTTTTGCTGGTCATACCGATGTAGTTCCAACAGGCCCGCTTGATCAGTGGACTTCTAATCCATTTCAACCAACACAGCAAGATGGTTTTTTATATGGTCGCGGCTCTGCGGATATGAAAACTTCACTAGCTGCGTTCGTGGTAGCTACTGAAGAATTTGTGAGCAAATATCCAGAACACCAAGGCTCCATTGCTTTCTTACTAACAAGCGATGAAGAAGGCCCCGCTCATGACGGCACAGTGATTGTTTGTAATGAGCTAAAGAAGCGCGGTGAAAAACTGGATTACTGCATCGTGGGCGAGCCCACATCCGTAGATCAACTGGGTGACACCATCAAAAATGGTCGCCGTGGATCTTTTTCGGGAAAGTTAAAGGTTATTGGGCTTCAAGGTCATATTGCTTATCCTCATCTGGCTAAAAATCCAATACACCTTCTAGCCCCTGCTCTTGCTGAACTTGCCGCTATTGTTTGGGATCAAGGTAACGCCTATTTTCCACCTACTGCATGGCAAGTTTCTAATATCCATTCAGGAACAGGTGCTACCAACGTGATTCCTGGCGAAGTGGTTGTTGATTTTAATTTCCGTTTCTCAACCGAAAATACTGCTGACAAACTCAAAGACAAACTTGAGGCTATCCTAAAGAAACATCAATTGAACTTCACGATCGAATGGAATCTCAGTGGCGAGCCATTTTTAACGCAACCTGGTGATTTATCGGAAGCTATGCAAGCATCGATTCAGGCTGAAACAAATGTCACAGCTGAACTATCGACAACAGGCGGCACAAGTGATGCTCGCTTTATAGCCAAGATCTGTCCTCAAGTGGTTGAATTTGGTCCGCGCAATGCCACCATCCATCAAATCAACGAACGTGTTGAGCTTGCAGATATAGAACCTCTTAAAAATATTTACAAAGGTGTTTTAGAAAAGTTAATTGCTTAAGCATTTAACCAATTCAACACATTTATGAATACTGAAATAACTTTAGAAGTTTTTTGGCAACAACTGACCGATAAATTAGACGCTGCTGGTTTGAGTTATGGTCATGGTGCGATTGATGCTCAAAGTGAAGCTTTATGGATGATTGCAAGCGCATTAGGCTTTCCTCCTGAAGATGCCATCGAGTCTTTAGACACCCCAATTCCCCTAGAATTAAAAACACAAGTTCATCAATGGGTTGATACCCGTATCAGCACGCGCCAGCCACTGGCTTATATATTAGGTGAAGCTTGGTTAATGGGAATTCCTTTTTATTCTGATGAAAGGAGCATCGTCCCTCGCTCATTTATCGCAGAATTAATTGTTGATGGTCACCTAGAAACCTGGATTCCTCCGAATGCCAAAGTTTTAGATTTGTGTACAGGTAATGGTTCACTAGCGATTTTGATGGCACTTTCATGTCCTGATGTTGAAGTCAGCGCTGCCGATATCAGCATGCAAGCCTTAGCCTTAGCTGCAAAAAATTTAGATCGTCACAATCTTAGTGAGCAGGTAGAAGTTTTCCATGGTGATTTATTTGAAGCGATCCCCCCTAGAAATGATGAAGATAAGTTTGATTTAATTATTTGCAATCCACCTTATGTGAATGCTCAGTCAATGGCTAATCTTCCGCCTGAATACCATGCCGAGCCAGAGATCTCTCTTGCTGGTGGGCCAGATGGTATGGATTTAGTTCGCAAAATCATTCATGATGCAAAAGATTTTCTGAAGTCTGAGGGTGCGCTTGTTTTAGAAATTGGCAATGAAGCTAAAAACTTCTCAAATGCATTTCCAGAGATTCCAGTAACTTGGCTGGATATTTCAGCAGGTGATGATCAGGTACTTCTGATACAAGCTGAAGATCTTTAATTGAACTTCTTAATCTAAGTTTCTAGCAGCCTGAATAGCTTGGTCGATGCGATCGACTGCAATGATCTCCATTCCAGGAATTTTACTTTTCGGAGCATTAGCTTTTGGAACGATCGCCTGGGTAAATCCCAGCTTAGCTGCTTCTTTTAAGCGCTCTTGCCCTCTTGGACACGGCCTAATTTCCCCAGCTAAACCGACTTCTCCGAACACAATCAGAGTTTTCGGAAGGGCCTTATTTTTCATGGAAGATTGAATGGCTAACAATATCGCTAAGTCAGCTGCTGGCTCACTAATTTTGACGCCGCCAACAGCATTTAAAAAGACATCTTGATCAAAACATGCAATACCAGCATGTCTGTGCAATACAGCTAGCAGCATAGCCAAACGATGTTGCTCAAGACCTAATGCCAGACGACGAGGATTAGGCACGTGGGCCGTATCCACAAGCGCTTGAATCTCAACCAATAATGGTCGACTACCCTCTTGAGTCACCAATACACATGATCCAGGAACGGTTTGATCATGCTGAGATAAAAATAAAGCAGAAGGATTAGCAACACCTTTAAGGCCTTTATCAGTCATGGCAAAAACACCTAATTCATTGACTGCTCCAAAACGGTTTTTGAATGCCCGTACCAATCTGAATGATGAGTGCGTATCACCTTCAAAATACAAAACAGTGTCCACAATATGTTCAAGTACACGGGGGCCAGCCAAGTTACCTTCTTTAGTAACATGGCCCACCATGATCATGCAAACGCCTGTTGCTTTAGCAAGTCGAGTTAACTGGGCAGCACACTCTTTGACTTGCGCGACTGAACCTGGCGCTGAGCTAAGTGCCTCAGAGTAGATGGTCTGAATAGAGTCAACAACGACAACTGTAGGCCTTGTTGATTCAATGGTTGCTAAAAGTTTTTCAAGTTGTATTTCTGCTAAAACTTCAAGATCTGGGGCTTGAACCCCAAGCCTCTTAGCACGTAAGGCAATCTGAGATCCCGACTCTTCTCCACTCACATAAAGAACAGAATCACCCCTTGCACTCATAACAGCCAAGGCCTGTAAAAGTAAGGTCGATTTACCAATGCCTGGATCACCACCAATCAGTGCCACTCCACCGGTTACTAGACCACCACCAAGAACACGATCAAACTCATCAATACCGGTTCTCAATCGAGGCAAATCTTCAGCTTCGATGATAGCTAAACGTTGTTTCGGGGCAACTTTAGCAAGACTTTGAAAGCGGCTATTAGAGGCTTTCTCTTCTACAGATTCCTCCATAGAATTCCAAGCTTCACAATTAGGGCACTGGCCCTGCCACTTTGCAGACATACCGCCACAAGACTGGCAAACATAAACAGACTTCACTTTAGCCATTAGAAAGGTGTGGCTTTCTTGTTTTCTTTAGCTCTAGTCTCAGAATCTAAACGCCTTTTCTCAAGGTCAGCTTGACGCTTAGATTCATCTTGTTTTTTCTGCTCAAAAGCTTTGACATTATCAGCACGCTTCTCTGCTTTGGCAGCATCATCACGCTCAGAGATTCTTTGAGCATCGCGCTCATCTTTCAAAATAGCCTTAAGAGCTCTCTCACGCTCATGCATCGAAACCTCTTGAGCACGAATCTCTTTAATCTCCTGACGGTATAACAGACGGGCCTTTTCTAAACAACGACTCGTAAAAAAATTGTCGTAACAATCATGCTGACTTTTTTCTAAGCGGTATTTGACCCAATCTCGCTTGAGATTCAACTGTTCTTGTCGAACAGCAATGTCATCCAACTCAGACTGTTCACTCGGACCAGCCCAGGCAGAGGAAGTAATTAAAAAGAAGAACGTCAATAGAAGACTTTTTGAAATCATAGGCTCTAGGATAAGCTATTCATCAAACAGGGGTTAAATCCCCTGTTTTTTATCAAATTTCAATTTTGGCACCTAACTCTACAACCCTATTGGTAGGAATCTGAAAGAAGTCGGAAGGTTTCGCAGCATTTTGGAACATCCACGCAAATAAACGCTCTCTCCATAAAGCCATGCCGGGCAATTTGGAGGGTACCACTGTGTCTCTAGCCAAAAAGAAAGAAGTTTCCATTAAATCAAATTTAATCTGATACTGAGCTTCGATTAAGGCAAGTACCTTATTGATATCTGGCGTCTCTTTAAATCCATGCACCGCACGAACCAAGTAAATTTGACCACCCATATCCTTCATGGTAAGACGTTCATTGTCATTCACATAAGGCACATCCCATGTACTTAGCTTCAAAAAGAACACTCTTTCATGAAGAACTCGGTTGTGTTTTAGGTTATGTAACATGGCAACTGGTACATAGTCCACGTGTGCCGTGAGAAAAATTGCCGTGCCTTCAACTCGATGCGGCGGGTGAGATAAAAGTCCTTGAACAAATGGCTCTAATGGAATTGAATCTCTAATAATACGTTCGCGAAGCAGTTTTCGACCTGTATACCAAGTCATTAACAATAAAAAACAAGCTGCGCCAAGTAACAAAGGAAACCAACCACCCTCTGCAATTTTTAATGCATTTGCTGCAAAAAATGCTATGTCAACGGTAATAAAAATACTAATGATGAAAGTTACTAAAAGTGAGTTCCATTTCCATACAGCGCGCATGACGATTGCTGCCAACAAGGTAGTTGTAACCATCGTTGTTGTAACTGCAATTCCGTAAGCTGCAGCCAGATTACTGGATTGTTTGAATGCAAGTACAACCGCCACTACAACTAAAAGTAAAATCCAATTTATTGCGGGCATATATATTTGGCCAATTTCTTTTTCAGATGTATAAGTAATTTTCATCCGAGGCACAAACCCCAGCAATATAGCCTGGCTTGTCATTGAGTAAGCCCCAGATATAACAGCCTGTGAGGCAATTACCGTAGCTAATGTTGCAAGAATTACCAAAGAAAATGTATAAGCCTCTGGAACCATCAAGAAAAAAGGATTTTGAATCGCTTCGGGATTCGCTAGTAGCATTGCACCCTGGCCAAAGTAATTCAAAATAAGGCATGGCATTGTCAAAAAGAACCATGCGTACTGTATAGGTCGAATACCAAAGTGACCCATATCAGCATAAAGTGCTTCAGCACCAGTTAAAACCAAGAACACCGCTCCTAGAACAATAAAAGCCTGCAAAGAGTGCTCATACATAAAATTGACTGCATAAACAGGATTAATTGCCTTAATGATAGAAGGATTGTCTATCATGTTATAGACTCCCATCACCCCCAAAACCAAAAACCAAATCACCATAATTGGTCCGAATAAAACTCCGACAATTGCAGTGCCAGATTTTTGAATCGCAAATAATGCGACCAAGATCACAATCGTGATTGGGAGGACATATTTTCCAAACTCAGGGGAAACAATTTCAAGGCCCTCTACTGCAGACAATACAGAAATAGCTGGTGTGATAACAGCATCGCCATAAAACATGCATGCACCAAATACACCAAGCATAATTATCATTAGTGCTTTTTGGGAACCAGTCTCAGCAGTTCTGAGGGCCATAGCCATTAGGGCCAAAATACCTCCCTCACCGTGATTATTCGCACGCATCACAAACAAGACGTACTTCAGTGACACTACAACTATGAATGCCCAAAAAACCATAGACAAAACACCAAGAACAGCGTCCTGTGAAAATGGAATGCCGTGCTCAGGACTAAAACATTCTTTTAAAGCGTAAAGAGGGCTAGTACCGATATCCCCAAATACAACCCCCATAGCTGCTAAAACCAGACTGGCTGTACTACCTTTTTTATGATCCTTACCACTATTAACTTCAATAGGTTTTAGTAATGAAGATTGAGAATAGACTGGGTCACTAATTGCCATCTGGCACTCCCTTTAAAAACATGATTTTGATTATATGCCTAGCATATTGCAATGCAATATAAAGATAAGGCTTTAATCAAATAAACAACAAAACATTCATTGTCACCAAGAACATGGCATATCTTCAATTATTTCAGAATCTAAATCTTTCTTATCTCAAATCCTAAAAGTTAGGCTCCTGAGATGCAAATCGGTACTTTTGATCTATCAAGGCTTAGAAAGCTTTGCCAGAGTTCTGCAAAAGAAGCTTGAGATGGCACCAATTTGGGATTCGCCTTGCTATTTAGGGTTTTACCTGATATAGTTGCAATCTTCAGACGCGGGGTGGAGCAGTCTGGCAGCTCGTCGGGCTCATAACCCGAAGGTCATAGGTTCAAATCCTATCCCCGCAACCAAATACTAAAAACCTCTTGATTTTCAAGGGGTTTTTTCTTTTCTGGGCTTCTTTGGCATACTTAGGTCTTTATTGCCCCACTATTGAGAAGAATTTAAATGAAAAAACTACTAGCTGCCCTACTCATTACTTTTTCTGGCATGGCGTTTGCTGGCCCCCTTGTTGAGTTCAAAACAAGTGCCGGCAACTTTACTGTTGAGTTAAATTCAGAAAAAGCACCAAAAACAGTTGAGAATTTTCTGGGCTATGTGAAAAGTGGTTTCTATAACGAGACCATTTTCCATCGTGTTATCAATAACTTTATGGTTCAAGGTGGTGGCTTCACAAAAGATATGCAACAAAAACCAACTAACCCACCTATTCCCCTTGAATCAGATAATGGTTTAAAGAATCTGAATTACTCCATCGCTATGGCAAGAACAAGTAATCCTGATTCAGCAACAGCTCAATTCTTCATCAATGTTGTAGATAATAAAAATCTTGATTACCCAAGGCCTGATGGACATGGCTATGCAGTATTTGGTTCAGTTGTTAAAGGCACAGAAACGATTGATAAGATCAAAAAAACTGTCACAACAAGACAAGGTCCTTTTACTGATGTGCCAGCTCAAACCATTTTGATTCAGAGCGCTACTCTTATTAGCAAATAATCATGAGTCAACATGAGCATCTCTCTTGTAGCATTCTTTTAGATGATGCTCAAAGTCCCATTGAACAACCGACCAGTCGACTATATCAATCTGCCAGTCAATTTATTCAAGCTCATGATTCAAATGGCCTTGAGTCAGCTCTAAATCAAATACAAACTGCGATTGCAGCACAAAAATATGTAGTGGCATGCCTAAGTTATGAATTAGGCGAATATCTGGTTGGCCTTACTCCAAAACAGTCGCCTACACCTTGGGTAAAAGCTTGGGTATTTGATTCACTTCATAAACTCAGTAAGCAACAAGTTGATCATTGGTTACAAGAAGAAATAACATTGGAAGAAAGTCGTTCCATCGGAAGTACTAATGCATTTATTGGCGAACTTTCAAGAAATATTGATGAGGATACTTTTAAGCAAAAGATCAATGCTATTCAAGAATTAATACGAGATGGTGAGACCTATCAAGTCAACTTTACCTATCGGATTAATGGCAGTGTGACTGGGTCACCACTAGCTCTGTATGAACAACTTAGAGAAAAACAACCTGGGCCATTTGGAGCCTATATAAAAGACCAGGACGGATGGATGCTTTCCTGTTCACCTGAATGGTTCCTAGCTAAACAAGGACATAAGTTAATCACGAAGCCCATGAAAGGCACTGCAAAAGTCGGGGATATTGCTGCTTCACTATTGGAGAAGGATCCTAAGAATCGTGCAGAAAACTTAATGATTGTTGATCTCTTAAGAAATGATTTTGGGAAAATATCAAAACCTGGCAGCATTAAAGTTCCAGAGTTATTTCACGTCGATCAACACGGTGATGTACTACAAATGACATCAACCATCGAATCAACAGCCAAAGAACAATTAAATCTTAAAGAATTACTACAAGCCATTTTCCCCTGCGGTTCTATTACAGGAGCACCCAAAAAAAGAACAATGGAGATCATCCAACACCTTGAAGATCAAGAAAGAAGGATGTACTGTGGTGCTGTGGCCTGGTTTGACCCAAGCTCTGAAGGGGAAATCTTAGGTGATATCGGTATGAGTGTTGTCATTCGAACTCTTGAGATCGACAAAGATAGAAAATTTAGGATGGGTGTTGGTGGCGGGATAACCATTGACTCGGATAGCCAATCTGAATGGCAAGAGTGTCAAACAAAGGCTGGTTTTTTATATCAACTTGAACCAAAGATGGGTTTATTTGAAACGATACGCGTTGAACAAGGCCAAGCACAGCACATAAATTTGCATTTAGATCGATTGACTGAATCTGCTAAAAAATTGAATATTACTTTGAACAGAAATAGTGCAGAAATTACGATCCAGCAAAGTTGTCACAATATTCCCGAGACAGAAAAAAATCTACCGCACCGTTTGCGCTTAGATCTAAGCCATGATGGAAAAATTTCTGCAAAGGTTTTTACGTTGAATAAACTTGGCGACAATATAAAATTGCTCTGGGCTCAAGATCTCTTTGCACATGATGTAACAATGAGTTCAAGCAATAGCCTCTTGAAACATAAAGTGACTCAACGCAGTATTTATGATCAGGCATGGCAAAAAGCGGAAGCATTAGATTCATTTGATGCCGTCTTTCTGAATGAAAAAGGTTATGTCACCGAAGGTGGCAGATCTAATATTTTTATTAAGCTTGATAGTCAGTGGTTAACTCCTCCTATTGAGTCAGGTTGCCTGCCAGGCGTGATGCGATCTATTTTGCTCAAGGACTCATCCATGAAAGTCCTGGAGCGAGATATCCTGCCAAGTGATGTGATGCGTGCTGATGAAGTCATTCTTTGTAATGCGTTACGTGGCATTATTCCAATTAAGAAATAATAGGGCCTAAAACTAGAAAATGAAATTTTGTCCAAAATGTGGGGCAACGGTTGAAATCAAGATTCCAGAAGGTGACACCAGAGAACGATTCGTCTGCTCTGCTTGTGTATCGATTCACTATGAAAACCCAAGAAATGTTGTCGGAACGATTCCATTATGGGAAGACAAAGTCCTTTTATGTAAACGAGCCATCCAACCTAGAATGGGATTTTGGACATTACCGGCAGGCTTCTTGGAAATTAATGAGAGTACACAGGCAGGTGCACAACGTGAAACTCTTGAAGAGGCAGGAGCTCATGTTGAAATCGGCCCACTCTTCTCTTTACTCAATGTAACTCATGCAGAGCAAGTCCATCTTTTTTATTTGGCAAAAATGCAGGAGCCTATTTTTAGTGCAGGTATTGAAAGTTTAGAAGTTGCATTATTTTCAGAATCAGAAATTCCTTGGAAAGATATTGCTTTTCCGACCGTCACAAAAACCCTAGAGTGGTTTTTTTCGGATCGCAGCGCAGGTAAATTGGTAAAGGCCAATGAGGTGGCGACTCATCTTCATGATATTGGCTTTGACGATCGCATCGATAGAAAATATAAAAAAGAATGAGTGTTCCTTGGATATTGCCTGAAGATGCATTTCCATCACCAGCATCTTTTGCTGATGGTGACCCTGAGGTTCCTGGTCTTATCGCCATCAGTGAAGAGATTTCATC
>JBDLVQ010000006.1:0-38117 GCA_039804685.1 Pseudomonadota bacterium | reverse complement strand
ACTTCACTGGCGACACGACCGAGGACTTTGTCCGTAGCGTCAATCACGAACCACTCACGCTTCACCTCATGCGGTTTTGCTGAGAAAGTTTTCATGATTACCTTAAATTGTTAAGCCCTATCAAAACAGTTTCTAAACTCTTCCTTTGGCTCCGCTTATATTTGCAGGCTCGCAGTGTAAATTTAAATACTGGTACAACATTTCCCCATGGGCAAACTGGGAAGCCTTAGATTGTAGCAAAAAAAAGCCCAGGAAGCTATTTCCTGGGCTGAAATCCACCTTTTAGGAGGGTGGAGGAGACAAGACTGAATTTTATAAAAATCTCGAGAATTTGGCAATAAATAATCAAAAAAAAGGGGAGGCACCTCAGAAAATTAAGAATGTTGTTGTTTTTATTGGCTATTTTGTAAAATATAAGTTATCAATATATGATTTAATAGCTTCACAAAGTACAAATGAAAGATGCAACATGCAAGCAACAATTAAGTGGCTAGGTAAAGATGGGATGGCATTTAGTGCTGAGACTGGTAGTGGCCACCTAGTCAATATGGATGGAGCCCCTGAGGCAGGCGGCAAAAATCTTGCTCCACGTCCGATGGAAATGCTACTAGCGGGTGCTGGTGGCTGCACATGCTTTGACGTGGTCATGATCCTCAAACGAGCTAGACAAGATATTCAAGATTGCAAGGTTGAATTGCAGGCTGAACGCGCTAATGAGGACCCTAAGATCTTCACTAAGATTCATATGAAATTCACGGTTACTGGTAAAAACCTTGATAAAAGCCGTGTAGAAAAGGCTGTTGAGTTGTCACATGACAAGTATTGCTCTGCAACCATCATGCTTGGTAAAACTGCTGAGATAACACACAGCGTTGAAATTTTAGAAGCTTAAAAAGTGCAGAGCCGGCTATTAAGCCGGATTCTGTCGCCCAGACTTTCGTATGGGGGCAACCATTCATCTAGTTTCACCGTTACCAGTGAAATCAAGCTCCCTACCCGCAAGCTCAGCGGACCGCCTCAACGCTTGCCTATTTGGGATTGCTCCGGGTGGAGGTTACCGCGTTTCACCGTAACTAAATACGCTCGTCTCTGTGGCCCTATTCCTCGCGTCACCGCGGATGGCTGTTAGCCATCACCCTGTCCTATGGAGTCCGGACTTTCCTCCCCCTTGTTACCAAGGCGGCGATTGCCTTACCGACTCTGCACCGCTAGTCTAACCGACTATTGTCCAGTTCAGCATTTCGCCAGCGCGGAGCGGGACCACAGTAGAGCCTCCCAATGGGAATTCTTCAGGAATGATTTGTTGTTCACGCTTTAGAACCAACTTCGCTTTATTGCGCGTTAAACCATAAAAATCTGCGCCAAAATGACTAGCAAAGCCCTCTAGTCGATTCAAGGCATTTGCTGCATCAAATACCTCTGCGTACAGAGGCATTGCATGCCATGCGGTGTAGCAACCCGCACAACCACAAGCATTTTCTTTTGTACCTTTAGCATGAGGTGCACTATCAGTCCCCAAGAAAAATCTTGAGTTACCAGATGTCGCCACATCAACCAAAGCAAGTCGATGCTCCTCTCTTTTCAAAATAGGTAAGCAGTAATAATGCGGCCTTACTCCGCCAGTAAAAATTGCATTACGGTTGTAAAGCATATGCTGAGGAGTGATGGTTGCACCAATCGAGCCATATCGCGCAGTATCAGCATCACGCACATACTGCACTGCCTGCTTAGTCGTAATGTGCTCAAAAACAATTTTGAGCCCGGCGTGTTTTCTACGCAAAGGCTCAAGTACTTGATCAATAAATACAGCTTCACGATCGAAAACATCGACGTCTGCATGAGTCACTTCTCCATGAAGCAATAAAGGCATGCCACATGCCTCCATGGCGTGTAATGCAGAAGCGCATTTTGCCAAGTCAGTCACCCCAGCATCGCTATTGGTTGTAGCGCCTGCTGGATATAACTTAAACCCAACAACACCAGCATCTTTAGCATTTTTTACTTGGTCTGCAGTAGTGTTGTCAGTGAGGTACAAAACCATTAATGGCTCAAATAAATTACCCGCAGGTCTTGCTGCCAAAATACGCTGTTTATAAGCTAAAGCTTGCTCAGCTGTAGTAACGGGAGGCTTTAGATTAGGCATGATGATGGCGCGGGCAAATTGCTTTGCTGTATGGGGAATTAGATCCGGTAAAAACTCACCATCTCTAACATGCAAATGCCAGTCATCTGGCTGACAGATTTCAATTGTATTTACAGCACTCATCATCAAGACCCACTATCCAATAACAATATTCGAAAATCATTTACATTGGTCAAAGTTGGACCAGTGTGAACCAATGTATTTAATTCTTTAAAAAAACCATAACTATCATGCGCACTTAAATAGTTCTTAGCTTGTAATTTTTGACTCTTAGCAAGTAAGCGGTGCTCTGAAGAGAACCAAGCTCCCGCATTATCTTCGCTACCATCTATACCATCGGTATCGGCGGCTAAAGCTGAAAAATTTTTCAAGTCGTCAGTAGCGTTAAAAAGTGAAATTAGAAACTCACTACAACGCCCACCACGCCCTTTTACTCCAGCCGGGATAGTAACGGTGCACTCGCCGCCAGACAACAAAGCGACGGGCTTTTTAAATGGCGCGTCATACAAAACAACTTCTCTTGCAATAGCAGCTTGCATTAATGCAACATCCTTAGCCTCACCCATTACGGTATCCCCCAAAATGACTGGAGTAACACCATGAGCCGAGCAATATTTCGCAGCGGCTTCAAGACTGGCATGCGCCGATGCCAACAAATAATTTTTAGTTCTCTGGAAAACCGGGTCATCAGACTTAGGTGTTTCTGGGCGATCACCCCTTAAACCAGATTGCAAATAATCGACAACAACTTTAGGGACAGCGCCGTTTAATAAATCGTAATCCTTCAAAATTTCTAGGGCATCAGCAAAAGTGGACTCATCAGGTGCGCAAGGGCCACTTGCAATACTAGATGGGTCATCTCCAGTGACATCAGAAATCAGAAAAGCTGAAACTTGTGCGCCTCTCTGGACGGCTTCACGCGCCATGTGTCCGCCCAAAATGGCCGACAAATGTTTACGCACAACATTCATTTGCCCAATAGGCGCTCCAGATCTCAGTAGAGCCTGCGTGGTAGCCCTGACATCTTCAATACCCAAACCTTCAGCAGGCAAGGTTAATAAACTTGATCCGCCACCGGAAACTAATGCAATTAAATGATCACCTGGCTTTAATGTTCTAATCAGTTGCAATGTTTCTTGGGCCGCACGCATACCAGCCTCATCAGGTACCGGATGCGCTGCTTCAACAACCTTGATACAAGTTGTTGGTAATGAGTGTCCATAACGCGTGATCACCATGCCCTCTAACTGGATAGATGGCCAATGTTTAGCTGCATATACCTCCAAGGCAACAGCCATTGATGCGGCAGCCTTACCAGCGCCCAAAATTAAACAGCGCCCGTTGGGAGACTCTTTAAATGCAACTTTCAAACCCATCGGCAAAATATTGCTAGGGTCTGATGCCCTCAAGGCTTCTTGAAAAGCTTCTTGCAAAAATAATGGTGTGTTTTTGATGCTCATATCAAGATATTAGCTCTATTTGCGATTGTTGTACTCGCCACATTTCAGCATAACGGCCCTGAAATCCTAATAATGATTCGTGAGTCCCTTTTTCGATAATTTTCCCACCATCCATAACAAGAATTTGCTGGGCATGAATCACAGTTGATAAGCGATGCGCAATAATAAGTGTGGTTCGATTTTGAGCAAGTTCTATTAATTCTTTTTGAATTGCTCTTTCAGTTTCAGAATCAAGTGCTGAAGTGGCTTCATCAAAAATTAATAGCGCTGGATTTTTCAATAATGTCCTTGCGATCGCCACCCTTTGCTTTTCACCACCAGACAACTTCAAACCTCGCTCACCGACCCTTGTTTTATAGCCATCCGGCAAAGACATAATAAAGTCATGGATCTGAGCAGACTTGGCCGCCAATTCAATTTCTTCTTGAGACGAGCCTGGTTTGCCATAAGCAATGTTGTATGCAATGGTGTCGTTAAATAAAACTGTGTCTTGGGGAACTATGCCAATAGCCTGACGCAAGCTTATTTGCTTAAGATCTTTGATATTCTGTTGGTCAAGCTGAATTGAGCCAGAAACAACATCATAGAATCGAAACAATAAGCGGGCCAAGGTACTCTTACCAGCACCACTATGACCTACAACTGCTGTTGTTTCTCCAGGAAGAATCTCAAAACTAAGATCCTTCAAGATTGAACGATTAGCTTCATAAGCAAAAGATACGTTTTCAAATAAAACGTGGGGGCCTAAATTTTTATTTGTAATTTCTAAATTTTTGGCATGATCGGAATCCGCTATTTCTTTATCCGTCTCCAAAAGACTAAACATACGATCCATATCCGTTAAAGACTGCTTGATCTCTCTATAAATAACCCCCAAGAAATTCAAGGGGATGTAAAGCTGAATCATCAAGACATTGACTAACACTAAATCGCCAATGGTCATTACACCATCAACAACCCCCTGAGTTGCCTGCCATAAAATTAAAATTAAACCCAAAGCAATGATGGTTTGCTGGCCAGAGTTTAAGAGCGCCAAAGATCGTTGCGATTTAATAGCTGCTTCACGATAACGATGTAAATTTTCATCATAGCGCTTCGCCTCATATTGTTCATTGCCAAAATACTTAACTGTTTCAAAATTAATTAAAGAGTCAACTGCCCGCTGATGGGCTTTTGAATCTAAATCATTCATACGACGTCGATAATGAGTTCGCCACTCTGTAACTTGAATAGTAAAAATTACATAAATGACTAATGCTGAAAAAGTAATTACTGCAAATAGATAGTTATATGCCCAAATAAAATATCCCAAGACCAAACCCAACTCAACCAAAGTGGGCAATATGCTGTACAAGGAGTAAGAAATAAGTGACTGAATACCGCGCGTTCCACGCTCAATGTCACGCGTCATGCCGCCTGTTTGTCTTGATAAATGAAATCTTAACGATAGGGCATGTAAATGCTCAAAAACTTTTAAGGCAACAGTTCTAACTGCGCTTTCAGTAACTCTAGCAAATAGAAGTTCTCGTAGCTCAGTGAATAATGATGCTGACAAACGCAGCAATCCATAAGCAGCAATCAACGCGACAGGGACAACCAATAGCGCTTTAGCAGTACTCGATACAGTCATGGCATCTATTAACTCTTTCAAGAGTATAGGAACGCCTAAGTTCGCTACCTTTGCGGCAATCAAACAAGTCAAGGCCAAACTCACTCGACCTTTAAAACTCCATAAATAGGGCAATAAATTAGCAATAACCTTCCAGTCACTCGCTACCTTCGCTGTGCTTGATGTGTCGCCATGATGATGTCTTCCGTGCCTCATGCTATTGCTCGCTTATGTTGTGACTCATTAATCCCTAATACTTGGTAAAGCTTTATCTTTAGCGCCCACTGTTAACAAGGCCAATAAAAACCTAACAAGGCCATAACTAATCCAGTTAAATACTTTTAGATACATAGGTCTTTGAATATAACTATCTCTATCGACCTTGCTTGCCACTTCCGTAGCTTGATCTGCAATTTTCCAGCGGATCTCTTTGATGACATCATGATTCCTAATAATAAAATTAGCCTCATGATTTAACAAGAAAGACAAATGATCGTAGTTAGAAGATCCTAGCGTCGCCCATCTTCGATCAACTACCATCGCCTTGGCATGCAGTAGCCCATATTGATATTCATAAATCGCAATATTGGCCTCTAAGAACTGTCCGTAAAGGCTGGGAACTGACCAATTTAACATCCTAAACTCACCGTTACCCAGCAAAAGGTTGACGGAAACGCCTCTTTGGGCGGCTCGAATAAGAGCTTTCCTCAAAAGTCTACCCGGCATGAAATAAGGTGTCACTAACCAAATTTCTTCTCTGGACTGACCGATGGCTTTTAAGATGGCTCGCTCGATATCTCGACGATGATGAAGATTATCTCGTGCGATCAAGGCCAAGCTTGGGGTAGTGCCGTGACGCAAACCTAAAAAATGATTGGAACTCCATGGAGATTCTTGCTCAAAAACTCTTTTCAGAATATTCCTTGGATGCAATGCATCTGGTTGCATTCGATGCCACTGTCTTAAAAAAGTCGCATGGACCTTTTCAACAATACTACCCGTTGCCCTCAATGCTAAATCCCAACGGAAACCATTTATTAAATTTCCATCAGCATCTTTTGAATCATCACAAATATTAATGCCGCCCAAGAAAGCTTCAAGCTCATCAATCACCAGCAATTTTCTGTGTGTTCTAGAAAATCCAAAGCGGCCAAACCAAGCCGGGTTGTAATAGTGGAGTTCAACCCCAGCAAATCTCAATTTTTCTTCAAATTGAAACGGAGAAGAACCTAACCAATCAATGATTAATTTGACTTCAACACCCCTCATGGCAGCAGCGGCCAATAAATCACTTATCTTTTCGGCTTGCTCATCAGCCGAAAAGATATATACCTCTAAATAAATACTTTTTTGAGCTCCCGCTAGAGCAGCCTCAATTGCAGGGAAGTAATTTTTCCCACCCTCAAGCAACTCTAAAGAATCAATACTCTGCCAACGATTTTTGCGAAACAGTGACATGGCTTCATTCTATAGAGAATTGAGCTTTTGAATAGCCTCTTGATTGCTGGGTGAGAAACATAAGTCCGCCGCACGCTCAATAGATTCCCAACGGTAAGACAAATGCTCTCTAGGAGAGATTTGAATGGGAACTCTATCAACCAAACAAATTTGGAACCAGTGCTCAGTGTTTTGAGTCACACCTGAAGGATAACGATGACGCCACTCTGGATAAATTTCATAAATCACTGAGTGGTTCATAGAGGAGAGGGCTTGAGAAGGTAACTTTTTTACATCAATCCCAGTCTCTTCGAATAACTCTCTAGCAGCAGCATCAATAAGATGCTCATCTAAAGAATCCAAGCTTCCTGTTACTGATTGCCAGTAACCAGGATGATCAGCTCTTTCAAGAAGCAATACCTCGTTCTTAGCTGTATGAATAACAACTAAGACCGAGATTGGAATCTTCATGCAGGCACTTGAGTGTTACGCAAACGAATGTGCAACTCACGCAACTGCTTCTCATCTACAGCGCTAGGAGCTTGTGTTAACAAACATTGAGCCCTTTGCGTCTTCGGGAAAGCAATCACATCACGAATTGATTCTGCACCAGTCATCATTGTCACAATTCGATCAAGACCAAACGCAATACCACCGTGTGGAGGCGCGCCATATTGCAGAGCATCTAACAAGAATCCAAATTTAGCCTGCGCCTCTTCTGGGCCGATCTTCAATGCTCTAAATACCTGACTTTGCACAGCCTCTTTATGGATACGAACTGAGCCACCGCCAATTTCCCAGCCGTTCAAGACCATGTCATAAGCTTTTGCCAAACACTTACCAGGATCAGTCTCAAGATAATTTAAGTGCTCATCTTTTGGACTTGTAAATGGGTGATGACATGCAACCCAACGAGCATTGTCTTCATCGTATTCAAACATTGGGAAATCTACAACCCACATAGGCTGCCAGGTTTGCTCCATGAGGCCACTTTCACGAGCCCAGGCCGAATGACCAACCTTCAAACGCAATGCGCCAATTGAATCATTGACCACTTTTACCTTATCTGCGCCAAAGAAAATAATATCGCCATCTTTTGCACCAGTTCTTGCCAAGATTTCAGCAATCGCTGCATCATGTAAATTCTTAACAATTGGTGACTGCAAACCATCACGGCCTTTAGCCGCTTCATTAACCTTGATCCAAGCCAAACCTTTAGCGCCGTAGATAGCTACAAATTGAGTGTAGTCATCAATATCACTACGACTAATAGTTGCACCACCTGGTACGCATAAACCAACTACACGTCCATTTTCCATGTTGGCCGCACCTGAGAAAACCTTGAAGTCAACATCCTTCATCACATCTGTTAATTCCGTGAACTCTAACTTCACACGCAAATCGGGCTTATCTGATCCGAATCTTGCCATGGCTTCTGAATAAGGCATAACAGGGAATGGATTAGCCAATTCAACATTCATGACAGTTTTGAAAATATGGCGAATCATATTTTCAAATAAATCACGAATTTCATATTCATCTAAAAATGCTGTTTCACAGTCGATCTGTGTAAATTCTGGTTGACGATCAGCACGCAAATCTTCATCACGGAAACACTTGGTAACCTGATAGTAACGATCAAAGCCCGCTACCATCAATAGTTGTTTAAATAATTGTGGTGATTGCGGTAGCGCGAAAAATTGGCCGTCATGAACACGAGATGGCACCAAGTAGTCACGCGCACCTTCAGGTGTGCTCTTTGTCAACATCGGGGTTTCAATATCAATAAAACCCGCTTGATCCAAATAACGACGTGTTTCCATTGCAACGTTGTAGCGTAAACGTAAATTCTTTTGCATTTGCGGGCGACGCAAATCTAAAACACGATGAGTCAAACGTGTTGTCTCAGAAAGATTGTCATCTTCTAATTGGAATGGCGGCGTAATCGATGCATTAAGAATATTTAATTCATGGCAAAGAATTTCAACCTTACCGCTGACCAAGTCATTATTCTCAGTGCCTGCTGGTCGAGCGCGCACTGATCCAATAATCTGAATACAGAACTCATTACGAACCTGTTCTGCCATTTTGAACATATCTGCACGATCAGGATCGCAAACTACTTGTACAAATCCATCACGATCTCTTAGGTCAATAAAAATAACTCCACCATGATCGCGGCGGCGATTAACCCAACCCGCTAATGTGACTTGTTGTCCGACAAGGGCTTCTGATACTTGCCCACACTGATGGCTACGCATTGACATAAAACTTCCTACTTTGCAGATGAATCTAAATGTTGTAAAGGGGGAACTGATCCCATCGAAACGATATGTTTAAGAGCTTCTTCTACGCTCATATCTAATTCTATGATGTCCTCTTTAGGAACAACCATAAAAAATCCTGAGGTTGGATTTGGTGTTGTTGGCAAAAACACATTGAGGTGTTCGCCATTTAACTTCTCAGTAACCTCTGTTGCTGTATTTCCAGTTATGAAAGCAATCGTCCAAGATCCATTGCGAGGATAAGGAATTAAAACTGCTTTTCTAAATGCATTGCCTTTGCTTGAAAACAATGTGCCTGAAACTTGTTTGACACTTGAGTAGATTGATTTAACGATTGGAATATGTGTAATTAAACGATCCCACAAACGAATCCACCATTGCCCAGCAAAATTCGCAGCCAATACACCCGTAACCAAAATAATGGCAATCACGATCAATATGCCAACACCCGGTAAGTCTCTAAATGACTGCAGTGCAGGCTTCAGCCCTGTTGGCAAAACTGTCATCAATGCCACCATGACAGAGCCAAATACGCCATCCAACACAGACAAGCCCCAGTTCATCACCCAGATGGTGACGGCCAAAGGGGCCCAAACGAGCATGCCGGCAATAAAATATTTTTTCATGAAGCCTTAAATTATAGGGCTTAGCCAAGCCATGTGAGAGTAAATAACGTTCCGCTAATCAGGCCGCCTAAGAAAAGAATGCTTCCCCAAATTAACTTTCGGGTCTGTTTCTGCTCACTAAGCAGCTTCAACATCAACTCTTGGACATGATCGTTAGACTTTTCATGATAGTTCTCCAACCATTTAGCAACAAGTCTAGGAATAGTAGGCACTAACTTAGCCCATTGAGGAGCCTCATCCTTAAGCCTATCAATAAAACCTCTAATACCAATTTGCTGATCAACCCAACGCTCTAAAACAGGTTTGGCTGTTTTCCATAAATCCATATCAGGATCTAATTGACGACCCAATCCCTCAACATTGAGGAGTGTTTTTTGCAATAAAGTTAATTGGGGCTGAATTTCAACATTGAAACGTCTTGATGCCTGGAACAACCTCATCAACACGATACCTAAAGAAATTTCTTTGAGCGGTCGATCAAAATAGGGCTCACAAACCGCTCTTACCGCACCCTCTAATTCTTCTACACGAGTCTCTTTCGGAACCCAACCGGATTCAATATGTAATTCAGCAACTCTTCTGTAGTTTCGATTAAAGAAAGCTAAAAAATTTTGCGCCAAATAGTTTTTATCAGAATCGGATAAAGCACCAACAATTCCAAAATCCAGAGCAATATAACGGCCAAACGTTTCCGGAGCGACGCTAACAAATATATTTCCTGGATGCATGTCTGCATGGAAAAATCCATCATGGAAGACTTGAGTAAAGAAAATTTCGACACCATCTGCTGCAAGCTTTTTAAGATCAACACCCGCCACTTTTAATTGATCTAATTTGGAAATTGGAATGCCATGCATCCTTTCCATCACCATGACATTTAATCCGCATAAATCCCAATACATCTCAGGAATCATTAGCTTTTTAGAGCCTTCAAAGTTACGACGTAATTGGCTAGCATTGGCTGCCTCGCGCATCAGATCTAACTCGTCATGCAAATAAGTATCAAACTCTTCTACGTTTTCTCTTGGTTTTAAACGCTTACCATCACGCCATAGTTTTTCAACTAAACCTGCTAAAACCTTCAATAAAGCTAAATCACTCTCAATCACAGATAAGATGCCGGGGCGAAGAACCTTAACGGCGACTTGCCGACCTTCCCATTCAGGATACTTTTCAGTCCCCTTCAAAATCGCAAAGTGAACTTGCGCAACAGATGCGCTCGCAGTAGGCGTTCTATCAAATGAAAGGAATACTTCTGATATTTTTTTACCCAATGAAGCTTCAACTAAAGACAGAGATTTCTCTTCAGAAAATGGTGGTACTTGATCTTGAAGCTTAGCCAACTCATCTGCAATATCCGTTGGCAATAAATCGCGACGAGTGGATAACACCTGACCAAACTTCACGAAGATTGGTCCCAAGGCTTCTAAAGCTAAACGCAAACTTTGACCACGCGTATACGAGCCAGGTGTGACCCAAGCTAAGGCAGTTAAGATCACCTTAATTAGGCCTGGCTTAAGGCTATCTCTAACAATTCTTAAAATGCCAAAACGCCAGATAGTGAAGATAATCTTCAGCAATCTTAAAAACTGTCTCACAGGGACTTCTCCAATAAGCGCTCAATCCGCTTTTCAATTCGCTCTACATCATCACGTAACTGACGCAAATCATTTTTATAAATAATCAACTCTTCTCGCTGGACCAAAGTAGGCTTTTCATGAATAAAATACTCAAGCACACTTCCACCAAGATCTTTTAAAGCAGCCTGACCATATTGGCGAGTTTTCTTGGCAGACTCAACAATACGATGAGCCATTGCATCACCAACTAACTTAGATAAATCTTCTTCAACTTCCCAACGGAGTTGTCCAGCCAACTTTGACATTGCCTGGGCCAAATCAACATCACCAGAAACCTTCACATGCTGCGCCGCCAAATCTTTCCCGCCAGCCACATAGGCATTTAAAACGTCAGAGCCAATCGTTAAGGTAACATTTGGTTCAATCACCTCTTCGCTTGCTAAAGAAAATTTTCCGCCGCCATCAATCACAAGCGAAACTTGTGTCATAGGCAAGACAAGTTTAATTTTTTTACCTATATGCTTGCGCAAAAGATCACTGGCCCAAGATTCTTGGGCCAGCAAATAATTTAAGGCATGAACAATCGTTTTCAGATTAAACCAGTTGTTGAATACCAGCCAACACCCAACCACCCTGACCATTCATTGGCTTAGTTAAGTTCCAAACTTCAACAAATGATTCAGCAGCACCTTCAGATTGCTCGCGAATCATTCCAGAGAAACGCACGCTCGCCAAATAAACATCTGAAGCAGCTTCAACGCCAAGCAATTCTGCTTCTAAAGTTAGAACTTCAGTACGGTTATTAACGTTAGCACGGGCCGCTAAGTCTTGGCGTAACTCTTCAAACATTTCAGGAGTTGCAAATTCTTTTAACTTACTCAAATCACCGTTATCCCAAGCTTCTTGTAAATGGACAAAATGTTTCTTGGCATTTAATAAGAATGACTGTTGGTCAAAATTTTGAATAGTGCTGTCAATTGAAGCAGCCACTGGAGCTGGCTCTGATATAGAACTTGGCATAACCATTGGTTCTTGTTTATCGTATCTCTGCTGACCATCCCAGGCTGGACCACCGGCAGGGCTTGTTTTGTATGTTCGCTGAGATCCAGAAAACTTTCTAAATAGCCACAACCCAATCATTGCAACGGCCATCACCATCAATAAACCCATAAAGAACGATGCAGCAGCCTCACCCAAGCCAAAGTGTGAAAGCAACCAGCCGATTCCTAGACCAGCAGCCAAACCACCAAGAATCCCGCCCATGCCGAAACCTTTTTTCGGCTGAGTTGCAGCAGGCGCTGCTTGAGTAGGTTGAGCAGCAGGCGCCGGTGCAGCTTGTGCTGGCGCAGCCTGTTTTTGAGTAACCGTATTGGATTGTTTGCCTAAATTTTTAGAACCGCCTAAACGCTTAGCATCAACATCCATTGAAGAGCCTAATAAAACAAAAGAAGAAAGAACTAAGTAAACCAAACTTTTCTTCATAATCATTTAAAACCTCTTTCAGTAAGAAAACTAATATTTATATCCAACGTGTAGAGCAACAATACCACCAGTTAACGAGTGATACTCAACCTTATCAAAACCCACTTCTTCCATCATGGCTTTTAGTGTTTCTTGGTCTGGATGCATGCGAATAGATTCAGCCAGATAACGATAACTATCTGCATCCCCCGCCACTTTTTGACCCAACCAAGGAAGAATCTTAAAAGAATAGGCATCATAAATAGGCTTAAGCGCTTCAACCGGCTTAGAAAACTCCAAAACCATCACTTTTCCACCCGGTTTAACTACTCTCAACATCTCTTTGAGAGCTAAATCTTTATGAGTCATATTGCGCAATCCAAACGCAACAGTGGTTAAATCAAAATAATTAGATGGAAATGGAATCTGCTCAGCATCGACTTGAACACAAGGCAAATGGTAGCCTTTATCCAATAGACGATTACGGCCATAACCCAACATAGATGCATTAATGTCAGTCAACCAGACTTGACCGCCTGTTTCTCTCTCAAGACCAACAGATTTCGCAAAACTAAGAGATAGATCCCCAGTACCACCTGCAATATCCAAAACTTTTTGCCCAGGGCGAACTGCAGCTTTACCTATCGTGAAATGCTTCCAAACTCTATGCAAACCACCTGACATCAAATCATTCATGATGTCGTACTTATTTGCTACAGAATGAAAAACCTCAGCAACTTTGCTTGCCTTTTCTTTTTCATCAACAGTTTTGTAACCAAAGTGTGTTTGAGCCATGTTTATTATTAATATTTATTAGTGGCCACAAGAAGAGGCGCTCTCTTTAATCATCGGAGCATCTCTATCAACACCGGCGGATTTCACTCGATCTAAATAATCCTGCCACATTTCATCATAATTAAGGCACATCTCATAAAGATAGTCCCAAGAATAAATGCCAGAATCATGACCATCAGAAAATATCGGCTTAATAGCGTAATGTCCGACTTGCTCTATATTGGTGATGATGACGTCACGCTTGCCAGTTTGCAATGTTTCTTGGCCTACGCCATGACCACGCACTTCGGCAGAAGGTGACCATACTCTCAAAAACTCAAAGGTTAATTTGTAGTTTTTAGAATTCGGATAGCTTAGCTCCAGGACTTTAGATTGCTGATGCACAGCAATATTTTCTGGCAAGGGCGTTTTCTCAGTTCTAGTCATTTTTAAACCAACACTCTTTCGATTCCACCAGAGTTAGCACTCTTAACGTAGTCGGCCATCCAATTCTCACCAAGAATATGTGATGCCATCTCAACAACAATGTAATCAGCTTTAGTTCCAGAATCTTCATCGTAGCGAGATAAACCCTGCAGACACGATGGGCAACTTGTCAAAATCTTGACCTCACCATCAAACCCATCCCTCAATGCATCAGCACCTTTACGCATTTCAATTTCCTTACGGAATCGAACTTGTGTAGAAATATCTGGTCGAGTAACAGCCAATGTTCCAGACTCACCACAGCAACGCTCATTTTTAGCAATTGCAGTGCCGTCCTCTGTGGTCACAAGGCTATTCACTGTTTTTAAAGGATCCTGAAGTTTCATTGGGCTGTGGCAAGGATCGTGATACATGTACTTCACGCCCTTAGCACCTTCCAACTTAATATCTTTCTCCAATAAAAATTCATGGATATCAATAATTCTGCAGCCCGGGAAAATCTTATCGAACTCATAACCAGCTAGTTGATCGTAACAAGTGCCACAAGAGACAACAACAGTTTTAATGTCCAAATAGTTGAGCGTGTTAGCCATGCGATGGAACAGCACACGGTTATCAGTGATGATCTTGTCTGCTTTATCAAAATCACCCGAACCACGTTGCGGATATCCACAACACAAATAACCTGGTGGCAAAATTGTTTGAACCCCAGCATGCCAAAGCATTGCTTGAGTCGCCAAACCAACTTGCGAAAACAATCTCTCAGAGCCACAACCAGGAAAATAGAAGACAGCCTCAGTATCGACTGATGTTGTTTTAGGATTTCTAATGATTGGTACCACATCAGAGTCTTCAATATCCAATAAAGCTCTAGCAGTTTTCTTAGGTAAATTGCCGGGCATCTTTTTATTGATGAAGTGAATTACCTGCTCTTGGATAGGTGGCTTACCAACAGTAGAACGTGGCTGGGCTGTTTGTTTTTTAGCAAAAGTCTTTAGAACATCATGCGCCAAGCGCTGAATCTTATAACCCCATGACATCATCACCTGACGCACTAACTGAATTGTTTCAGGATTTGTTGCGTTCAAGAAGAACATGGCAGCAAATGCGCCTGGATTAAATTTCTTCTGCCCCATTTTGCGCAATAAATTACGCATATTCATAGTCACATCACCGAAATCAATCTTCACAGGACATGGAGTTACGCACTTGTGACATACCGTGCAGTGCGCCGCCACATCATCAAATGCTTCCCAGTGTTTGATTGAAACACCACGTCTAGTTTGTTCTTCGTACAAGAAAGCTTCAACCAGTAAAGATGTGGCCAAAATTTTATTTCTTGGGCTATACAATAAATTAGCGCGCGGCACATGCGTTGCACACACTGGCTTACATTTGCCACAACGCAAACAATCTTTCACGCTCGAAGCAATTGCTCCAATATCACTTTGCTGCATGATTAAAGATTCATGGCCCATCAATCCAAAACTTGGCGTATAAGCATTTCTTAAATCAGCGCCAGGCATTAACTTACCTTTATTAAAGCGACCCTCTGGATCTACTTTTTCTTTGTAAGTTCTGAAATCTTTGATTTCTGATTCTGTTAAATATTCAAGCTTAGTAATACCAATGCCATGCTCACCAGAAATGACACCGTTCAAAGACCTAGCAAGCTTCATGATGCGATCTACAGCTTTGTGCGCATCTTGAAGCATTTCATAGTTATCTGAGTTAACCGGGATATTTGTGTGAACGTTACCGTCACCAGCATGCATATGTAATGCAACAAATACACGGCTACGTAAAACACGTTTATGAACTGCTTCGCATTCCGTGAGGATTGGCTCAAAAGCTACCCCACTAAAAATCTTTCTTAGTTCGGCGCGAATCTCAAGCTTCCAAGAAGCTCTCAAGCTTCTATCCTGCAAGCCCGAGAAGAATTGGTCCATATTCCCAGCCCAATTAGACCATCGTGAACGTACGTCTTTGATAAGTTGCAAGGCTTGGGCAACACGATCTTCCAAAAGCTCAGCCCCTGGAATCTCACTAGCATCATCTGCTTTACCTAATGGCAAATTACCCTTCTTAAAAAATAACTCCAACTCATTTAAGAGCTGTAGTTTATTTTTAAGAGATAGTTCAATATTTATTAACTCGATACCGTCGGTGTATTCACCCATTCGGTCAAGCGGAATAACAACGTCTTCGTTAACTTTAAATGCATTGGTATGTTTAGCAATAGCAGCTGTACGTGAACGATCTAACCAGAATTTTTTTCGAGCTTCAGGGCTAATGGCAACAAAACCTTCGCCCACTCTTGTATTGGCCATGCGAATGACTTCACTTGCAGCTTTTGCAACAGCATTCTCATCATCGCCAACGATATCGCCAATTAAAACCATTTTTGGCAAAACGTTACGCTTTGATTTGGTTGCGTAACCAACGGCTCTTAGATATCTTTCATCTAAATGCTCAAGACCAGCCAATATCGCGCCACCTTGTTTTGTTTGTTGATCTAAATATGCTTTGATTTCAACAATGCTTGGAATAGCATCTCTAGCTTGTCCAAAAAACTCAAGGCAAACAGTACGGATTTGTTTAGGCATGCGATGCAATACCCAGCGTGCGCTGGTAATCAAGCCATCACAACCCTCTTTTTGAACACCCGGAAGACCAGATAAAAACTTATCAGTAACGTCTTTTCCTAAACCTTCTTTACGGAAACGCTTACCTTCAATTTTTAACTCTTCTGTTTTTAATACTTTTTGCCCCGGTGGTTTTGTGCCATCTGACCAGGTTAACTTGAAGGTCGCAAAATCCACGTCATGGATCTTGCTCATATTGTGACCAATACGTTCAATATCTAGCCAATTGCCCTGTGGGTCAACCATGCGCCATGAAGCCAAATTATCTAAAGCTGTACCCCATAAAACTGCTTTTTTCCCACCAGCGTTCATTGCAATATTGCCGCCGATACAACTTGCTTCAGCAGATGTTGGATCTACTGCAAAAACATTACCTGATTTATCTGCTGCATCTGATACACGCTTTGTAACAACGCCAGCACCAGAATAAATAGTCGCTACTGCATGATCTAACCCAGGCAATTGCAACATTTCTACTGGACCCAATGTTTCGAGCTTTTCAGTATTGATAACAGCAGACATCGGTGAAAGAGGTACGGCACCCCCGGTGTAGCCAGTGCCACCCCCACGAGGAATAATCGTCAGACCTAATTCAATACAACCCTTGACCAAGGCTGGAATCTCTTCTTCAGAGTCTGGCGTCAATACTACAAATGGATATTCAACGCGCCAGTCTGTTGCATCCGTAACATGAGATACACGAGCCAAGCCATCGTAGGCAATATTGTCAGAAGCGGTAAATTTGCCAAGTGTTTTACGTACTTGTTTGCGCAAAATAGCAATGCGATCAAACTCAGTATTGAAGTGCTCAATTGCTTCTTTTGCACTTAAAACCAATTTGCCAACTTTGTCAGCCAAATCAGTCGTCATTCGCTTTTGCACCTCACCTAATCGGTGATGCAAAGCTTCGATTAATTGTTTGCGACGACTCGGATTGTCTAAAAGATCATCCTGTAAATACGGGTTACGTTGTACAACCCAAATATCGCCAAGAACTTCATAAAGCATTCGGGCTGATCGACCTGTTTTACGACCGGACCTTAACTCATCAAGAATTTGCCAAGCATCCTGCCCCAACAAACGAATCACAATCTCTCGGTCGGAGAATGATGTGTAGTTGTAGGGTATTTCACGCAAGCGCGGAGCATTTTGTACAGGCTCTGCAAGATTATTTAAGGGCAATGGTGCGTTCATATCGCTAGCTTTAACTAAAACGCTATTTTAAAGGACTATGGAACTGCGCGTCTCATTCTTAATTACCTATCTGAAACCATGCCCTCAGTGTGGTCATAACGACCATAGCGATGTATGACCAAAAACCATCAGGAATCATCAAAAGCGCATAGGTCATAAAGACATATCGCAAGAACTTACCAATAGCCATATAGATCAGGCAAGGCAACCAAGGCAACCTCAACCAACCTGCAACAGCACACAAAGGGTCTCCTACTATTGGCAACCAGGATAAAAGGAGGGCTGGCGGCCCCAACCTTTCAAACCATTTCAGCAACTTATGCTCCCTAGGACCCGCCATTTTTTCTCGTGCTTTTCTGGCACCAAATCCAAGTAGCCAATCCACCATTCCACCCAGCGTATTTCCAACTGTTGCGACAAAAATTGCCAGCCAAAAAAGATCTGGATTTAATTTAATATAAGTGAATAAAACTGGCTCAGAGCCCATTGGTAAAAGGGTCGCAGAAATAAAGGAAACCAAGAATACTGCTGGCAAGCCAACAGCTGGCAAGGATAGCCACACTAAAAAATTATGTAAATTGGTTTCCATGTTTGGTCATTTTAGGCTGTTGCCGTGATACGCTCACAGGATGCCTAAAGATTATCTAAGAAAAATTCTTACCGCGAAGGTCTACGATGTAGCTCGAGAAACCGAGTTACATCTTGCTCCGCATCTATCTAGCCGCCTAAAAAACAAGGTTTTATTAAAACGCGAGGATAACCAGCCGGTTTTCTCCTTCAAATTACGTGGCGCTTATAACAAAATGGCTCATTTGAGCGCTAGTGAGCTCAAACGTGGTGTGATTGCGGCCTCCGCTGGCAATCATGCACAGGGTGTAGCCTTATCGGCCGCAAAGCTTGGTTGTAAAGCAATTATCGTAATGCCCACGACAACGCCACAATTAAAGATTGATGCCGTCAGGGACAGAGGCGGTAATTCTGTAGAGATTGTCCTACATGGTGACTCCTACAGCGATGCTTATCAGCACGCTTTATCACTTGAAAAGAAGCACAAACTGACATTTGTGCATCCATTTGATGATCCAGATGTCATTGCTGGACAGGGCACGATCGCCCTAGAGATCTTGCAACAGCATCAAGATCCCATTGATGCCATCTTCCTAGCCATAGGAGGAGGTGGGCTAATAGCAGGAGTGGGCGCTTACATAAAATCAATAAGACCAGAAATCAAGGTCATCGGCGTTCAGACCGTTGATTCAGATGCCATGAAAAAATCCTTGGAAGCTGGCCGCAGAGTTGAATTAAAAGATGTGGGGCTATTTTCTGATGGTACCGCTGTGAAAATGGTTGGCAAAGAGACTTTTAGACTTTGCCAAGAGGTTGTTGATGAAATCATCACTGTTGATACAGATGCAATTTGTGCGGCGATCAATGACGTATTTACAGATACCAGAAGTATTTTGGAGCCTGCTGGCGCCCTCGCTCTTGCCGGCTTAAAGAGCTATGTAGAACGCGAAAACTGTAAAGATCAGACTTTGATTGCGGTGGCATGTGGCGCCAATATCAATTTCAACCGCTTAAGATTTGTTGCGGAACGGGCTGAAGTGGGCGAAGCCAAAGAGGCTGTATTCGCAGTAACCATTCCTGAAGAGCGAGGTTCATTCCGTCGCTTTTGCGAACTTTTGGGTGCTCGCAACGTTACAGAATTTAACTACCGCATTGCCGACGCATCCAAAGCTCATATTTTTGTTGGTATCGCTACTCAAAAAGCGAGTGATAGCACTCAAATTGCTAAATCATTCTCAAAATCTGGATTTGACACGATTGATCTAACGCATGATGAATTGGCTAAATCTCACCTAAGACATATGGTGGGCGGTCGATCACAACTTGCAAAAGATGAATTGCTTTATCGCTTTGAGTTTCCAGAGAGGCCAGGCGCATTAATGAAGTTCTTAACGAGCATGGCGCCCAATTGGAATATCAGCTTATTCCATTATCGCAATCACGGAGCTGACTATGGGCGCATCTTAGTCGGTATACAAGTGCCATCCAGCGATAAGAAAGAACTTAAAAAATTCTTGGCGGGGCTTGGATATCCTCACTGGGATGAAAGTAACAATCCCGCCTATAAATTATTTTTGGCATAAACAATGGCTTTTTCATTAGAGGGAAAACTTGTTGTGGCGATTTCTTCAAGGGCGCTATTTGACTTTGAAGAAGAGAACCAAGTGTTTGAGGCCAGTGATGATAGCGCTTATATGGCACTTCAACTCGAACGCATCAACGCCCCAGCCAAACCAGGGGTGGCATACCCACTGGTAAAAAAATTATTAAGCTTTAATACCGGCGCTCAGCAAAATGTCGAAGTGGTCATTTTGTCCAGAAACGATCCAGTAAGTGGCTTAAGAGTATTTCGCTCTGCAAAAAGCAATCAACTATCTATCGAGCGCGGCGTATTTACAAGAGGGCGACCACCCTATCATTACCTCAACTCTCTTCAAGCCAATCTTTTCCTATCAGCCAACGAAAATGATGTTCGCGCCACCTTAGAGGCTGGCTTTCCATCAGCCATGGTCTTTCCTCAAAGCAAACAAATCGCAGAATCTCATCCCGATGAAATTCGAATTGCTTTTGACGGAGATGCAGTTTTATTTTCCGATGAAGCAGAACAAATATTTCAAAGCAAAGGCTTAGATGCCTTTGTGGCGCACGAAAGCAATAAAGCCGCTATTCCATTGCCCCCAGGCCCATTCAAGCCATTGCTAGAAGCACTTCATCGCTTACAAAATGCTGCCGCACAAACTGGGCACCCGATGAAAATTAGAACTGCATTAGTAACTGCACGCTCCGCACCAGCCCACGAAAGAGCGATTCGAACATTGATGGCTTGGGGCGTCACTGTAGATGAAGCCATGTTCTTGGGCGGGCTTCCGAAAAAAGATTTTCTTAAAGAATTCGCACCAGACTTCTTTTTTGATGACCAAACCGGTCATTGCGAACTGGCTTCTGATATTGCACCTACAGGACAAGTTCTATCAGGCATTGCCAACCAAATTAAAAAGTAAGATGAGTCACATAGATCAAGCACCCCTAGGCAAAGTTTCAGAAAACCCAAACCAGTACAGTCCTGGCCTACTGTTTCCGATTAGCAGAACAGACAATAGAACCAAACTTGGCATCTCACAATCACCTCCATTTTTTGGCGTTGACATCTGGAACGCTTATGAACTTAGCTGGCTCAATCTCAAAGGCAAACCTCAAATAGCTCTCGCTAGCTTTGTTGTTCCTGCTAACTCACCTAACATCATTGAATCAAAATCTTGGAAGCTCTATCTCAATAGTCTCAATAATCACCGTATTGGCTCTGAAAAAGAATTAATTGAACTGTTAAGTTCAGATCTTTCCAAGGTTGCTGGAGCAAGTGTTAGCGTACAACTTCAAACACCTGAAAAAAGTAACAAAAGTGGTTTTAAAGAACTCGAAGGCAAACTACTTGATCGCTTAGATTTGGATATAGACCCACATCAACATCCCGATGCGACGTTGTTGAGTTCAGAGGCAAGCTTAGGTGTTGTCGATGAAACTTTAGTTAGCCACTTATTAAGATCAAATTGTCCAGTGACAGGTCAGCCGGATTGGGCCAGCGTTCAAATTAATTATGTTGGGCCAACTATTAATGAGGAAGGTCTATTGCGCTACCTGATCGCATTTAGAGAACATCAAGAGTTTCATGAACATTGTGTAGAAAAAATATTCATTGATATCAAAGAAAAATGCCACCCTACTAAGTTATCGGTTTATGCCCGATATACACGCAGAGGTGGCATTGATATCAACCCATTCAGGGCTGACTATAACGCTGAGTGGCCTCTCAATGTCCGCCACTCGCGTCAATAATTAAAAAGGAATATCGTCGTCGATATCACCTAAATTTGGGCCACTCATTGGAGCGGAAGATTTAGGTGCTGACATAGATGATCCGCTATTAGACATCCCACCATCTGATGAGCCTGGCGCTCTACCCCCCAGCATTTGCATTGTTTCAGCAACGATTTCTGTGGAGTATTTTTCTTGACCACTTTGATCTGTCCATTTGCGAGTGCGCAAACGACCTTCCACATACACTTGAGAACCTTTTTTTAGATACTTTTCAGCAACCTCTGCAACCTTGCCAAAAAATGCTACTCGATGCCATTCTGTATTCTCGCGCATCTCACCGGATTGTTTATCACGGTAACGATCAGTTGTAGCAATAGAAATATTTGTCACCGCATCACCACTTGGTAAGCGACGAGTTTCTGGGTCACGGCCAACATTACCCACAATAATTACTTTATTTACCGATGCCATTTTTGTCTCCCGAAGAAAAAGTTGTTGTACCGAACACTACATCGTACCCATTAAAAAAGACTTGATTACGTAGTCTTTTCTGATAGCTCTCGCATAGTCAAAGCGATTATAAGCCAGCTAAAAATTAGAGCTGCTCCAATATAAAAAACAGCCGCTTCACCCATATTTTGAAGAACCCAACCACCTAAAAGACCACCTAAAAATAAACCGGCTGATTGAGTTGTGTTGTAAATCCCTAGGGCAGTTCCTTTTGCGTTACTAGCCCAACGAGATACCAAAGATGGTTGCATGGCCTCGAGAATATTAAAGCCAATAAAGTAAATGAGCACTGCCAAGGCAAGACCAGAAAGAGAATCGAAGCTTGCCATGATCAACTGCGCCACCAACATGCTGGCAATTCCAAACAAAAAGGCGGGTTTCATGCGTTTGCGCCGCTCGCTCACCATAATGATTGGGGCCATACAAACAAATGAAATCAAAACAGCTGGCAGATAAAGATGCCAGTGGGCGACCAAAGGTAAATCAGCTTTAACTAACAAACGTGGCAAAGTTAAAAATAAGGCAATCTGCACAGCATGCAAAACTAAGACGCCCACATTTAATCGAAATAAGTCTTTATTAAAGAAAACCTCAGAAAACTTCGCCGTAAAAGGTGTTTGACTAGCCTTGCCCTGTTCTGGAACTACAAATAAGGCAATTAATATCGCCCCAATGCCTAAAACAGCCATCAAATAAAACATGCCATCTAGACCAATGGATTCATGAAGTGGTGAAGCCAAGACCAAAGAAAGCGCAAAAGTTAGGGCGATACTGCCGCCAACCATAGCCATAGCTCTTGTCCTGGTTTCCTCTCGTGTGAGGTCCGCTAACCAAGCTGTCACGGCAGCAGATACCGCCCCAGCCCCCTGGATAGCTCGACCAACAGTAATCCATACCAAATCATCATGGCTTGCAGCAACAACTGCTCCTAAAACAAACAAAATGAGGCCAATTACAACAATAGGACGGCGCCCATAACGGTCGGAGAGCATTCCAAGGGGAATATGAAGGCAGGCCTGAACAAATCCATAAATACCCAAAGCTAAACCAACTAAAGTTGCCTGATCACCGCCCGACAAGCCTTTAGCGTGCATGGAGAACACCGGCAGGATCAAAAATAGGCCCAACATCCGTAAGGCAAAGATACCGGCAAGAGATAAGGCGGAGCGAAGTTCTGTTTTTTCCATAAAGAAGAGCTATATTAACTGGTTACGCAGAGAAAATTCATGGATACGATAAAAATACGCGGTGCCCGCACTCACAACTTAAAAAGCGTCAATCTAGACATCCCCAGAGATCAATTAGTGGTGATCACGGGCCTATCTGGATCTGGCAAAAGTTCTTTAGCTTTTGACACTTTGTATGCTGAAGGACAGCGTCGCTATGTTGAATCTTTATCAGCCTACGCCCGCCAGTTTTTGCAGTTGATGGAAAAACCGGATGTTGACTCCATCGAAGGGTTATCGCCAGCTATTTCCATTGAACAAAAAGCAACCAGCCACAACCCACGATCAACAGTTGGTACAGTTACTGAAATTCATGATTACCTGCGCCTATTATTTGCTAGAGCAGGCACTCCTCATTGCCCTGAACATCACCTACCTTTAGAAGCTCAAAGCGTATCCCAAATGGTTGATACAGTCATGGCAAAACCTGAAGATACCAAGCTGATGATTTTGGCGCCGGTAGTTAGCGAGCGCAAAGGTGAACACATCGACTTATTTGAAGATCTTCAAGCTCAGGGTTTTGTTCGCTTCAGAATCAAATCCGGCGGTGGCACGGCCCAACATGCAAAAGCAAAAATTTATGAGGTGGATCAACTTCCTAAATTGAAGAAAAATGAAAAGCATTCCATTGATGTTGTCATTGACCGTATTAAAGTAAAACAAGATATTCAGCAGCGCTTAGCGGAATCTTTTGAAACCGCTTTGAGATTAGCTGATGGTCGCGCCATAGCTCTTGAAATGGATACAGATAAAGAGCAGGTTTTCTCAAGTAAATTTGCTTGCCCTGTTTGTTCCTACTCTTTACAAGAGCTAGAGCCTCGTCTTTTCTCTTTCAACAATCCAATGGGTGCCTGCCCTAGCTGCGATGGTTTAGGTCACATTACTTTTTTCGATCCCAAACGTGTTGTTGCCCACCCAGAACTATCTCTAGCATCAGGTGCTATTAAAGGCTGGGACAGAAGAAATCAGTTTTATTTCAGACTTTTACAAAATCTCTCCAAGCACGCCAATTTTGATTTAGAAAAACCTTTTGAGGAACTACCTAAAAAAGCACAAGAGTTAATTTTGTATGGCTCTGGATCTCAAGATATACCTTTTGAATATCTCAATGAAAAAGGTAAAACAATTATTCGTGAACACAGCTTTGAAGGCATCGTAGCTAACTTTGAACGTCGCTATAAAGAAACTGATTCAGCCACCGTCCGCGAAGAATTAGCTAAGTATCAAAATAACAAGCCTTGCCCAACCTGCGAGGGAACACGTCTCAGAACTGAAGCCAGGAATGTCAAAGTAGGGGAAGGCGAGCAAGCTCGGGCCATTTACGAAGTGAGCAACCTACCACTCGGAAAAGCTTTGAATTACTTCAAGACCTTAGAGTTAAAAGGCGCCAAAAAAGAAATTGCTGGAAAAATTATTTCAGAGATTGGCTCGCGACTTAGCTTTTTAAATGATGTTGGGCTTGACTATCTATCTCTTGATAGAAGCGCTGACACATTGTCTGGCGGCGAAGCCCAACGTATTCGATTAGCTTCACAAATTGGCTCTGGCTTAACTGGCGTTATGTATGTACTTGATGAACCTTCTATTGGCCTTCATCAGCGAGACAATGATCGATTGATTGGCACCCTCAAGCATTTGAGAGATCTTGGCAATTCCGTGCTTGTTGTTGAACATGACGAAGATATGATCCGTGCCTCTGATTACGTGATTGATATTGGTCCTGGCGCTGGCGAACATGGTGGGAAAATTATTGCTCAAGGAACTCCTCTAGAAATTGAAGCACATCCAGATTCATTAACTGGCGCCTATCTTTCTGGCAAGGAAGGTATTGCAGTACCAAAAACCAGAATCAAGCCAAGCGAAAAGCATTTAAAAATTATTGGAGCAACTGGCAACAATCTTAAAAATGTTGATATTGAAATCCCGCTAGGTCTTCTCACCTGCGTAACAGGCGTATCTGGTTCAGGTAAATCAACTTTGATTAATGACACTTTGCATCATGCAGTGGCACAACATCTCTATGGATCTAATGCCGAGCCTGCTGCCCACCAAGAGATTCAGGGTCTTGAACATTTTGACAAAGTCATTAACGTGGACCAATCACCTATTGGTAGAACGCCCAGATCTAACCCTGCAACATACACTGGTCTGTTTACCCCAATTAGAGAATTATTTGCTGGCGTTCCTGCATCAAGAGAACGAGGTTACGAGGCGGGTAGATTTTCATTCAACGTTCGAGGTGGTCGATGTGAAACCTGTGAAGGCGATGGTGTAATAAAAGTTGAAATGCATTTTTTACCTGACGTTTATGTGCCATGTGACGTTTGTCACGGCAAACGCTATAACCGCGAAACATTAGATATTCGATACAAAGGTAAAAACATCCACGAAGTTTTGGCCATGACAATTGAGCAAGCACATGAGTTTTTTGATGCTGTTCCAACGGTCAAGCGAAAGCTTAAAACTTTGCTCGATGTTGGCTTAGGCTATGTCAAATTAGGCCAAAGTGCCACCACACTTTCAGGCGGTGAGGCACAACGGGTCAAATTATCTTTAGAGTTATCAAAACGAGATACCGGTCGCACCCTTTACATCTTAGATGAACCCACAACAGGATTACATTTTCACGACATTCAACTGCTTTTGAAGGTGATTCATACCCTCAAGAAGCATGGGAATACAATTGTCATTATTGAACATAATTTGGACGTTATTAAAACGGCTGACTGGGTCATTGATCTAGGGCCAGAAGGTGGTGGCGGTGGCGGTGAAATTATTGCTGTAGGCACACCAGAAGATGTTGCTAAGGTAAAAAATAGTTATACCGGCAAATACCTTGCCCCTTTATTGAAATAAGCTCAAAGACATATACTCTTAATATGACAAAACAAACCGCTGCGCAAAGCCAAAGAGCCATTGATTTAGCAAGAGAAACTCTCACGATTGAGGGTGAAGCGGTACTTACTCTACAAAAAAATCTGACCGCTAAAAACGCTGAAATGTTTGCCCATGCAATTGAAATATTGCTGGGATGCAAAGGTCGGATTGTGGTTTCTGGAATTGGCAAATCAGGACATATTGGCCGCAAAGTTGCTGCGACTTTTGCCTCCACCGGCTCTCCTGCTTTTTTTGTCCATCCAGCAGAAGCTAGCCATGGCGATTTGGGCATGGTGACTCAGCATGATGTGTTTGTTGCTTTTTCAAACTCAGGCGAAACCAGTGAATTAACAGCTATCGTTCCGATCATCAAAAGAACAGGCGCAAAATTAATTGCATTAACGGGTAACCCATCATCAAGTTTGGCGGAGTTGGCGGATTCTCACATCAATGTCAGCGTCGAAAAAGAAGCCTGTCCACTTAACTTAGCCCCAACAGCAAGCACCACTGCCGCTCTTGCGATGGGGGATGCTTTAGCTGTTGCACTATTAGATGCTAGAGGTTTTAAACCTGAAGATTTTGCAAGATCTCATCCTGGTGGCAGCCTTGGTAGAAAACTATTGACGCATGTCAGAGATGTCATGAGAAGCGGATCAGAAGCGCCAAGAACGAATATCAACGCCAGCATCACCGACGCTCTTTTAGAAATCACTGCTAAACGCATGGGAATGACTGTTGTGATTGATGATTCAGAAAAGGTTCTGGGCATATTTACTGATGGTGACTTGCGTCGCTTGATTGAAAAGAATAATCAATTCCAAAATACAACTTTGCTAGATGCTATGACAGCAAACCCCCGGACGATTTCTCCTGACTTATTAGCTGCAGAAGCAGTTGAAATGATGGAGCGCCACAGAATTAATCAACTCGTTGTCACAGATACAGATGGTCGCCTGCTTGGCGCCCTTAACTTACACGATCTATTTGCGGCTCAGGTTATTTAATATGCAAAAGACATTTAATACATTAGTTACCAATCCCCTTAGCCAATATCCACAGGCGATTGAGCGTGCGGCCGAGATCAAGTTATTAATTCTTGATGTTGATGGCGTTCTAACAGATGGCAGCTTACTTATTGGCCATGATGGCAAGGAAGCACTTAAAACTTTTGACAGCCTAGATGGCCACGGCATCAAACTTCTCCAATCGATTGGAATAACTGTTGCGATTATTACTGGCAGAACTTCTGGCATGGTGGAAGGAAGAGCAAAAGAGCTCGGTGTTCAGCATGTGCAAATGGGCATCAGCAAAAAAATGGATGCTCTACAAGTCTTATTAAACAAAACGGGATTCAAATTATCTGAATGCGCTGCGATGGGAGATGATTGGCCAGATTTATCAATACTTCCAAAAGTACATTTTGCGGCCTGCCCTGCCCAAGCTCATGAAGAAGTCAGAAATCGTGTTCATTATGTGACACAAAAAACTGGCGGCAGTGGTGCTGTGCGGGAAGTTTGCGATCTAATCCTCAGAGCACAGGGCCATTACCAACGCTTACTTGAGGAATCTTTGTAAGCATGAATTTATTTGCACCACTACTTAGGTTTTTGCCGCTCATATTAATGGGGCTGCTAACCTTAGGTACTTATTGGATGGTGCAACTCACAAATCCTGATGGCGAAAACGCTCAACCCAAGAGGCACGTTCCCGATTACATCATGGATCAAATTGTTGTCACAACACTGGGCCCAGATGGGTCTGCCAGATATCGAGTGGTTGGTGATAAATTAACTCACTATGAAGATGACGCCACCTCTGAAATTGATTTCCCAATAGCCAGACGTTTCAATGTAGATAAACCAGCCACCACCGTTCGCTCTGATAAAGGCTTTATGGATGGGGATATAACAACTATTGAATTGGTTGGTAACGCCACACTAACAAGGCCAGCTCAAGCCGCAACAGCGAATCAAGCTGGTAGCGCGAGAATGTTCATGAGCTCCTCACGTTTTACCGTATTAATGAATGAAGACATCGTAAAAACAAATCAGCCCGTTACTCTAGAGCAAGGCTTGTCAGTGATGACTGCACGAGATGGCGCAATTTTTGATAATGTTCATCAGAAATTAATCATGAATGGCCAGGTTAGGGGTCGCATTGAGTCTGAGAAGAAAAGCTCAACCCAATAATATGAAATTACTTCTATCTACAATCTTATTTGTATTCAGTACTTTTTTTTGCATTCCCACCTTTGGAGAAAAGGCAGATAAAGATAAGCCCATCTCTCTTTCTTCAGAGAAGGCATCATTTGATGATGTACGACAAATTTATCATTTAGAAAAAGATGTGCTATTAATTAAAGGCACACTCATCATTCGAGGTGAAAGCGCTGAAGTAAAAATCGATCCAGAAGGTTATCAATTGGCCACTATTAAAGCAAAAACCGGCACATTGGCAAGTCTCAAACAAAAACGTGACACAGGCTATGATGAATATATTGAAGGCTTTGCGGAGTGGATTGAGTATGATGCAAAGCTTGAAACTGCAACTCTTGTGGGTAAAGCCCAAATGAATAAACTAGCCGGTACAAAAATTTCGGACAGAATCAATGGTGACCGCATTCAGTACGACAGCGCTAATGAAAAATATCAAGCACTTTCGAGTGCTTTAGTTAAATCTACTTTATCTTCTCGCAGAAAAGATCTATCAGGTAATATTAAAAAATGAGCACCTCCAACTCAACATTATCAGCATCAGGCCTCCAGAAAAAATATGGTGCTCGCACCGTTGTTCAAGATGTTGGCGTTGAAGTAAAGAGCGGCCAAGTTGTTGGCTTATTGGGTCCCAACGGCGCTGGCAAAACAACCTCTTTTTACATGATTGTTGGGCTTGTTCCGTTGGATAGCGGTGAGATAACACTCAACAATCAAATCATCAGCCACTTACCAATACATGAACGTGCCAAATTAGGCCTTTCTTATTTACCTCAAGAGGCTTCTGTATTTAGAAAGCTGAGTGTTGAGGAAAATATTGTGGCCGTTCTTGAGCTACAAGAAGAAAACGGCAAGCCTTTAGCCAAATCAGAAATTCAAAAAAGATTAGATTCTTTGTTGCAAGAGTTACAAATTTCTCATTTACGTAGCAACCCTGCCATGTCGTTATCTGGTGGTGAACGTAGACGTGTTGAAATTGCTCGCGCCCTGGCATCGCAACCCAAATTTATACTCTTAGATGAACCATTCGCTGGCGTTGACCCCATCGCTGTTGGAGAAATTCAACGTATTGTGAGATTTTTAAAAGATCGTCAAATTGGTGTTTTGATCACAGACCACAATGTTCGCGAAACACTTGGTATTTGTGACTACGCCTACATTATTAGTGAAGGAAAAGTTTTAGCCTCTGGGGAACCCTCATCAATAATTGATAATGAAGCTGTTAGAAAAGTTTATCTTGGCGAAAACTTCAAAATGTAATTAAAGCTGATAATTAGCTAGCGGCAATAATTAGTAAGCAAAAATCGTACCAATATCTAATTAGCAGTCTAAAATGACTGCATCATGAAGGCGTCGCTCAACCTTAGGTTTTCACAAAACCTAGCCCTAACACCGCAACTACAGCAGTCAATTAAGCTTTTACAGCTATCTGCCATGGAGCTTGAGCAAGAACTCACCCAAGCGGCCGAGCAAAACCCCTTAATTGAATATGAGTCAGCAACAGAATCAGCTACAACAGAGCCATTACAGCAACTTTCTCACAGGCAAAGCTCATCCTCTAAAAATAATGCGGACTGGGATGAGAATGATGACAAGTTTGCCAAAGTGGCTGCATCAGAGACCTTGCTTGACCATCTGCTAAATCAGATAAGGGTCATGAGACTATCACCCCAAGAGAAGGCTCTAATGGGCCTCCTAGCGGGCAATCTAGATAACAAGGGCTACCTTGCAATAGACCTCTCTGAGTTGGCGCAAGAGTATGTCCAACATATGGACCCTGAAGATGGTACGGCTGATGAACAAATAAATAGAGCGCTGGTCAGACTGCAACACTTGGATCCTAGTGGAGTTGGGGCAAGAGATCTCAGCGAATGCTTGTGTTTGCAATTAGAGCACCGCTTTCACAACAAACCCTCTGAAAAAATCTGGGGGAATGCTCACAAAATTTGTGCAGACTATCTAGAAATAGTTGGTTCAAGAGACTGGGCCAGACTCAAAAAGCTTTTAAAAATTTCAGATGGAGAACTAACTGAATCAGTTCAGCTAATTAAAAGTCTTCAGCACGACCCTGCAGCCCAATTTGGCCAATCCATTGATAGCACCCTCATTCCAGATGTGATTGTTAAAAATTACAAAGGCAAATGGCAAGTGACCCTCAATCCTGCAGCCACACCCAAAATAAATATTCATGAAGAGTACGCTAAGGTTATTAAGGAAAATAAAGGGCATGAAGACATTGGTGGTATTCAACAAAAATTACAAGAGGCTAGATGGCTGGTTAAAAATGTGCTACAAAGAAGTGAAACCATCTTAAAAGTGGCAAAAGCTATCGTGGATAGGCAGCAAAATTTCTTCAATCATGGCGAAATAGCCATGCGCCCTCTAGTTTTGCGAGAAATTGCAGACACTTTAGGCATGCACGAATCCACCATTTCACGAGTGACAACCCAAAAATACATGGCAACACCCTCTGGTTGCTTTGAATTTAAATATTTTTTCGGGAGCCAAGTATCAACAGATACAGGCGGGGCTGTTTCATCAATGGCTATCAGAGCCCTAATCAAACAATTAGTTGATGAAGAGAATACGCAAAAGCCTTTGTCTGACACTCAAATAGTTGAACTATTGGCAACAAAGGGATTTGTTGTTGCCAGACGTACGATTGCTAAATACAGGGAATCTCTGCGCATCCCTGCCGTTCATTTGCGCAGAAAATAACAGGGAGCACAGCATGAATTTAAAAATTACTAGTCACCATTTAGAAATTACACCCGCCATGCGTTCGCATCTCGAAGACAAATTAGCTCGAATCAAGAACCATTTTGACCAAGTAATGACTATTTCAGCGATTCTTTCAATTAATAATGAAAAAGAGAAGAATCTACGTAATCATGCAGAAATTACCCTACATCTCAAGGGAAAAGACCTGTTCGCTGAGGCCCATCATGAAGACATGTATCACGCGATGGACTTAGTTGTTGATAAATTAGATAGGCAAGTTCTCAAACATAAAGAAAAAGTTCAGGATCATCACCATCAAACACTGAAAAACTCTTGATTAAATAGGCCAAGGCAATCTTATAATGCACTGCACACATGAATGCCTTGGCTGAACTTATCACCCCTGACAATATCGCTCTCGATATTGCTGTTTCCTCACAAGAAGAATTATTTGCCTTTATCGGTCATCTTTTTGAGAAAAACCATGCAATACCTGCCAAAACAGTTCAATCTTGCCTACAAGATCGTGAAGCTCTGGGATCAACAGGGCTAGGACAAGGGATCGCAATCCCTCATGGGCGAGTTAAAGATCTTCCACAAGCTCATCTGGGCTTCATTCGTCTCAAAGCAGGTATTGATTTCAAGGCTCCAGATGGGCAACTAGTTCAAACAATTGTCATCATGCTAGTTCCCGAGCAAGCAACTCAATCTCATCTAGAAATACTTTCTCAAGTGGCGCAAATCCTTTCGGATGCCGCAACAAAAAAATTATTATTCACAGAAACAGAGCCTGATAATATTTACCAATTGCTAACTGCTTGGAATAAATAAATCATGACCCAGCCACTAAATTTAGCGGGCGTCACAGCACAATCATTATTTGACGATAACTTTTCAGAATTAAAACTAAGTTGGATCGCTGGTCTTGAAGGGTCAGATAATGGATTTAATCCCGAAGCAGTTAAATTAGCCTCATCTTCATCAGACTTAGTGGGTCACTTAAATCTTATTCACCCAGATCGAATGCAGGTTTTTGGTGTGCCCGAGGTGAGCTATTACGAAAAACTAGATTCAGATAATCGCAAAAAACAATTAGCAGGATTAATTTCTTTAAAGCCACCTTGTTTAATCATCGCTGATGGTTGTGAAGCACATGAAGATATTGTTTTGTATTGTCAACGATCTTCAACGCCGCTATTTAAGAGCACCATATCAGCTGCTACAGTTATTGACCATTTGCGCTCATACCTCACCAAAATTGGCGCGCCTCGCGTCACCATGCATGGTGTATTTATGGATATCCTGGGAATGGGCGTATTAATTACGGGAGACTCAGGCCTAGGTAAAAGTGAGCTAGGGCTCGAATTGATTTCAAGGGGTCATGGATTAGTTGCAGATGATGCCGTTGATTTTGCAAGACTGGGACCTGACTATATTGAAGGTAGATGCCCTCCCATCCTAAGAGACTTGCTTGAAGTTCGCGGCCTAGGTCTGCTAGATATCAGAACAATCTTCGGTGAGACAGCGGTTCGTCGCCGAATGAAATTAAGATTAATTGTTCAACTAGTTCGAAGAACCGATGGCGAATTTGAACGTTTACCAATTGATGGACAATCAATTGATGTTTTAGGTTTGCAAATTCGTAGTGTAAAAATTCAAGTGGCGGCTGGGCGAAACTTAGCCGTTCTTGTTGAAGCAGCCGTTCGCAATACGATCCTTCAATTGCGCGGTATTGATACATTAAAAGAATTCATGGAAAGACAGCGCAAACTCATGAATGCTGACGACACCCACAAGACACAAAGTAAACTTTTATAACTATGCGCGTCTTCATCATCACTGGGATTTCTGGGTCAGGCAAATCAGTTGCACTGAATGCGCTTGAGGATTCCGGATACGACTGCGTTGACAATTTACCCGTTGATTTCATTGAAGCCCTAGTTCAATCTTTAAGTTCTCAAGGACGGGAAAAAGTCGCTATTGCAATTGACGCAAGACGTGGGCAGTCGATTAAAGAATTGCCCGATACCATTGAAAAACTAAAAAAAGAAAATGATGTTCGTGTTTTATTTCTCAACGCCAATACAGAAACATTGGTGCAGCGTTATTCAGAAACACGTAGGCGCCACCCACTATCCAGCACTGAAGATAATAGAGCTCCACAGGTTGCACTAATCGATGCGATTGAAAAAGAGCGGACTCTTTTGTCTGACTTAGCTGAAACAGCTCACAACATTGATACCAGCCACATTAAAGCGCATACACTCAGATCTTGGATTCAGGATCTATTAAAAAATGAACGTGCTGGCTTGACCATGCTGTTTGAATCATTTGGTTTCAAGCATGGTGTCCCAAGAGACGCGGACTTGGTATTTGATGTGAGGTGTCTACCTAACCCACACTATGACCCAGTTTTACGCCCGTTAACTGGCAACGATGAAGCCGTAGCGAACTTCTTAAGAGAGCACCCTGAAGTTCAAGCAATGGGCGATGACATCCGCAGATTTATTGAAACGTGGCTACCAAAATATCAGGCGGACAGAAGAAGCTACCTGACTATTGCAATTGGGTGCACTGGCGGCCAGCACCGCTCGGTCTATTTATCAAACTGCTTGTTTGACTATTTCTTAAAGCGCTCACAAGTTGCTGGTGACAACGCATTACACTTGCTTAAACGTCATCGCGAACTAGATTTGAATTCTTCAAAAATGATTTAACTGGAGTGGGTAAACCCAACTTCTTCAAATCAGAAAATTCTACCCACTCTAATTTTTGATCTAAGTTCGATAACTTTTTAGAAATCACGACTTGCACTGGTCGAATATTTAAACGTCGATGAGTCAAGATATGCTTAATCAACGGCAATTCACTTTTTTTAGCGCTTGATGGCAAATTCAAATTTTCCGGAAAGCTCCAAAGGCCCGCCCAAATACCTTGATGGGGCCTTTTTTCTAAAAGAATTTTTCCTTGATGAATAACAACCCACCAATCCATATTCACTGAAGTGACTTTGACCTTTTTAACTTTCAGAGGAATCTTGTGAATCAAACTCAACTTCTTAGCCTGACAATCTTTTTCAAAGGGGCAAATAACGCCTGAACCATCGATACAGGCGGGCTTATTTTGGGTGCATAAGGTAGCCCCAAAATCCATTAGACCCTGTGTATAAGAAACTAGATCATCCGACGTCTTTGGCAATAAAGATTCCGCATGCGTCCACAATGATTTGACCGCTACTGTTTTACTCAAATCATCTTGAATACCCCACAGTCGTGCGAGCACTCGCTTCACATTGCCATCTAAGATGGCAGCTGATTCACCATAGGCAAATACAGCTATTGCTGCAGCAGTTGACCTGCCAATCCCAGGCAAGGTTTCTAATACCTTAGGATTGCTCGGGAAAACCCCATCAAATTGACTCACGACTTCTTGAGCGCAGCGATGTAAATTTCTAGCTCTGGTGTAGTAACCCATGCCACTCCACTCAGCTAAGACATCATCAATATTTGCCGCTGCTAAATCATTCACAGTTGGGAAGCGGTTTAAAAAGGATTGATATCTTTCGATAACAGTTACCACTTGCGTCTGCTGCAACATCACTTCAGATAACCAAACACGATAAGCAGTTCGGTTAATTTGCCAGGGCAAATGATGACGCCCCTGGCTTCTCTGCCAAGAGATTAATTTTTTTGTGAAATTTTTAATTCCAGTTGGCATCATTATTTCTTTTGGCATTTTTGACAAAAGTAAGTTGATCTCTGGCCCTGAACAATTTGCTTAATTGGCGTTTTGCACACACGACATGGCAATCCTGCACGGTCATACACTTTTGTTTGCAACATGAAATGTCCCGGATCACCGTCGCTATTCACAAAATCTTTTAAGCTACTGCCACCGGCTTTGATAGCTTTTTTCAGGGTTTCTTTAATCGCGATTGCTAACTTTTCTGCCCGCGGCAAACTTAATTTGCCTGCAGCCATTTCTGGATGAATACCTGCACTGAATAAACTTTCAGAACAATAGATATTGCCTACCCCCACAACCGCCTGGCCAGCCAACAACCATTGCTTGATGGCGATTTGCCTACCCTTGGCATGCTGATGAAGATGTTTACCAGCTTTAGCATCATTAAACTCATCTGAAAATGGCTCGAGGCCGAGTTTAGCAATCAATGGGTGCTTTTCAATCTCACCATCCTCATCGCTCGCCCACAAAACAGCGCCAAACTTTCTAGGATCATGTAAACGTAAAATATGCTTGCCAAAAGTAATTTCTACTCGATCATGTTTTTTTAGCTCATCACTAGGCTTTAAGACTCTCAAAACGCCGGTCATTCCTAAGTGAATAATCAAATGTCCTTCATCCATCCGAAATAATAGATACTTGCCACGCCTTTTAATAAGAGCCACCTGCTGACCAACCAATATTTGCTCTAGATTCTTAGGAACAGGCCACCTTAGGCGGCCGTCATATATTTTGACGGCAGTGACCCTTTTACCCTGAACATAGGGCTCGATTCCTTGCTTAGTAACTTCAACTTCTGGCAGTTCTGGCATATCGCAATTGTAGGCGGTGAGATTAGAATGTGCTTATGACGAAAAAAATCAAATTCTGGCTTAGCGCTATCCTTTTCACAATCAGCGCCCAAGGCTTTGCAAATAATGCTCAAGGCTTATCTGCCGAACAAATGTTTCAGGTATTAGCGTCAGAAATCGGCCTCCAACGAGGCGAGCCCAGTATTGCTTATCAAACTTATATAGGAATGGCCAGAACCACTGGTGATGGGCGGCTTGCTCAAAGAGCAATGGAAATTGCTATTGCAGCGAACTCCCCAAGCTTAGCTCTTGATGCAGCTCGTCTGTGGGATGAGCTTGACCCTAAAGAAGCTAAAAGTATCTTTGCGACACTTTTACTCATTAATCAGAGATGGACTGAAAGCGTACAACCTGCCCAAGCACAACTTAAAAATCTCAAAACTTCCGCTGAAAAAGAAAAACTAATTAATTCATGGCGACCTCTTCTTGCCAGTGCGCAGGATGAAGAAGCCAGCTTAATTACCTTCTATCAAATAGTTCAACCAAGCATTCATCAAATTAAAGATCATGAAATACATTATGTCTTTTCATTGGCTGCAGAAAAAGCCCAGCAATTTGACGCCATGGAAAAGAGCCTGCGTTTAATCATCAGCAAAAATCCCGCCAACAAAAATGCATTAAATGCCTTGGGTTACTCTTTTGCAGATCGAGGTATTAAATTAAATGAAGCAGTTACTTTGCTGGACAAGGCACATCAACTAGCGCCTGATGATATGTTCATATTGGATAGTGTGGCATGGGCTAACTATAAGCTTGGCAAGAAGGAGTTGGCCATTAAACAATTGACCGAAGCATTCAACACTCAAGCAGAGGCGGAAATTGGTGCTCATCTTGGTGAGGTCTTATGGATGGCCTCTAATAAAGAACTTGCAGATACTGTTTGGAGAAAATCTGAAACTTTAGATGCCAACAATAAAACCTTAAAAGAAACTTTAAAACGTCTTTGGCCCAATAGAGTTCCAGCGTCGAAAGTGCTTGGGAAGCAACAACTCTGGGATGGTCGTTTTGGCGTTAAGATCACAGGCCAAAAATCAACTGAGGGTGGTAGCGGTGGATTTACGTTGTCCCATGATGGGCAAACTGATATCTTAGACATAAGAAATCCAATCGGTGGTCCTTTGGCAAAAATCACGATCGGCCCGTCTGGTGCAAAACTAGAGGATGGGGACAAAATTTTTGAAGCACATGATGCTGACTCATTACTTCAAAATTATTTAGGCCTACCTTTACCTGCCAGAGGTTTGTCCAAATGGTTAAGTGGTGAAGCAAGAGTTGGCTCACCAGCAAGCATTGAACGCGATCAACGCTATCGCACCATTAAAATGATTCAAGATGGCTGGACCATGAATTTTTCTTGGAATGAGAAAAATCAACTCGAAAAAATGGATCTTCAACGAAAGGCTGCTTCAGGCCCGATTCAAATCAAACTTATTTTTGAGCCGATTGATGATTAAGTCATGACAAAAAAGATACATGTTCTTGCCCCGGCAAAAATTAATCGTTTTTTGCACATTACAGGCCAAAGGCCAGATGGTTATCATTTATTACAAACCGTTTTTCAACTCATCAACCTATGCGATCAGATCAGCTTAAGTTCCACCAATAATGGCGAAATTACTCGTATCATTGGCGCCCAATCAGTGGTGGCAGATGATGACTTGGCAGTAAAAGCAGCCAAACTTTTACAAAAAACTACTAAAACTCCGCTGGGCTGCGACATCATCCTGAAAAAAAATATACCGATGGGAGCAGGCCTTGGGGGCGGATCTTCGGATGCCGCCAGCGTTTTGTGGGGCTTGAATGAACTTTGGGGAACTGGCTTAAATAGAGCAAAACTTATGGAATTGGGCCTTGAGCTAGGGGCTGATGTTCCATTTTTCCTATTGGGCCAGAATGCCTTTGCTGAGGGCGTTGGCGAGCTTTTGTCACCCATTAATCTACCTCCAAGCACTGTATTTATTATTTACCCCAAGGTCAACATACCCACAGTAGATATCTTCAAATCCCCAGATTTGACGAGAAATCACCCAACCGTTACAATCTCAGACTTTATTGGATCACCCAACTTAGAACGGTTTGGCTGTAACGATTGTGAAAAGGTAGTGGTTCAAAAGTATCAGGCAGTTGCAGATGCAATTGAATGGTTAAACCAAAAGGCTCCTTCATCGAGCCCTAGGATGTCAGGATCAGGTAGCAGCGTATTTGCAATCCTCGATCATGACACGGCCAATCAATTACTGAAACAGTTGCCTAATCAGTGGCTAGGGTTTGTGGCTGAGGGGCTTAATAAGCATCCGTCATACAATCCAAGTTCATAGGAGTAGATGCGAGAGGGGAGTCGCCAAGCTGGTTAAGGCACCGGATTTTGATTCCGGCATGCGAAGGTTCGAATCCTTCTTCCCCTGCCAACACTCAGATGTCGCATAATCCAA
>JBDLVQ010000005.1:0-16806 GCA_039804685.1 Pseudomonadota bacterium | reverse complement strand
CGGCATAACCACGGCTTTCTTGATGCTTCAATAAATCTTGGTAAGCGTAATAGGAATCGGGCATCGTCACCACTTCTTGATCTGTGGTTTTTGTTGCTGGGTGACTTAGCAATAGGTATTTCTGAAGATTAACGTCTGGTTGATTTTCATTAACCATTACCTTTACGTGTTTATGTTTAAGAACCCTAAGATCACTAGGTCTTATGAAAGAACCAACCATAAACCTGATTAAATACTTAATCTCTAAACCAATCTCTACACCACGAACTAAAGCCCTCTTCTCCGCTAACTCCTCTACAGCAACAATTAACTTATCAAGCTCTTCTTTTTCAAAGTAATCACGCCTAGTCACAATCGTCGTTTTGCCGTGAATCTTAGGGAACTCAGGAATTTGATTAATGATGTGATTGTCAAAAGCGTATTTCATTATCCGCTTTAGAACGATGAAATAGTTACTGACAGTGGCGGGTGATAACTTCCTGTCTAGTAACTTTCTCATAAACAGATCTATATCAAGATGCCTAATTAAGCTAATGTCAGTTTTACCGAAAAACGGAACAAGCTCTTTCTTGAACCTACTATTGAAGTCTAGATAGAGCCTATAGTTACTGCCTGCCTTTAGAGAATCCATCACCATCTCACCAACAGCAATAAAAGAATCCACTCTAGGCACTTCATCTATACCTAATCGCCTATTAACTAAACAATCTTCATAAAACTGCTTAGCTTTCTCTATTGCTTCTTTACGTGATTCTGTTTTTAGACTTCTGACTTTATAGATGCCGTTGATATAGACACGAGCCCAATAAAACCTAGAACACTCAACTTGAAATATTTTTAACTTGGTCGGATACCCTGATACTGATTCAATCGTTCCCGCTATAGGGTTCGCTCCACTGCTACTTTTTATTTTGTTTTTGACAGCCATACACCCGACTTAATTTAGTGCTTATTAACTAAATTAAATTATGTCTATCAGTGCTTTGCTTGGGCAGACTGTGCGTTTGAACGATTACCAAGGTGCGCCCCTTGAATTTTAGAAGGGCGGTGCTCTATCCAGCTGAGCTATGGGCAGTCTTTGATATGAAATGAGATTATAGCGGAGGTCTGGAATTCGAGACTATTCTGGTTTATCGCTTGATTTGTGAGCTCCAACTAAAATAGGTTTTTATCTTTGCAATTAATCTCCACTATGTCCATCAAGATTTATCACAACACGAAATGCAAGACATCACGCGATGTTTTGGAACTAATCAAACAAGCGGGTATCGAACCGGAAGTGATTTTGTATTTAGTGACTCCACCTACCGAAACCGAATTACGCTCTTTAATTAAAAAAACAGGTGGCTCAGTAAGAGATATTCTTCGTCAAAAAGGGACACCCTATGATGAGTTAGATTTAGGTAACTCCAAGTGGACTGATGAAGAGCTCATTCAATTTATGCTCGAGCACCCCATCCTAATGAACCGCCCTATTGTGAGCAATGAAACAAAAGCTCGCCTTTGCAGACCTATTGAGACAGTTTTAGAGTTTTTGCCGTAAGTTTGGCGTTGGCTTTGCCTGAGGTGTTCTAGACATTTTTGGCACCAATTGATGGCATTTTTTCTTATTGCTCCATTTGAGATAGCTAGATAGGCTTTAGGCTTAAATACAGATTTCTCAAGGGAGAGAAAAATGGGTGAACTAGAAAAAGATGGTTACGAAAAACTATTATCGTTTGCAGAAGCAGGCAATATCAAGCTCGATAGCTTGGGTGAAATGAGCTACGATGATTTAGAAGTACTTTGCAATCAGCTACTTCAGTGGAAGTTGTTTGTGGCCAATCGCGAATTTGTTGGCGAAGCTATTGAACAATACATGACTAGTTCACTCAACTAATTAGCGCGTCTTAGACAAGAAATCAGCCTCAAATTCTGGCTTGCCCGCTTTGCGGAAGTGGATTGCCACCGGGCTGATCAGTTACTGACCTCATTAGAGTCAAAATTTCTCTCGGTAAAGCAGTTGTCCCATCTCTGAGCCCCATTCTTAACTCGGGCACATATTTACTAATTTCTTCAGAGCCGTAAAACTTCATAGACCAATTAGTAAACCGTCTTTTAGTTAGCTTATCAATATCTAATATTTCAATATCCTTGTGCCTTGGGTCTGCACAAATAGAAGCCCAGATAGGAGCTATAGCAGCTGGGTATCCCTCAAGGATCTGCCCATAAACACCATTGTCATAAAACAAGACGCCGGTCACAGCAGAACTTTTATTACGGTGAACTGCACCTTCCAATAGGTTCATTAAGCCAAGAATGCCAACATCTTGGCTGGCTTTACTAACGTAACTTAATTCAATGAGCTGCTCTGGTTTGAAGCTGGAGAAATTGATTTGTGAATCTTCTAAGAATGCCATCTAGTGCTTACTAATTAAACGTATAAATATTATTATTATTTTAATAATTTAATTAGACAAAAACATCGGGATTAGCCCTATGTCATAGGCATTAATTAGACCATCTCAATGAGATCGCTAGAAGATTAAAGCGTCGCATTGACCCTTATAAATTTTTAATTGTTTTTGAGGATGTATCACTTAAGCAGAAAGCTAAGTGGTCGGAGTACAAGGATTCGAACCTTGGACCCCCTGGTCCCAAACCAGGTGCGCTACCAGACTGCGCCACACTCCGACTAAGACCAACATTGTAACCTATGGGTGCTTTGTTGGCAAATATATTGATCTACCAGAAACCTAAAAGCAGACCTAAACGACTGTAATTGTTGGGGTTTTAATCAGAAAGCCGATACAAAAAGACCTCATTTACCGTAATTAGGTGACTTTTATTTTTTACTCTGACTGAAATCTTAGTAATGTCGTTTAAGATGGGATTCCACATAAAAATAATTCATTAAAACGAGCATCATTTGCCGTATATTCATCGACTTATTCAATCGCCACCATCTGTTTTTAAGGCAGCTCTCGCTCTTTCTGTTGTACTACACATCGCTCTATTAGCTATGTATATGCCTAAGAGCACAAAATCGTTCAAGAAAATAGAAGAGGCGGTTTTTCTTGTTAAGTTGAAGGAACACAAACAAGAGAAAGAAGAAAATCCTTCACATCAAGATTCACAAGTATTAAGTAATAAAACTCCCGCCTCTCAAGAAGCACCTTCTGCCCCAACAGCAGAGGAATGGGCATTTGCATCAAAGTACACTCTGAAAAATAGCAAAGGTTACAGACACTCATGGGGTAAGCAGGTGCGCAGCATGATGGGCACATCTGTAGAGGGTGCAGATCAAGGAGAAGTAAGGTTCAGAATTAAAATTGCTCCAAATGGTTCTATCGTTCAGATTGATACGCTTTGGAAAACATCGGATAAAGTAGAACAATTAGCTAGAGTTGCGATTAAATCAATGCCCCCACCTCCTCCAACCCCAACAGGCAAAATGCTAGTATTTGATAAGACCATTTCATTCTCACCGTTTGCTAATGATGATTCACCAATATACAGGGATGACTGCCTGCCGGACCCTCCGATATTCAAAAATCCATTTGCTTGGGATGGTAGTTCAACACAAGAGGTTAAGAGAGGGAAACCAGTAGAACCTCTAAATCCAGAAGAATTGGCTGAGTGTCTTAAACAGCTACCTCAAGATTCAATTGATGCCATGTCAGCGCATGATCAGAGGCAACTTGTTCAATGGGGCTCAAATAAGCTAAGTCCAAAAAATTAAACTGGCACAACTGCTGCAATCTTTTGGGCCAAATCTTTCGATTGCTGAGCATTTTGAGCTTCAACCATGACACGCAATAAAGGCTCCGTACCAGAGGCTCTGATTAATACACGGCCAGTGCCCTTGAGTTCTTTTTCAGCATGCATAACTGCTTCTTTGAGCTTGGCATCTGATTGCCATTCATAACCTTGCTTGTAACGAACATTCGTTAATGTTTGAGGGAACAAAGTGACCTTCTGTAAAAGCTCAGCCAAACTTTGATGACTTTGCTTCATGGCGGACAACACTTGAAGTGCCGCAACGATGCCATCACCCGTTGTGTGTTTATCTAAACAAATAAGATGACCTGAACCTTCACCACCTAACAACCAAGATTTTTCTTTTAATTGCTCAAGCACGTATCTATCGCCAACTTTGGCGCGTATAAAGCCAATGCCCTCCGCTTGGATAGCCTGCTCAACAGCTAAGTTAGTCATGAGTGTCCCGACCACACCCTCGACTTTTTCGCCAGCATCTTTTCTAGCTTTAGCAATTAAGTAAAGAAGTTCATCTCCGTTAAAGAGTCTGCCCGTATGGTCTACCAATTGAAGGCGATCAGCGTCACCATCTAAAGCAATACCTAAATGTGCTTTTTCTTCTTTGACTTTTTCAATCAATGCTTGAGGTGCTGTCGCACCGACACCTTCATTGATATTTTTACCGTTTGGATGAATACCAATCGATACCACCTCAGCACCCAACTCATGGAAGACATGAGGAGCAATGTGATAAGCCGCACCGTGTGCACAATCAACCACCAACTTCAAACCCTGCAAACTCAAGTGATTAGGGAATGTACTTTTACAAAATTCAATATATCTGCCAGTTGCATCATCTAAACGTTTGGCTTTACCTAAATGGGCAGAGTCAACGCAGTTCATCGGTTCATTAAGAGCAGCCTCAATTTCCAACTCAACAGCATCATCTAATTTATCACCGTTGGCAGAAAAGAATTTAATACCGTTATCGTGATAGGGATTGTGTGAAGCAGAGATCACCACACCAGCAGACAATCTTAATGTCCTGGTGAGATAGGCAATCGCTGGCGTAGGCATCGGGCCGCACAACATCACATCAACACCAGCAGCAGAGAAACCAGCCTCTAGAGCAGCTTCAAGTAGGTAACCAGATACACGTGTATCTTTACCAATCAATACAACTGGTTTGCCGTGAGCATGAGTTTCAGAATGTTTGGCTAGCACTTGGCCAGCGGCATATCCTAAGCGTATTACAAAGTCAGGAACAATCGGAAATTGACCGACTTCCCCACGAATTCCATCTGTACCGAAATATTGACGTGTCATATATGTATTTTATAAGTATTTTTGGGTGGCAGACCAAATTTTGACTGCATCAACAGTTTCGGCCACATCATGCACACGCACGATCTTAGCCCCTCGCTCAACAGCCATCAAAGCAGCACTCACGCTGGCCGTCACTCGATGCAGGGTATCTCTACCGGTAATTTGCCCCAAACTATTTTTCCTGGAAATGCCAGCAAGAACTGCAAAATCATGTTGGCAGAATTGATGGAACTGGGCCAACATGGTCATATTGTGTTCAAGTGTTTTACCAAAGCCAAAACCTGGATCAATCGCAATACGTTGACGATCAATATTTTCATCCTCTAGTGCAACACAGCGCTCTATCAAGAAACCATTCACCTCTGCCATCAGGTTATCGTAATGCGGATCAAACTGCATGGTTGTCGGATCTTTTTGCATATGCATCAAAATCAAACCACACTGGCTATTTGAAATAGCCTCAATGGCATGAGGCTGCCTAAAAGCCCAAATATCATTAATGCAATCAACACCTAAGTTAATAGCTGCTGCCATCACTTTAGCTTTGTAGGTATCAACAGAGATCGCCACAGGCGCCCCCTTGAGTTCCTCGAGCACGGGCATCACACGATCCAACTCTTCTTGTAATGAGAGAGGCTCTGATCCAGGGCGACTTGACTCACCACCTACATCAATCATTTCCGCACCGTCAGCAATCAACTGCTCCGCATGACGCAAGGCTGCATCACGGCCAGCATACTGACCGCCATCAGAAAATGAATCTGGAGTGACGTTCAATATCCCCATTACCACTGGTGATGTTCTTTGTGTCCAATCAAAAAGAAAACGCCCGCAGCGCCATGCCACGGGCGTTATGTGTTGCTTCACCATTAGGCCGCCGCTGGAGCGCCGCCTTCAGCGACAACAGGTGTGCCACCTGATGGGCCACCGCTAGGTGTAGTCGGCGGGTATTTAGGTGGGCGCGGCTCTTTACCAGCCATGATGTCGCTCACCTGATCAGCATCAATGGTTTCCCATTCAAGCAATGCTTTAACCATCACTTCTACTTTATCTTTATTCTCTTCAAGAATCTTTTTAGCTACCGCATACTGCCTATCCAAAATCGCACGGATTTCTACGTCCACCTTTTGTTGAGTAGCTTCAGAAACTGATTTAGAGCTCATAGGTCCAAAGATGCCAGGCTGATCAGCATCAACGTAAACCATCGTGCCAAGTACCTCACTCATACCGTAACGAGTCACCATATCACGAGCCATTTTTGTGGCGCGTTCAAAGTCGTTTGATGCACCCGTGCTGCTAGAGTTCAAGAAAATCTCTTCAGCTAAACGACCGCCAAAAAGGATAGAAATCTCTTCTAGCATTTTGTCTTTGTACATATTAACTCTGTCGTGCTCAGGCAACTGCCATGTCACACCCAAAGCCCAACCACGAGGCATGATGCTGACCTTATGAACTGGATCAGCCTTCGGTAAGATCTTAGCGACTACAGCATGACCTGACTCGTGATAAGCCGTATTGCGACGCTCTTCTTCACGCATCACTGCTGACTTACGCTCAGGACCCATGAAGATTTTGTCTTTAGCATCTTCGAAGTCTTGCATATCCACAGTGCGCTTATTACGACGCGCCGCAAATAAAGCTGACTCGTTCACTAAGTTGGCTAAATCCGCACCTGAGAAACCTGGAGTACCACGCGCCAGTACAGCCGCATCCACGTCACTATTGATAGGCACTTTGCGCATATGTACTTTAAGAATTTGTTCGCGCCCACGAATGTCAGGTAAACCAACGTGTACTTGACGGTCAAAACGACCTGGACGTAACAAAGCCTTATCTAAAACATCAGAACGGTTGGTCGCAGCAATTACGATCACACCACTGTTAGGCTCAAAGCCATCCATCTCAACCAACATTTGGTTCAATGTTTGTTCGCGCTCATCGTTACCGCCACCAGTGCCTGATCCACGATGACGACCAACTGCATCAATCTCGTCGATAAAGATAATGCACGGTGCTTGCTTCTTAGCGTTCTCGAACATATCGCGAACACGTGCAGCACCCACACCAACAAACATCTCAACGAAGTCTGAACCAGAGATAGCAAAAAACGGCACCTTAGCTTCACCAGCAATGGCTTTGGCTAATAGAGTCTTACCTGTTCCTGGAGGGCCTACTAAAAGAACACCTCTTGGAATATGGCCACCTAACTTTTGAAATTTAGTGGGATCTTTTAAGAAATCAACTAATTCGAATACTTCTTCTTTAGCTTCATCACATCCAGCAACATCAGCAAATGTAATGGCATTTGTGTTTTCATCAATCAATCTAGCTTTTGATTTACCAAATGAGAAAGCGCCACCTTTGCCGCCACCTTGCATCTGACGCATCATCAAGAACCAGAAACCAATGATCAATAGTGTTGGGCCGAGGTAATAAAGCGCAGATACCAGCAAGCTTTGCTCTTCTTCAGCCTTGCCTGTTACTTGAACGCCAAACTTCATGAGATCACCCACCATCCAGATATCTCCCGGACTGATCACAGAATACTTCTGACCATCAATTGGAGTTACTTGGATGTTGCGACCCTGAACGTCTACTCTTTTAACTTTGCCATTTTTGGCATCATCCATAAATTGAGAATATGTAACGTTTTCAGCAGCGCGAGGCTTATCAAATTGTTTGAAAACAGTGAATAGCACGAGGCCCACGATCAGCCACACACCAACCTTCTGTATCAAATTATTATTCACAAAGCCTCCTTAAGGCAGATATATCTATACACATATGATTCTACTCTCTCCACTTTTCAAGTGCTTGACTAAAAAAATGGGGAATTCCCATATATTTATTGTGGTTTTAAGCGTTTTTTAAGTTTTAAATCGCTCTCAATAGGAGCAACTTACTTAAGGTGTTTACCCAAAAGGAAAGTCTCTGCAGACTTATCTCGAGACGCCTTAGGTTTCCTTGGAGAAACCACCTTAAAAACCTTTTTAAATGACTCCACAATTTGGCTATAACCACTGCCATGAAAGCATTTGATCAAGAGTGCGCCATTGGGCTTTAAGTGGGCTTGAGCAAACTCTAATGCTAAATCTGCCAAATGCCCCATACGCGCAGAATCCGCTGTGGATACTCCTGATAAATTCGGAGCCATATCAGACAGCACTAAATCAACTTGAGGACCATCTGCAGGGTTACCTGGCAATAAAGCTTCAAACTGCTTCAATACCTCGTCCTCACGGAAATCACCCTGAAGATAAGTCACATCAGCAATTTCATCCATGGGCAATATATCAATAGCCACAATGGTGCCATGTGGCTTGCCATCCGCTACGTTAGGGTTCTTTTTGCCAAATTCCACTAGGCGGTTACGGGCATACTGAGACCAACTTCCTGGTGTACTACCAAGATCGACCACCACCATACCAGGACCAATCAAGCGATCCTGCTCATCAATCTCTTTGAGCTTATAAGCAGCGCGTGCACGATACCCTTCTCTCTGCGCCATTTTGACGTAGGGATCATTGAGATGGTCATTTAGCCAATCTTTATTAAATTTATTTTTTGCCACACTTACCTGCTTCCTACTGATTGATGACTACAAACAGCTTATTTTGTTAATTTTTAGTAATTATGCAAATTAATTAAGTACTTAATACCCTATTTTCCGCTGTTTTTGATCCAGTTCTACATTTACCTGCAATTTAATGGCTTATCATATGGGACTTCCAAAGAAATACCTATGCCAAAACTAGAATTATCCTCCGCCGAACGTTCGGCACACCGCTCAGACGCTCATGCGTTAAAACCTATTGTCCTTGTTGGTGGAGATGGCTTAACGCCAGCTGTTATCAAAGAAGTCAACAATGGTCTCAATTTTCACGGCTTGATTAAAGTTCGTGTATTTGGTGATGATCGCGAAGCGCGCGTTGCCATTTACGAACAGCTATGCGACGAACTCAGTGCAGCGCCGATTCAACACATTGGAAAACTTTTAGTGCTTTACAGGCCTAAAGTTGAAAAAGAAGTTGAAGAGAAACGTCGTGGCAAAAAGAGCGGCCCTAAAGTGGTCATGGTGAAAAAATTCACTCGTAATCCACAGCGCCGACCTAAACCAGTTGCAACAACAGTTCTAGGTAATGAACGCGTAGCAGCAGGCGGCCAAGTTAAAAGAGCCAAGCCTCGCCAAACTAGCTCCAAAAAACGTCACCTAGGTTAATCACCTTTAGTTGGCAGTCACTCTCAAGTCATAAGCCACCTTTCGGTGGCTTATTTTTTTCTTTTTTCTTTCTTCTTTTATTTGCGTTGCTCTATTTGTGATTCTTTATATCTTCCTAGACATCAATAACGGGCTTGGTTAGGCGCCACATTAAAACCAAGCCAATTAAAGATTGGAGTAGATACAAAGCGCTTGAGAATCCATGTAAACGGCTAAATGATTCTGCCAAGGGTGACAGCATGATTGGGAAACCCTGACTCAAAGCTTCAACTCTTAAGGCATTCATCATCGGCTGCAATACAAAGGCTGAGGTTACTGCACAAACCACCATTGCCAAGAGATACCAACGAATATTTTTATAGCGCTGCAAACCACGCTTCACCAATAAGTTGGCAAATACAATCAATGCAACACCTAACACCATACTGATGGTGCCCTCAATCCTAAATAAAGCACCAGCAACCATCCCCGCCACTTGCCGATCAGTCAGCGTTGCAAACAAAGTAGGCGCAACAACATAACCAATCGTTACAAGCGAACCCACCCAAAGAGTCAGGATGAATACAAACAGTCTTTGAGCGGTGATGTGCACGAAATGAATGAATTAGATGTAATTAACACTTAAGATTTCAACTTCACGATTGCCGCCCGGTGATGAGAATGTAGCAACATCACCCTCTTCTTTACCAATCAATGCACGAGCGATTGGGGAGCTGATAGAAATCTTACCTGCATCTAAATCAGCCTCATCATCACCAACGATTTGGTATTTGGCTTTTTTACCATCTTCCAAATCCTCTAACTCAACGGTAGCGCCAAAAACAATACGCCCCTCAACATCTAGCGTACTTGGATCAATAATTTGTGCGGCAGCCAATTTACCTTCAAGCTCCTGAATACGGCCTTCAATAAAGGCCTGCTTTTCTTTAGCGGCATCGTATTCGGCATTTTCAGAAAGGTCCCCCTGGGCACGAGCCTCAGAGATAGAGTTGATCACCGATGGGCGCTCAACATGCTTTAAGTTATGTAGCTCTTGCTTTAAAAGCTCAGCGCCATGTTTTGTAATAGGAATCGTACTCATGAATCTACATCCAAACTCTAATTAATTGAAGAAGAAATGACTGGTAGTGAAACACCAGTCATTTTTGCGTCTTTGTTACTTTAATTTATATCTTAGTTTAAATCTTGGTTAATTTCTAAGAAGATACCTTATAAAGAAGCGTGTAAACCTTGCAGGTCATAAACCTCTAATTGGTCAATCGCTTTAATGCCTGCTACTGCTGCTTTGGCACCACTAATGGTAGTGTAATAAGTAACGCGGTTAGCTTGTGCTGTTGTACGAATTGATCTTGAATCAGCAATTGCTGTTCTTGTCTCATCAACAGTTGTGAACACCAAAGCAATCTCACCGTTTTTAATCATATCCACAATATGTGGACGACCATCTTTTACTTTGTTCACGCGTTTAACAGGTACGCCAGCAGCTTCAATCGCAGCAGCAGTTCCTTGCGTGGCCACAATAGAGTAACCCATGCCATTCAGCATTTGAGCGACTTCAACAGCCTTCGCCTTATCGCTATCTTTAACAGTTAATAAAACAGTGCCTGATTTTGGCAAAGTTGTACTAGCTGCTAATTGTGATTTAAATAAAGCCTCCCCGAATGTTTTACCAACACCCATCACCTCACCAGTTGAACGCATTTCTGGTCCAAGGATCGGATCAACGCCTGGGAATTTATTGAATGGGAACACAGCCTCTTTAACAGAGAAATATGGTGGAATCACTTCTTCACCAATACCTTGCTGATCCAAGCTTTGCCCTGCCATACAACGAGCAGCAATCTTAGCCAATTGCAAACCTGTCGCTTTTGATACATATGGAACAGTTCTTGATGCTCGTGGGTTCACTTCCAAAACGTAAACGATGTCTTTGCCATCCACTTGCTGAATCGCAAACTGAACGTTCATCAAACCAATCACATTGAGGCCTTTAGCCATCGCTGCAGTTTGACGACGCATTTCATCAACAGTTTCTTTTGATAATGAATATGGTGGTAATGAGCATGCTGAGTCGCCTGAGTGAACCCCCGCCTGCTCAATATGTTCCATCACACCACCAATGAACACCCTCTTACCATCAGAGATACAGTCCACATCGCACTCAATCGCATCATTCAAGAAACGATCTAATAGAACAGGCGAATCATGAGAAACCTTCACAGCCTCACGCATATAACGCTCAAGATCACGGCCATCATGAACAATCTCCATCGCACGACCACCCAACACATAAGATGGACGAACAACCAATGGGTAACCAATCTCCTCAGCCAACTTCAGAGCTTCAGGTTCTGTACGAGCAGTTCTGTTGGGTGGCTGACGCAAACCTAACTCTTGCAATAGTTTTTGGAAACGCTCACGGTCTTCAGCAGCATCAATCATGTCGGGGCTTGTACCAATAATAGGTACACCGTTGGCTTCTAAATCAAGTGCGAGTTTCAATGGCGTTTGACCACCGTACTGAACAATCACACCCTTTGGTTTTTCAATCGCAACGATTTCTAAAACATCTTCAAGTGTTAATGGCTCAAAGTACAAACGATCAGAAGTGTCATAGTCAGTAGAAACAGTTTCTGGGTTGCAGTTCACCATGATGGTTTCGTAACCATCATCACGCATAGCTAACGCTGCGTGCACACAGCAGTAGTCAAACTCAATACCTTGACCAATACGGTTAGGCCCACCACCTAAAACCATGATTTTTTCTTTGGTCGTTGGCTGTGATTCACACTCACCATGCTCCGCTTCGTAGCAAGAATACATATAGGCTGTGTTTGTTGAGAACTCAGCCGCACAAGTATCTACACGCTTGTAAACAGGTCTTACTTTTAACGCATGGCGTGCTTCACGCACAGCCTTTGCATCCGTCTTTAACAACTTAGCCAAACGACGATCCGAGAAACCTTTTTGTTTTACAAAGCGTAACTCTTGAGCTGTTAGATCTTTTAACTGACGAGTTTGTAGTTTCTTTTCAATTTCAATAATTTCTGAAATCTGCGCCAAGAACCATGGGTCAATGGCTGTATTTGTGAATGCCTCTTCTTGGGTCATACCCATCCTGAATGCATCGCCCAAATACCAAATACGATCTGGGCCTGGCTCACGGATCTCTTGAGTAATTTCATCAAGATCTGTTGATATTTCATCCAAGCCATCAACCCCCACTTCCAAACCACGCAAAGCCTTTTGGAAAGACTCTTGGAATGTGCGACCAATCGCCATCACTTCACCCACAGATTTCATCTGTGTCGTTAAGCGCTTATCAGCTGCTGGGAATTTTTCGAAGGCAAAACGAGGGATCTTAGTTACAACGTAATCAATTGATGGCTCAAACGATGCCGGTGTTTTACCACCAGTAATATCGTTTTGTAATTCATCTAATGTGAAACCAACAGCTAACTTAGCTGCAATCTTGGCGATTGGGAAACCAGTTGCTTTTGATGCCAATGCAGATGAACGTGACACACGAGGATTCATCTCAATCACGATCATCCGGCCATCAACTGGGCTGATAGAGAACTGAACGTTAGAGCCGCCAGTATCAACACCAATCTCACGTAAAACAGCCAATGAGGCGTTACGTAAAATCTGATATTCGCGATCAGTCAATGTTTGAGCAGGCGCCACCGTGATCGAGTCACCGGTATGAACACCCATCGGATCTAAGTTTTCAATAGAGCAAACAATAATGCAGTTATCTTTACGGTCCCGCACCACTTCCATCTCGTATTCTTTCCAACCTAACAATGACTCTTCAATTAAGAGCTCACGTGTTGGAGATAGATCGAGGCCACGTTTACAAATTTCTTCAAATTCTTCACGGTTATAAGCAATACCGCCGCCCGAACCACCCATCGTGAATGACGGACGAATAATCACAGGATAACCAGCACCACCTGTTTCAACAGCGATCTGCTGCTGAACTGTATGTGCCTCTTCTAGTGAATGAGCAATGCCAGATTTTGCAGAGCCCAAACCAATTTTGGTCATAGCCTCTTTGAACTTTTGACGATCTTCCGCTTTATCAATCGCTTCTGGGGATGCGCCAATTAATTCGCACTTGTATTTATCTAAAACACCATGGCGATGTAAATCAAGTGCACAGTTCAATGCAGTTTGTCCGCCCATGGTTGGCAAAATGGCATCTGGTTTTTCTTTGGCAATAATGCGCTCGACCACTTCCCATGTGATGGGCTCGATGTAAGTCACATCAGCCATCTCAGGGTCAGTCATGATGGTCGCAGGATTACTGTTCACCAAAATAACGCGATAACCTTCAGAGCGCAAAGCTTTACAAGCTTGTGCACCAGAATAGTCGAACTCACAGGCCTGTCCAATGACGATTGGACCTGCGCCAATAATGAGGATACTTTTTATGTCGGTACGCTTAGGCATTCGTCAATCTCACATCAATTTAATAAAGCGATCAAACAAGTACGCAATGTCATGCGGCCCTGGCGATGCCTCTGGGTGACCCTGGAAACAAAAAGCTGGCTTATCAGTCCAAGCCAAACCTTGCAATGAACCATCAAACAAAGACACATGTGTTGGTCTGACGTTTGCTGGAAGAGTTGCTGCATCAACAGCAAACCCGTGGTTTTGTGAAGTAATGACCACACGACCGTTATCCAAATCTTTCACTGGATGGTTAGCGCCGTGATGACCAAATTTCATTTTGAGAGTTTTTGCGCCAGCTGCTAAACCCATAATCTGATGACCCAAACAAATACCAAAAGTAGGAATACTTTGATCAATAAAAGTTTTAGCGGCAGCAATGGCGTAGTCACATGGCTCGGGATCTCCAGGACCATTAGATAAAAATACGCCATCGGGTTTCATCGCCAGTACATCTGCCGCTGGTGTCTTAGCCGGAACCACTGTGATTCTGCAACCACGCTCAGACAACATGCGAAGAATATTGCGCTTCACGCCAAAGTCATAAGCCACAACATGCTTCAATGGTTTTTCTAACTTCTTAAAGCCGGGTTTACCGTGATCAGCAGTCAAGCCCCACTCACCTTCAGTCCACTCGTAAGCAGCTTTTGTGGTTACTACTTGCGCCAAATCTAAACCAGCCATGCCAGGGAAACCTTTAGCAGCAGCCAAGGCTTTCTCAGCCACAGACTCCAAAGAGTCACCTAGCTTGCCCGCCACAATCGCCCCCGGTTGCGCACCCTTGTCGCGCAAGATGCGGGTTAATTTGCGTGTATCAATGCCTGCGATACCCACTATGCCTTCGCCAACTAAGTAGTCGCTCAGCGTTTTTTCTGAGCGGAAATTAGAGGCGATGAGTGATAAGTCTTTAATGATGAGGCCAGCAGCGTAAATTTTTCCAGACTCTCGGTCTTGATCATTCACACCAACGTTACCAATATGTGGGTAAGTCAATGTCACCAATTGATTGGTGTAGCTTGGGTCTGTGAGGATTTCTTGGTAACCAGTCAGTGCTGTATTGAAAACCACTTCGCCAGACGATTGGCCAACGGCACCAATGCTATAACCCGGAAAAATAGTTCCATCGGCAAGTGCCAAAACTGCTGGGGATAAAGAAGGAATTAACTGTGGCAGCAAAGGTATTCTCCAAAGCCCTACTGCCATCCGACACATCCCTGATCCGGAAAAGACACCTCCGGTCTGAGTATTTTCGGGAGGTATATGTGTCTTTAAGCGCTAGGGCAAGTATCTAATAATTTAACTACGAAATTATACCTCACCGGCCCCTATTGATCCGGAATTACCCTAGTGGAGACTTTAATCGGTATAAATAAAATCAATAAAAATCAAATACTTAAAAACAAATTAGGGCTCCGAAGAGCCCTAATTCTGGCAAACCAAGGGGTTATTAAGCGGCAAACAAATTCTTAATGGCCGCCAATACACTTTGATCATCCAAAGTGCTTAGGTCGCCAGGGTCACGTCCCTCAGCAACCGCTTGCAATGCACGGCGAACAATCTTGCCTGAACGGGTCTTAGGCAAAGCTGTCACGATATAAACGCGTGCAGGTCTTGCAACGGCGCCCAATTGTGAATCAACTGTTTTCAAGATTTCAGCTTCCAGAGTCGCCACCTTATTAGCATCTTTAGCAATTGCAAAGCCGATAGCTACTTGGCCTTTCAATTTATCTTCGATACCCACCACTGCCACTTCAGAAACATTTGGATGGCTTGAAATACCCTCTTCAATTTCACGAGTACCCAGACGGTGGCCCGCAACGTTAATAACATCATCGGTACGACCCAAGATGAAGTAATAACCATCTTTGTCTTTAATACCCCAGTCAAATGTTGAGTACACCAATTTGCCGGGCACTGTATTCCAGTAGGTTTTAACGAAACGCTCATCATCACCCCAAACTGTTTGCATACAGCCAGGAGGCAATGGACCTTCGATCGCTACAACACCTTTTTGATCGGCGCCCAACTCAGCACCCGTTGAGTCATCTAACAACTTCATGTTGTAACCGTAAACAGGCACACCTGGTGAGCCAAACTTATGCGGCATGACTTCAATACCACGTTGTAATGCAAGCATTGGCCAACCAGTTTCGGTTTGCCAGTAGTTATCAACAATCGGCTTATTGATTGCACCATGCAGCCATGTAGCGGTTGGCTCATCCAAGGGCTCACCCGCCAAGAAAACAGCGCGCAGAGTGGACAAGTCATATTTTGTTAAGAAAGCTGGGTCTTGTTTCTTCAATACACGCGCTGCAGTCGGTGCAGAGAACATCACGGATACTTTGTATTTCTCAACCAACTTCCACCAAATACCTGCGTCAGGGCGCAATGGTGTGCCTTCATACATGATGGTGGCCATACCATTGATCAATGGACCATAAATAATGTAGCTATGGCCAACCACCCAACCAATGTCAGAGGTCGTGAACATGGCTTCACCAGGTTTGCCACCATAAATATGACGCATCGATGAAGCAAGAGCAACTGCGTAACCACCCGTGTCACGTTGAACACCTTTAGGTTTTCCAGTTGTACCTGATGTGTAAAGAATGTATGAAGGATCTGTCGCATCTAACCATTCGCATGGCACTTGCGCATCCATGACCTTGGCACGCTCACTAGCGTAATCTAAATCTCGACCTTCTACTCTGGTGTACTCCACCAGTTTGCGATCAATCAATAAAACTTTAGCTGGTTTGTGCTCAGACAAAGCAATCGCTTCATCTAGCAAAGGCTTGTAAGGCACTGGCTTACCGCCGCGCGCACCTGCATCAGCCAAAATCACCATCTTAGGTTTCGCATCATCAATACGTGAAGCTAAGCTGTGCGAAGCAAAACCTCCGAACACTACTGAATGGATCGCACCCAAACGAGTACAACCCAACATAGCAAAAGCAGCTTCAGCAATCATCGGCATATAAATCAATACACGATCACCTTTGACCACACCATGAGCCTTCAAAATGGCAGCCATTCTGTTGACTTCCGTGTGCAGCTCTTTAAATGTA
>JBDLVQ010000004.1:0-57144 GCA_039804685.1 Pseudomonadota bacterium | reverse complement strand
CAGATGAGGATGCAGAATCCCTCGAACTTCAACTCAACGGTGAAGCACCTCTTGATTATGTTCAAAGAGTCACTCTAGCGAAACTTGAAGCAGCTCATCAAAGACTACAAAATCGAGGTCTTAGTGCATCACCCATACTCTGTGCCGACACCACAGTTGCAGTTGCCTTAGATGATCATGAAGTTATTCTTGGTAAACCAGAGGATGATCAAGATGCTGCGCGCATACTGAATTTATTGAGCGGCAAAACGCATCAAGTGCATACGGCTGTTGCGATTCAGACAAAAAGTACTTCAAAGCCCCTGATGCTGGTTTCAACATCAGATGTGACATTTAAAACATTAAACTCAGATGAGATTGCACTTTATTTAGCCAGCGGTGAACACCTAGGCAAAGCTGGTGCTTATGGCATTCAGGGTTTAGCAGCATGTTTTGTAGAAAACATTCGGGGAAGCTTCAGCGGTATCATGGGACTACCCGTATTTGAGACAACTCAATTACTTCAACAATCTGATGTACAGTTTGCTCTTAGTCGTTAAAAAGAATTAGGCATCTAGTTTAGTTATGACCGAAGAAATCCTCGTCAACATCACCCCTCAAGAAACACGTGTGGCCCTAATTGCACAAGGTATCGTGCAAGAACTGCATATTGAGCGCAGCCAAAGTAGAGGTATTGTTGGTAACGTTTACTTAGGCAAAGTCACCCGTGTCTTACCGGGGATGCAATCGGCATTTATTGATATCGGACTAGACAAAGCCGCATTCTTACACGTAGCAGATCTATGGATGCCCAAGAACTCCAAACCTGAAAACACCCCTATTGAAAAATTAGTGTTTGATGGTCAAACCATCTTGGTTCAAGTTCTAAAGGACCCGCTGGGAACAAAAGGTGCTCGTCTGAGCACTCATATCAGTGTTGCGGGTAGAAACTTAGTTTATTTGCCACAAGAAGACAACGGAAACCAAATCGGCATTTCACAAAAAATTGAAAATCAAGAAGAACGAGACTCTCTTAAGAAGCGCTTTCAAGCTTTGCTGCCTGAGGGTGAGCAAGGCAGCTATATTCTAAGAACCAGCGCCGAAGATGCTGACGATCAAGAGTTACTGAATGACCTGACTTACTTAGGTGCCACTTGGAAAAAAATTAAAGAGGCTAGCTCTCGCTTGCCAGCTCCAAGCTTATTGCATCAAGATTTAAGCTTATCTGAACGCGTATTAAGAGACCTAGCCAGCGAAAGAACAGGTCAGATCAGAATTGATTCAAGTGAGAACTTAGAAAAACTCAAAGCATTCTCCACGAATTTCATGCCCAACCAATTGGATAAATTAGTTTTATATCGTGGTGAGAGACCATTATTTGATTTGTACGATACCGAATCAGAAATTAATCGTGCCCTAGGTCGTCGCGTTGATCTCAAGTCTGGTGGCTATCTAATGATTGATCAGACAGAATCAATGACAACCATTGATGTCAATACTGGCAGTTATATAGGGGCAAAGACTTTTGACGATACGATTTATAAAACAAATTTAGAAGCCGCTCAAACTATTGCCCGTCAATTACGCTTAAGAAATCTAGGCGGCATCATCATCATTGACTTCATTGATATGCATAGCCAGGAACACCAGGCAACTGTCTTAGAAGAACTCAGTAAATGCTTAGCTCGAGATAGAACAAGAACATCTATTAATCCTTTTTCAGCATTAGGCTTAGTCGAGATGACTCGTAAACGAACTAGAGAGTCATTGGCCCACCTTCTCTGTGAGCCTTGTGAAGTATGTCAAGGCAAAGGGCAAGTCAAAACTGCTCAAAGTATTTGCTATGAAATCTTAAGAGAAGTTTTAAGAGAGCATCGTCAATTTAATCCTAAAGAATTTAGAATCATTGCGAGCGCCGATGTGATTGACCGCTTCTTAGAAGAAGAAAGCGGTCATATGGCCCAGCTCATTGAATTTATTGGAAAGCCTATTCGACTTCAAGCCGAATCAACCTTTAATCAAGAACAATACGATATTGTGTTGAGTTAAAGATTGATGCTATTAAGCTTGAGAGAACTGCAAGCGGTGCAAGCTGGCGTAAAGACCATTTTGGACCATCAAATCAGCATGCGCTCCGTTCTCAACGATCTTGCCATGATCAAGAACCACAATGCGATTAGCATTTTCAATAGTCGATAGACGATGAGCAATCATTAAGGTTGTTCTACCCTGCATCAAGGTTTCCAAAGCTTCTTGTACCTGACGCTCTGATTCTGAATCGAGCGCTGAAGTGGCTTCATCCAAAATCAAAATGGGGGCATCTTTATAGATTGCTCTGGCAATTGCTAAACGCTGACGTTGACCACCTGATAAACGATTGCCGTTATCCCCCACCTCTGTATCAATGCCTTGTGGCAATTCTTTCATCAACTCTGCCAAGTTAGCTGCTTGCAAAGCTTCAAATACCCTGCCTCGATCAATTTCATTAGAACTCTTGGCACCATAGGCAACATTAGCTGCAATCGTGTCGTTAAATAAAACCACGTCCTGACTCACAAAGGCCATTTGATGACGCAAATCTCTTAAATCAATATTTTGTATATCAATACCATCTAGAGAAATAACCCCATCTGTTGGGTTAAAGAATCTTGGTAACAAATTAACTAATGTAGATTTACCACTACCTGAAGGACCAACAAACGCCACAACTTCACCGGCAGGAATACTTAAATTAATATTCTTTAAAACATCTTTGCTCATTAAGCCATCTTCAAGATTGGAGCTCGCCAATCCTTGATAGGCGAAATGAACATTTTTAAACTCAAGATTACCCTTAGCTTTATTCAATCTGATGGCAGCTGATTGACGCAACGGATCTTCTTCAATCGGTTGATCCATCAACTTGAAGATCATATCGGCAGCAGCAATACCTCTTTGCAGAGGTTGATTAATATCTGCCAAATGCTTCAGCGGTGAAATAATTAAAATCAACGCTGTTACAAAAGCCACAAAACCACCCACAGTTGTTTCTGCCATGGATGATTGAAATAAAGCCACCAAGAGAACGCCTGATAAGGCGATTGAAGCAACAAACTGAGTCAGAGGCTGATTTAAACCTCCTGCGACTGCAATCTTCATAGAATAACGACGTAATTTGTCAGCAATCATAGAAAACCGTTGTTTTTCATAAGTTTCACCGCCGTGCAGCTTTACAACCTTATAGCCACCAACGCTTTCTTCAACAATATAAGAAAGTTCATTGGTCATATCCTGGCTCACCTTATGCAATTTACGCAAGCGTGAATTAATCACCTTCACCATATAGCCGATGATCGGGAAAATGATCAAAATGAGCAGTGTTAAACGCCAATTGAGATAAAACAGATACCCCATTAAACCGATGACTGTGAGACTGTCCCTCACCAAGTTCATTGCAATACTTGTAATGACTTGTAATACAGCATTAACTTCAAAAACAACCGCATTGATGAGTGATGCAGCTGAGCGGTTTTGGAACAAATCTGCCGGCGCCTGTAAAAGACGGTTAAACATTTGTTCACGTAACTTAAATAAAACCGAATTAGTAATATGACTTAAAGCGTAATTAGAGCCAAATTGTGCAAAACCTCGAATAAATGCTAAACCGACCAAAAATGCAGGCACATGCCATAGCTTGTTATCTAACTTGCCGGTGAAGCCTCTATCAAGCAATGGCTTTAAAAGAGCTGGAATAGCGGTTTCCGAGGCCGCAACGATGGCTAAACCCAGCAAAGCTAGGGCCACGGCCACTTTGTGCGGCAAGGCATATTTAAGAATGCGAGTTAATGCCGTTTGAGTACTAATATTGATACTATTTGAGTCCATAACCTGAATCGTAACCTACACCGGTGCTAACATCCCATCATGGGCTTATCTGTTATCTTAATTACCAAAAATGAAGAAGCAAACCTCAAGGACTGTCTTGAGAGCATTTCCTTCGCGAATGAGATCATTATCGTTGATAGTCAGAGCACTGATCAAACAATAAATATTGCCAAATCGTATGGCGCCAAGCTTGAAATCACTAATGATTGGCCTGGTTTTGGACCTCAAAAAAATAGAGCACTCAATTTAGCCACCCAAGATTGGGTTTTATCAATTGATGCAGACGAAAGAGTGACCCCAGAACTTCAAAAAGAGATCTTGGATGTTATTCAGTCGAGCCCAAGCCATGATTGCTATGCTATCCCTAGATCATCTTGGTATTGTGGTCGCTTTATGAAGCATTCTGGCTGGTACCCAGATTATGTGGATCGCCTATTTAAACGAGGCACGGCAAAATTTTCTGATCACCTTGTTCACGAGAGACTATTACCTGATGGCAAAGTTGTGCGACTTAAGAATCATTTTTTGCATTACAGCTATAGAAGCTTTGAACAGGTTCTAAAGAAGGTCGACAGCTACTCAACCGCCTCGGCTATTCAAGCTTACCGTAAAGGTCAAAAAGGTAGCGTTACTCAAGCGCTAAGTCATGGATTCTGGGCTTTTTTTCGAACATATATTCTGCGAAAAGGTTTCTTGGATGGGCGATATGGCCTAGCTTTAGCTATTTCCAATGGCGCCACCTCTTATTACAAATATCTCAAGCTTTGGCAACTTGGTAATCAAAGCCAAAATAATTCATCAATTGATTGCCAATGAAGTTCATGAAAGTAAATAAAGTTTTAATCATCGCCACCAGACAAATTGGCGACACACTCATCACAACACCACTTATCAGGGCTATCAAAAATAAATGGCCAAATGCAAAAATTGATTTCTTAGGTTATGAAAATAGCCTGCACATGATGACTGGCAATGAAGATATTCATCAGTTAATTGGCACAAAGCCTCGGCCAAAACTAAAAGATTACTTAAAGCAGTTCTTCCAATTATTTCAAAGATACGATCTAGCTATAGTCACACAACCCAGTGACCGCGCCTATATTTATGGACTTGTGGCTGCCAGACATCGAGTGGGTGTCATTCCTACGGAGAAAAAATTAAATTGGTGGAAAAAGAAAGTTTGCTTGCATACCGTGGAGGTTGATTACTTTCATCAGCATGTCATCACAGAAAAACTTCGATTACTTGAAACATTGATTGATGAAAAAGAATTATTTGGTGCAGGCATTTCAGTTAGACCTCCGATGGCAGTTGCTCTTCCTGAAAAAATTGAAAAGCAGTTAGCAGCACCATTTATTGTCATCCACCCCACACCGCTCACCGCCTATAAACGCTGGCCTTTAGGCAATTGGGTCGATCTTATTAGTATTCTTAGCCAGAATTATCAAATTATTTTGAGTGGGGCTCCCATCCCCCAAGATCGAGAACTAAATCAATCCATCATTTCACTCCTTCAGCCAAAAGTAGCAGCGAAGGTTTTAAATTTAGATGGCGATTTAAAACTGGACCAGTTAGGCACCCTCTTAAGAAAAGCGCAGCTTTACATTGGCGTAGATACCTCAGTGACTCACTTAGCAGCAGCCTGTGATGCGCCAACCATCACTTTATTTGGCGCAACACCACCAACCAATTTTGGCCCCTGGCCAAATGGATTTATTGGCAAACAACCCTACCAGCTGAGAGCAAAGATTCAAAAAGTAGGGCAAGTGGCCATCATTCAGGGACCTGGGGAATGTGTCCCATGTCGCAAAGCAGGATGTGAAGATCACTCAGACAGTCGGAGTGATTGTTTGGTTAATTTATCGGTCGAACAAGTTCTTGAAGCGGTTGATCTATTTGAGACTAAGCGTATTTAACTTCAACAGCACCCTGACCACCTGCGCCGCTTAAGGCCTGACTTAGCCCTCTGATGCTATTGTCATCCGGATATATCTTCCAAGTCTCAGGGAATTGAACTAAGCAAACAGTGCCATTAGAAATAACGTCAGCTGTCATTAATAAACCCTGCCCTTGCTTGCCAACATAAGAACCAACCTGTTGCTTAAAGCCTTGGATATCCATACCTGGTTGTAATTGAACATGCAAACTTCTGGCAAACTTTAAGCGTGCACTGGTCACATCCATAACTGAATCAGCAACAACACGCACACCCCCAGAAAATTTATCTGGAGTCACACTTACCTTAGCAATGATGAGCTCATCTTCTTTAAGCCAATGTCGATTAGGCTCAAAAATTTCACTATAAATAGTCATTTCTATCTGCGCGCTACCATCATCAATAGTGGCAATCATTAATTTGCCACGTGGCCCCATCATGCTTCGTGTTGAAGTCATGATGCCTGATATCAATCGATCCTTGCCTTCAGTTAACTGATCTAATTTTGTTCGAACAAAGTGACTCACTTCATCACGATAGGCATCAAAGAGATGGCCAGTTAAGTAGAGTCCTAACGCTGTTTTTTCTTCTTGCAGACGACGCTTTTCAAACCAGGTCACCTCTTTCACTAATTCAGGCTTATGTTCATCCGCAGATCCTGCCATATCAAATAAGCTCACCTGTTGTGCAGAAGCTTCCGCTTGATCAGCAGCTTCCATAGCAATTGGTAAGGAAGCTAATAAAGTAGAACGAGAATCAAAGCCACCGTAAAGAGAGTCAAAAGCGCCTGAACGAATCAGCGCTTCCATCGTGCGACGATTCACAACTCGGCGGTCTAATCGTGAACAGAAATCAAATAAATCAATGAAAGGCCCATTTTTTCGAGCTTCTATGATTTGCTCAATGGCAGCCTCACCAGTGCCACGAATAGCACCCAAGCCATAACGAATCATAGTGGCTGCTTGCGTTAGATCCTGTGGGTTTTCACGCAGAGGCATAAAGCGATAGACACTGGTATTAACATCTGGTGGCAAGATTTTGATCTTGTTGGCTTTGGCATCTTCATAAAGAATCTTGACCTTATCAGTGTCATCCATAGCGAGCGACATGTTGGCGGCCATAAATTCAGCGGGGTAATGCGCCTTTAACCAAGCCGTGTGATAAGCCAATAGAGCATAAGCTGCAGCGTGGGATTTATTAAAACCATAACCAGCAAACTTTTCCATCAAGTCAAAAATTTCATCTGCCTTATCGGTTTTCATACCGCTCTTTGCAGAACCATCTCTAAACAACTGACGATGCTCAGCCATCTCTTCTGGTTTTTTCTTACCCATAGCGCGACGAAGTAAATCTGCGCCGCCTAGAGAGTAGCCCCCGATGATCTGCGCCATCTGCATCACCTGCTCTTGATACACCATGATGCCGTATGTTTCTTGAAGAACAGGTTCAACACGAGCATCCGGATAATGAACCTGCTCCTTGCCATGTTTACGAGCAATAAAAGATGGAATTAAATCCATAGGGCCGGGACGATACAAAGCCACCAAAGCAATGATGTCTTCAAATCGATCAGGCTTAGCCTCGCGAAGCATGCCTTGCATGCCGCGACTTTCTAACTGGAACACAGCCACTGTATTGGCGGTTTTTAAAATATCAAATGCGGCTGGATCATCTAATGGAGCCTGACCCACTCGCCAATCTTTTTTATCTGGATATAGCTGATGAATATAACGCTCAGCCCAATCTAAAATTGTTAACGTCGTTAAACCCAAGAAGTCGAACTTAACTAATCCAACTGCCTCAACATCATCTTTATCGAATTGACTAACAACACCAGCATCTACAGTATCTTTACCGTCTTTACTTCCTTGGGTGTACAGCGGACAAAAATCTGTTAATTTACCTGGGGCAATTAATACGCCACCCGCATGCATACCAACGTTACGCGTCATGCCTTCTAACTGCTGAGCCAAACCTAATAACTGCTTCACCTCTTCTTCACGAGACTCTCGTTCAGCCAAAAGCTTTTCATCTTTTTTGGCTTGTTCAATCGTGACTTGCTGACCCGGCTTATTGGGAATTAATTTTGAAATGCCATCTACAAAGCCATAAGGCTGCTCAAGAACACGGCCCACATCTCGAATCGCAGCACGTGCTGCCATGGTTCCAAAGGTAGCAATTTGACTGACCGCATCTTTGCCATATTTATCCTTAACGTAAGCAATCACGCGATCGCGCCCATGCTGACAGAAGTCAATATCAAAGTCGGGCATGGATACACGTTCAGGGTTTAAGAAACGCTCAAAGAGTAAGTTGTAACGAAGAGGGTCAAGATCAGTAATACCTAAGGAATAAGCAACTAAAGATCCGGCACCAGATCCACGACCAGGCCCCACAGGCACGCCGTTATTTTTTGCCCAGTTAATAAAGTCAGCCACGATCAGGAAGTAACCAGGGAAACCCATTTGAGCAATCGTATTTACCTCAAACTTCAAGCGAGCTTCATAGTTAGGGCGTTGCCGTTCTCGCTCCTCTGCATCGGGATACAAGTGGATTAAGTGTTTAGACAACCCATCCATAGCTTTTTGTAATAAATAACCATCTAAAGTCATTCCCTTTGGAATGGGAAAGTCTGGCAAACGTGGTTTACCCAAAGTCAAACTTAAATTACAACGCTTCGCAATTTCAACCGTGTGAGTGATGGCAGCAGGCAAATCGCTAAATAACGCCTGCATTTCTGCTTGCGTTTTGAAATACTGGTCAACTGTAAACTTGCGAACCCTTTTCGGGTTGGCCAAAATCTCACCCTCTGCAATACAAACCCTCGCTTCGTGAGCGTTGTAGTCAGATTCCTTCATAAATTGAATGGAGTGAGTTGCGACAACAGGCAACTTCAACTCATTCGCCAAATGAACAGCGGCATGCAAATGAGTCTCATCCTGAGGATGACCAGCCCTTTGAATCTCAATATAAAAAGATCCAGGGAAATAATTTGCCCACGCTTTGGCGCGTGATTTAGCTTCTGCAGCTTGACCTGCTAGTAAGGCAACGCCAATATCCCCAAAGCGTGCGCCTGATAAAGCGATTAAACCTTCAGCATGTTCTGTAAACCAAATAGGATCAACTTCAGCACGCCCTTTAAATTGATTTGTCAAAGAAGCTTTAGTTAACAACTCACATAAATTTAAATAACCTTGATGATTTTTCACCAACAGCTGTAAACGAAAAGGTTTGTCTCGTTCATCTGAGTTGGTAATCCAAACATCACTCCCAACAATAGGCTTAACACCCTCTTTACGCGCTGCTTGATAAAACTTCACCAAACCGAAGACATTCCCTAAATCTGTAAGGGCTAATGCGCCCATTCCATCCTTAACCGCTGCAGAGATGGCATCATCTATGCGAACAGCCCCATCCACAATGGAATATTCTGAGTGTAGGCGTAGATGTACAAAGTTGGTATTTAAAGACATGAGATGATTTTAGCTATGTTGACTTGCAATTACCTTGGTCGCTTCGCACCCTCACCCACAGGCGCTCTCCACGCAGGGTCGCTCGCGACCGCCCTAGGTAGTTGGCTCCACGCCCGGGCGAACAACGGAAAATGGCTTTTACGCATAGAAGATCTTGATCTGCCCCGTTGTATACCCGGCGCAGACAAAATCATCATCCAACAGCTGTTGGCATGCGGTTTGGAGTGGGATGAAGAAGTTAAATATCAATCAAAAAGAACTTCTTTTTATCAAAATGCACTCAATCAATTAATTGAATCTAAAAAATCTTTTGCTTGCCGATGTACTCGAAAACAAATCGAGGAGGCACTTTTGACACTGGGCCATAAAAAGCAACGGCATGAGGAATTAATTTACCCAGGGACATGTAGATTTAAAAAAAATATCGTTGAACCGTGTGCTTGGCGTCTATTGGTAGAGGAGGAGGATCTTCGTAAGACAGTGGGGGATTTTGTTTTAAGACGTGCTGATGGCATCTTTACTTATCAATTAGCCGTTGTAGTAGATGATGCCCTTCAAGGGATTACACATATCGTTCGGGGGGCAGATTTATTGGACAACACTCCTCGCCAGATTTACCTACAAAAACAATTGGGATACAAAAAACCCCACTACCTACATTTGCCATTGGTGCTTGACGAGAACAATGAAAAGCTCAGTAAACAGACTTTAGCTAAAGCTATCCATACGGATACTGCTAAAAACAGTTTAAAAGCGCTTCAGGCCGCAGCCAAGCACTTAGGCTTAAGTGATGAGCGCCTATACAAGGAAACCTTCCAAACGCCGTCTAAATGGCTTGGAGTGGCTATTGAAAACTATAGGGAGTTACTAAAAGTAGATTGAAGCTTGGGTTTTCGTCAATACTTCGGAGCTCTAAACGTTAGGTTTTTTTCTTAAACCCGCCTAGCAAAGCTCCAACTGGCTTAGATGCTGGTTTAGCTGGAGGCACAGAAGAAGACCTGCCTGGGGCATCAGAATTTAAGTCGTTTGTGGTGGAAGCAAGAGTAGTTGCAACTTTAGATTCATCGTTAGCACGATAAGGCATGTAAAAAAATGGGTCAGCAGCGACCCCAGCAGCAGGATCTGGCACAGGCAGACGAACCAACTTCCGATTCATGAGCTTTTCAATATCAGCTAATAATCTTTCTTCAGATGGATCAACCAAGGCAATGGCGTCACCTTGTGCACCAGCACGGCCAGTTCGACCAATCCGATGAACATAATCCTCTGCATTGAACGGTAATTCATGATTGATCACGCAAGGCATATCAGCGATATCAAGCCCTCTAGCAGCAACATCGGTCGCCACCAAGACATCCATCGTGCCTTTTTTGAAAGACTCCAAAATTTGCATACGCTCAATTTGACTCTTATCACCATGGATAGCGCCAGCTTTGATACCACTGCGCTCAAGAGCACTAGCAAGTTTGCTACAACCTATTCGGCTATTCGTAAAAACAATCGCCTGGCGAGATAAGCCTTTTTGGATACGTGCATTAAGTACTTTCACAACAGCATCCTTCTTTTTCTCAGAAGGAACCATGTGAATAATTTGCTGAACTGTATCTGCAGCGGCATTTTGCCTAGCTACTTCAATCGTCACCGGATCACGCAAATAACTTTGCGCTAGCTTTTTAATTTCTGGCGAAAATGTCGCAGAAAATAATAAGGTTTGTCTTTGCGATGGAATCAAACCAATGATGCGTTGTAAGTCTGGCAAGAAGCCCATATCCAACATACGATCAGCTTCATCCAAAATCAAAATTTGTACTTGAGATAAATTCGCTGTTTTTTGTGTGATGTGATCTAACAAACGACCAGGCGTTGCAATTAATAATTCGATGCCTGAACGTAACAATGTGGTTTGAGCAGACATATCAACGCCACCAAAAACCACTGCCGTTCTAATGTCTGTGTACTTGGCATACTTAAAAGCATTGTCAGCCACTTGATCTGCCAACTCTCGAGTTGGAGTTAAAACCAATGCACGAATAGGATGACGCGCTGGCGAAGCACTACTACTTGCCAGAGGAAGAATATTTTGAAGAATCGGCAGAACAAATGCTGCCGTCTTGCCAGTCCCCGTTTGAGCAGCCCCCATCACATCACGACCCTGCAAAACATGCGGCATGGCTTGAGCCTGAATTGGTGTGGGCTTGGTATAACCTTGTTCGAGGACAGCACGCAGAATAGGTTCTGCAAAGCCAATATCGGCGAAAGTTAGTTCTGCTTCTGGGGTGGGGATGGTTTGTTCTGTACTCACAGGGCTCTATTATGAGGCCTATGAGTACAGATGCCTACTTTTCTTGATCTAAAGGTTATTAAAGCGCTGCAATACCAGCTTTAGCAATTTCTGCATCTTCAGTAGATTTAACCCCAGAAACACCTACGGCACCAACTGTATGACCATCAATCACTATATTCACACCACCTTCCAAAGTGCCGCTCAATACAGGTGTGGCATTCATGAAAGATTGACGTCCGCCATTGATGATGTCTTCATATACCTTACTCTCACGACGGCCTAGAGCAGAAGCTTTGGCTTTCTCCTGAGAAATATAAGTTGATATGGTTGGACATCCATCTCTTCTAGTAAAGCCCAACAAATGACCACCATCATCCACAACAGCAATACTCACAGCCCAGTTATTTTTCTCAGCGTGGGCATTAGCTGCGACCAATATTTTTTGGGCATCTTGCTGATTTAAATAGGGTTTTTGTCCTGGCATCTTACGCTCCTTCTAGTTATTGGATATTTTTGCGAGCTCTCACGATACCCGAATTTTCTGTATTCAGCCAAGCCTTATGGACCAAATCACCAGGATGGAGAGACACCGAATAATTTATAGATATATATTTAAATAAAACATATAATGTAATTCGCCTATTAATTAAGGAAGTTCCTCAACATGGATGCACGCATCAACCAAGCACCAGACTCAGCATTAGCCATTGATATGTCTCTCATGAGACAAAATGCAGATAACGCTTGTCGCATGATGAAGACACTCGCTAATCGCGACCGTTTGATGCTTCTTTGTCAATTGAGCCAAGGTGAAAAATGCGTCAGCGAATTGGAGCAGGCCACCCATATTCAGCAACCAACACTCTCACAACAGTTAGCGATTCTTCGCAAAGAAGAAGTTGTTTCCACTCGTCGCGATGGAAAACAAATTTATTACAAGCTTTCCAGCCCCATTGCGATTGCTGTCATGGAATTGTTATACGCCACCTACTGTGGCAAATAAATTATTCAACCAAAGGAAATATATGCAATGCAATGTTGGCGGTATTGACCGCATCTTAAGAATCACAGTTGGTGCACTTTTAGTTATCTTGGCCATCACGAACGTGATTGGTATATGGGGTTGGATTGGATTAATTCCTATGGCAACCGGCATTTTTCGTTTTTGTCCAGCCTACCCATTATTAGGCATTAAGACGTGTAAAAAAGATTAAAGCTCTTACTTGGATTACTGAAAATTAATCCACAAGCCATAAAGCACTAAACCAATGGTGCCTGTTAACAAAGCAGGCACCATTCTTTTTTCTTTTTTAGAAATCATTACCAAAATTGCCAAAACGGAAACAATAATTCGGACTGACATCGGCACAGTTGCTAACAATCCGACAGGCAACAAAATAATTCTCAAAGTTAATGCAGCCACCATCGCATAAGTGACTGCTGACAACCAGTTAAAGAGTTCGCTATCTTGGCTAATCTTGCCAGATAAGAAAACACCTAAGCCCCGCCAAAAGTACGTACCAATGCAAGCAGCAATTAATGCTGCCCACATACCAGCATCATTAAATAGATGAGAGAGTTCTGATGTTTCAGGCAAGCTTTTTCATCCTCAAATATCTATCAGCACTATAGGCAATGGTACCCCCCACTAAACCGGCAATAAGTAATGAGTAATCGGGATACCAAAGATAGGAAACAGGCCCGATCACAGCACCCAAGACAATGGCCACACGATTAGCCCGCGGTCTTACTTCTGTAAAAGTTAGAAGAAAAAATAGTGGATTAATAAAAACCATTCCCAAGCTTAAGTATGTCGGAACCTGACCCGCAATCAAGTAACCCAATGCTGTTGCAGGAGTTGAAACACCCCAACAAACGAGAGCAAATCCAGTGAAGTATGCCAAACGCTTATCCGGATGAATCTTGGGAAAATCTTTCATAGCAATGGCCCAGGATGTCATAGCCATCAAATGAACCAATAAATAATAAAAAGAACTACGTTGTTTCTCTGGAAACTGTGGGAACAAGGTTAAACACATCGTGAAAAAACGTGTAGCGGTCAATGTCACCGCAAATGCAATAGCTACGCCCGAGGAGCCCAGAACAATCATTTCGATAAGGACCACTTGACCAGGTAAGGCAAACATAAAAAAGCTAGTGGCACTGGTTAACCAAATATCTAATTGATTGGCTTGACCCATCGCGCCAAAGCCCACCATACCTGCAAACAAAACAGCAGCGGGCGCACCCAAAGCGTCTTTTGCACCTTGTAATAGAACTTTTTTATCCCAACTCATGTGAGGAGTTTATTAGCTTATTTAGTTTCTTGCTTTTATCTTATTTAAATAGCTAAAGCCCACTCAATATGCTCCCTCACTAATATGCTCGAATGGTCCAAAGATTTGTGCAAAGCATTTTCAATATCCTTATATTCATCTTGAGTTAACGAATCAGATCGAAGTGCATTACCAAGACCTACTGCCAAATTTCTTCGCCAAGCCTCATAACCAATACGTCGGATAGGACTACCTTCATGGCGCCTCAGAAAATCCTCCTCAGACCATGACCACAAATCCAATAAAGAGGCTTGATCCAAACCATGTCTTGGTAAGAAATCAGGCACCTCACTCAATTGAGCAAACTTATTCCAAGGACAAGCCAACTGACAATCATCACAACCGTAGACACGGTTTCCCATCAAAGGTCTGATCTCCAAGGGAATGGCACCCTTGCTTTCAATCGTTAAATAAGAGATGCAACGTCTGGCATCAAGTTGATAAGGGGCCGTAATGGCTTGCGTTGGACAAATATCAATGCAGGCTGAACATTCTCCACAGTGACTGGTGGTAGGCTCATCTATTGGGAAAGGTACATCAACATAAATTTCCCCTAAAAAAAACATCGAACCAGCTTCTCGATTAAGTAATAAGGTATGTTTGCCACGCCAACCTAATCCAGATTTATTAGCCAACTCAACTTCCATCACCGGACCAGAATCTACAAAAACACGATAACCAAAAGAACCAATTTTCGATTCAATCTTATCGGCCAAGGTTTGTAAACGCTGCCTCAAAACCTTATGGTAGTCACGACCTCTGGCATAAATCGCGACAATTGCTTCAGAACCCTGTTCTAGGCGACTTAATTCATTTTGGCGCCAATCCAAAGCACTTCGTATCTCTGATGTATCTGGCAAATAATCCATTCTGACAGTCAGAACTCTGATCGTTCCAGAGTGGAGTTGTTGAGGATCTACTCGCAAATGAGCGTGCTCGCTCATATAATTCATATCACCGTGACAACCCTTATCCAACCACTCTCTCAATTTTGGCCCAGCCTGACTCAAATTTGTGTCAGAAACTCTGATATCTCCAAAATCAAGTGCACGAGCTTCCTCTCTCAACCAGTCAATTTGAATGATCCAATCAATTTCAGAGATTTGCTTAGCAGTCATGATGATTTAAGCTCCATAGCAAGATTGTAGGTTGCCATGACAGAAAAAACACTAGTACTTTCATCTGAATCAGAAACAGCTCACTTAGCTCAGCAATTAGCTAAACAAATTCGACAGTTATTTACCAAAGATCCTCTAGCATCGCTGCGCATTTCATTAATTGGTGATTTGGGTGCGGGCAAAACAACTTTCACAAGATATTTATTGCAATCAATAGGTCACAACGGCAAAGTAAAAAGTCCTACCTACGCTCTATGTGAACCTTATTTATTGAATATCAATGAAAAAATACAAGTAGCCATTCATCATTTTGACTTGTACCGAATGAACTATCCAGAAGAATGGATGGATGCTGGCTTTAGAGATAACTTTAGCAATACAGGGGTTTGTATTGTTGAGTGGGCAGAAAAAGCTGGCAGCACATTACCAGCCTTTGATTTATCGATTGAATTCAACATGAATGATGATGAAAGTCGCACGGCTCAATTAATGAGTTTGAGCTTGAATGGTCTAACCATTCTGCAGGGTGAATTTCAGTAAGACTTATTGAGCCCATGAAATTGCTTCCCAAAAACTCAAAAAGACGAGATCTCCTTAAAAAAATCGCCAAAGCGAGCGCCTTAGTTTTACTAGGCCCATCACAAATTGCATGGGGAGCTAAGTTGCTAGCCGTGCGTATGTGGCCTGCGGAAGATTACACACGGGTTACCTTAGAGTCTGACGAAGCACTAAAAGTCACCCATCAACTACTCACTAAACCTCATCGGTTGGTTGTGGATGTGGAAGGCATCGAACTCACTAATACGCTCAAAGAGCTTGTTGCAAAAGTAAAGAATGATGACCCTTACGTTTCTCAAGTAAGAGTAGGTCAATTTCAACCCAAAGTTGCCAGACTAGTTTTTGATCTCAAAGAAAGTGTTCAACCTCAACTATTCACACTTGATCCCGTTGGGAACTATAAAAATCGTTTGGTCTTTGACTTATATCCAACTGTAGCTAGTGACCCACTCATGGAGTTAGTTAGAAATAGTTCTAAAAAATCCGCCGCCCTAGAGGCAGAAGATCCAATTGCAGCATTTGCTCAAAAAGACGCTAACAAAACTAGCCCTAATAAACCAAGCGCGCCCGAGCCCGACATACCCAAACATCGCCGTCTATTAACGATTGCAATCGACCCCGGTCATGGCGGAGAAGATCCGGGAGCTATCGGCAAAAGAGGCTCCAGAGAAAAGGATATTGTTTTAGCCATTTCCAGAAGATTAAAAGAAAAGATTGAACAAGAACCTGACATGCGCTCTTACTTAACAAGGGATGGAGACTACTTTGTTCCGCTTCACACCCGGGTTAATAAAGCCAGACGAGTTCAAGCAGATTTATTTGTTTCTGTTCATGCGGATGCATTTGTGCAACCACATGCCAAAGGTGCGTCGGTATTTGCTTTATCTCAGCAAGGCGCGTCCAGCACTGCTGCACGCTGGTTGGCAAATAAAGAAAATGGTGCGGACATGATTGGCGGCTTGAATATCAAATCAAAAGATCGACAAGTTGCACAACTTTTATTGGATATGTCGACTAGCGCACAAATTAAAGATAGCTTGAAACTAGGCGATGCCGTTTTAAAACAAATTGGCGACTTTGCCAAATTACACAAAAAACATGTTGAACAAGCGAGCTTTGCGGTTTTAAAAGCACCAGATGTCCCATCTATTTTGATTGAGACCGCATTCATCAGCAACCCTGAAGAAGAGGCTCGCTTGAATGATCATGCCTATCAAGATCAAATCGCTGCGGCCATCTTAAAAGGTATTAGAAATTACTTTGCCAAGAATCCTCCAGTAGCTAAATCTAGACAAATCTAGCTCTAATTCAAAAAGTCCGCTATAATCTTTTTTTTCGCAAGATGGGTCGGTAGCTCAGCCGGTAGAGCAGCGGACTTTTAATCCGTTGGTCGCGAGTTCGAATCTCGCCCGACCCACCATCTGCAAGGCCCAAAGCTGATAATCAATATCAAACTATGCTATGGTCGCCATAATCAATAAAATAAAAATAGCAAAACACAATCAAAATAAATCTTTGATATTTTCCTGAGCCCATTTCTCAAGGTCATGATCATTGTTCTCAGCTAATTTATCTGTCAACGCTTCATTCAACTGAACATTTCCATCTTCATCTAAATAAAATGGAAGTCGACTATCTGATTGATTTTCATTAGCCAAATCATAAACAATGTCGAGCAATCTCTCAGCTTTCTCGTAATAATCACCATCCATAGTTTTATCTTTATTTTGGTTATGCATGACCAATCTATATGATTTCATAAAGCAGATCAAATAAAGTTATCAAAAATAAGATTTAATTAAGCTAACGAGATAAACATTTAATTTCGAGATTAATGAAATGTTTATCAATGCAAAGTTAGAGCGACAGTGCATACACCCATGAGAGAACATCTATTTAGCTAAAGATTGACCGTCGCCTCTTTTTTTATCTATATTTCATAAATATCGCTTAATATGATATGAACAATATATTTATTACCAAAGGGCACAACATGAAAGTTCTCGTAACAGTTGACGGATCAAAACACAGCACAAAAGCAATTGATTACTTAATCAAGCACGCAGCTATGTTCGAAGGAAAAGGTTCTGGCCTGGTGGTATTGCACGTTCAAGCTGATGTGATTCCCCCTGAAGTAACTCAATACATTCCTAAAAAATCAATTGCTGATTGGTATGCTGATCAAGGCAAAAAAGCAGTTAAGGCAGCAACAACTAAATTAGATAAAGCCAAGATTCAATACAAGCTTATTCAAAAAGTTGGTCATGTTGCCGATACGATTCTTGAAGAATCAAAAACATCCAAGGTAGATATGATTGTGATGGGTTCTCATGGTCGCGGTTCATTAATGAGTCTCATCATGGGCTCAGTGACCACCCAAGTTTTATCGCAAGCTAAACAACCTGTATTGATTATTAAGTAATCAACTCTTTTAGTTAATAAAAAACCGCTTAATGGGTTGTCTCATTAAGCGGTTTTTTGTATCCAATGGGACTAATCAAGAAATTATTTGCTTGATCCAATCCTACCTTCAGTGCCATCCAATAATTTCTTAATATTGCCTTTGTGACGCCAAATCAAAAGACCACTCATGATGGCAATAGCCCCAGACATGGGCTGAACACCAAATAAGAAAATAAAATACAAAGGTGCGAACATCGCTGAAATCAATGCAGCCAGCGATGAGTAGCGCATAAAGAAAGCCACAATTAACCAAGTTGATAAAGTCGCCAACCCTAACCAACCACTAATACCCAAAAGAATGCCTAAGGCTGTAGCGACGCCCTTACCACCCTTGAAGCGGTGAAATACCGGGAATAAGTGTCCCAAGAATGCTGCAACTGCAACAACTGGTAAAACCCAAGACTCAACATCTACTCCCACTAAAGCTCTAGCCAAGAAAACTGCGAAATATCCCTTAGCCGCATCACCCAACAACGTCAAGATCGCGGCCAACTTATTACCTGTTCTTAAGACATTGGTAGCACCAGGATTGCCTGAGCCATAGGTGTGAGGATCAGGCAATCGCATTATTTTGCTAACGAGAACTGCAAAAGACATGGATCCCATTAAATAGGCTCCGGTAATTAGCAATAGATAAAAGGCGGATTGGCTCATATTAGGCTCTAGGATGATGTTGTTGATGAATGTTCTTTAATCGCTCACGGGCTACGTGAGTGTATATCTGTGTAGTTGATATATCAGCATGCCCTAATAATAATTGAACTACTCTTAAATCAGCCCCATGATTTAACAAATGTGTTGCAAACGCATGCCTAAGAGTATGAGGTGAGAGTGGTACATTGATGTTGGCCAGTGCAGCATATCTTTTAATGATGTGCCAAAAAGCCTGGCGCGTCATACCTTCACCAGTATGGCGAGCTAAAAACAGATCCTGCGTAAATCTTGGCTGACCTTTGATGTCAAGTAATTGTGGGCGAGACTCATCCAAATATTTTTTAATCCAATCTGCTGCCTCTCCACCAAAAGGCACTAGACGCTCTTTACCGCCTTTTCCACTAACAATACGCACCACCCCCTCATTGAGCCCGACTTCAATTGTTTTTAGGCTAACGATCTCAGATACACGCAGACCACTGGCATACATCAACTCAAGCATTGTTCTATCCCGAAGTCCCAGTGGGGTTTTGATATCAGGCGCGGCCAATAAATCCTCTACCTGAGACTCCGTTAAGGTCTTAGGGAATCTAGGCGCTTGCTTGGCTGCTCTTAAATTGAGGCAGGGATCATTCTTGATTAAATTCTTACGAATACCCAAACGATAAAATCGTTTTAAAACCGTCAGACGACGGTTGGCAGTGGTGGCTTTATCTGCACGTCGATATGCCATGTAAGCCATTACATCTGCAGCATCGACGTCATAAATACCTTTTTTTTGCTCCACATCTAACCAGCGTGCGAATAAAAGTAAATCTCGTCGATAAGCAGACAAACTATTTTTAGAAAGTCCATCTTCTAGCCAACAACTATCGCAAAACGTGTCAATAGCTTCTTGACTGGCAATAAGCACTCTACTAACCTTCAATGAGGTTAGATTTTCATCCGTCATGCTAGAAGTTGTTTTTTTGACTACCATTGAGCTTTTCATTCTAAAAGAGACTCGATTGAATCCCGCATTTTTACTACTTCCTGATTTTCTACTGATTTTGATGGGATTTCTATTAGTTCGCTATACAGTCTTAGATAAAAATATTTGGACCGCTGCTGAGAAGTTGGTTTACTACCTTTTATTCCCAGCCCTATTATTTAATTCCACCAATCAAACTCGTTTTGACTGGGGCGGTACATCCAATATGTTGGTGGTTGCAGCGATAGCCTTTTTCTCAGCCATGGCTTTAGGTTACGCCTCTAAGTGGATATTTCGTACCAATGATTTAAGCTGGTCTTCAGGATTTCAGACATCCTTTCGCTTTAACTCATACATTGCCTTTGCAGCAGCGGGTCGCCTTTCAGGGGAAGAAGGCGTTGCCTTGATGGCATTAACAATCGGATGCTTGGTACCCATTGCCAATGCAGCAGCAGTTTGGGCGCTCGCTAAGCACTCTGAAACGCACATACTCAAAGAAATCATCCGCAACCCTTTAATTATTGCCACCTTATTGGGTTTAAGCACCAACATTCTTGGCTTAACCATGCCTGATTACATAGCTATGAGTCTTCAACGTCTTGGAGCGGCCTCTATTGCATTGGGTCTACTCAGCGTTGGGGCCGGTCTGATGTGGATCCAAAATAAAAAAGATGGCGCATTGATTGCTTACTGGTCAAGCGTTAAATTAATCGCAACACCCGCTATTGCACTGATTGTTGGACGGTACTTTGAATTACCACCAGCACAGCTCGCTAGTGTTGTTTTATTTGGGGCAATGCCAACCGCCACCAGCGCCTTTGTTCTTGCCAATCGTATGAAAGGTGACGGCGCACTTGTCGCTATTTGTATTTCAGTGATGACTTTGGCGGCCGCAATTACATTGCCACTTTGGCTAAGCATTTTGTAACTATTTAAAGATCACGGGCTCTATTGAGAGATGAACATCAAAACGTGCCAAGACTTTATCTTGAATATCTTGGGCTAAAGTTAAGAGCTCTGATCCAGTTCCACCCCCATGATTGACCAAGACTAGAGCTTGCTTCTCATAAACACCTAATTGACCCAATCGGTGGCCCTTTAAGCCACATTGATCAATTAACCAACCAGCTGCTAATTTCCAACCATCAGCATAGGGATATGCAATTAGATGAGGAAAATGCTTTTTTAACTCTTGGTATTTTTGATCAGCAACAACAGGGTTATGAAAAAAGCTTCCAGAATTACCGAGCAGTTTCGGGTCAGGCAATTTTGCAGAACGTATTTCACAAATCTTATTAAAAATATTTTGAGCGCTTGGTGCTTTGGCACCGGCAAAAGCTTTTTCTAATTCGGCATAAGTTAAATTCGCTTGCCATTTCTTAGGCAGCCTAAAACATACTGAAGTGACGATATAACGTTGAGGGTCTTCTTTAAAAAGGCTATGGCGATAAGCAAATGCACAATCAGCATGACTGAGACGAATAAAGCACTTACGTTGAACATCAAATGCTTCAAGACTATCAAATACTTGAGCAACTTCTAAACCATAGGCGCCAATATTTTGAATAGGTGAGGCCCCCACTGTGCCTGGGATCAAAGCCAAGTTCTCCAAACCAGGATAACCCTGCTCTAGAGACCACACTACAAAATCATGCCAATTTTCACCAGCCATCGCTTCGACATAAAAATAGTCTGGATCCTCACGCATGAGGCGGCGCCCCATCATCTGCATCAACCCCGTATACCCCTTTAAATCAGCAGCTAAAACTAAATTACTGCCACCGCCAAAGACCCGCCACGGCAAGCCTTGATCCAAGGCTTTTTGAATAAATACAGGAATTTCATCAGCATGAGTCAAATGGACTAGATACTGAGCAGAAACATCAAAACCAAAGGTGTTGTGCGCACGCAATGTAGCGTGTAAATCGATCTTCATGCCACAATCTTAACTGTGATTAACTTTACTTTTGATTTTTAGGTGAAATATGCCCTCATTTGACGTTGTTTGTGAACCAGACATGATTGAAGTAAAAAATGCTTTGGAACAGTCCAACAAAGAAATTTCAACTCGCTTTGACTTCAAAGGTTCCGATGCTCGCATCGAACACAAAGGGGAAGAGCTCACTCTTTTTGGCGATGATGACTTCAAACTCAGACAAGTTCGTGATGTACTTGTTAGCAAGCTAGCCAAAAGAAATGTAGATGTTCGCTTTTTGAAAGACGGCAAACTAGAAAAAATTTCTGGTGATAAATTAAAGCAAGTAGTTGAAATCCAAAAAGGTATCAACACTGAATTAGCTAAAAAAATTGTTCGCATCATCAAAGACAGCAAGATTAAAGTTCAAGCTAGCATTCAAGGTGATGCCGTGCGCGTAACAGGTGGTAAGCGCGACGACCTTCAAGAAGTGATGGCGATGCTGCGCAAGGATGTGGAAGAGGCGCCACTAGGCTTTAATAACTTTAGAGATTAAGCTAAATCTCAACTTCGAAAGTTCCTAATAAAAAAGCCTCTCGTTCGAGAGGCTTTTTTTAAAGCTTGGGTTATTAGGCAAAGTTCTTTGCTACAAATTCCCAATTCACCAAATTCCAGAATGCCTCAACATACTTAGGGCGGGCATTACGGTAATCAACATAGTAAGCGTGCTCCCAAACATCACAAGTCAACAAAGGCTTAGCATCTGTTGTTAAAGGTGTTGCTGCATTGCTTGTAGAAACTAAATCCAATGAGCCGTCAGCCTTCTTCACTAACCAAGCCCAACCTGAACCAAATGTACCCACTGCACACTTTGTGAATTCTTCTTTGAATTTATCAAATGAACCCCATTTAGCATTAATAGCATCAGCCAATGCACCTGTTGGAGCACCACCACCGTTTGGAGTTAAACCCATCCAATAGAAAGTGTGATTCCATACTTGAGCTGAATTGTTAAAAATACCAGCTGAAGATTTTTTAACGATTTCTTCTAGGCCCATGCTTTCAAACTCAGTACCTTTGATCAAGTTATTCAAGTTTGTTGCATAAGTTTGATGGTGTTTACCATAGTGAAACTCTAAAGTTTCTTTAGAAATATGGGGTGCTAGTGCGTCAAGCGCGTATGGCAATTGTGGCAACGTGTGTTCCATGAACATCTCCTAGTTAAGCTCGTTTATTAATTACAAAATGACTAAAAGAGTCATTCTATTCGTTTGAAGCATTTTTTGCTAAGGAACTGACTTTTGCGAGCTCAACTTGAGAAGTTCCTTGAGCAAGATGGAAATCTAAAACTTGGCCAGTTTTTAAAGAACCAGGGTCCCTAACAGCTTGACCGTCTTGATCTAGGATCACAGCATACCCTCGATCTAAAGTTCGCTGTGGATTCAGTAACTCTAAATGGGATGTCCAGCTTTGATGGCGTTGCTGATAAACATTTAATCTCACTTGCCAAGATTGATTTAAGCGAGCTCTCAATTGCCCTGCTTTTTCTCTCATTCTGTCTGGGTTTGGTAAAGCATGGGAAAGGCGAATGGATAGTTGATCCAAACGCTGGGATTCTCGGTCGACTCTCTGTGTCACCCGAGCTATCATTTTTTGTGACAAGGCCTCCAACTCTTGCAACATCGCCTGCCTATCAGGAGTAGCCAGTTCAGCAGCCCCCGTTGGAGTTGGGGCTCGTAAATCAGCCACAAAGTCAGCAATGGTGAAATCTGTCTCATGACCAACCCCGGAAACAATCGGCACTGGCGATGCAGCAATCACTCTTGCTAAAGCTTCATCATTAAATGCCCACAAATCCTCAATACTGCCCCCACCCCTCACCAAGAGAATGACATCCACCTGACCCCTTTCTGCGGCCTCATAAGCGGCGCCAAGAGCCCTTATTAAGGCCGGCGGTGCATCAACCCCTTGAACCAAGCTTGGATAAATTGTGATTGGTATATGCGGCGCCCTACGACCCAAAGTACTCAAAACATCTTTGAGGGCTGCTGCTTGGGGTGATGTCACCACCGCAATGGCCTTAGGATGTTTTGGTAGTGTGCGCTTATGGGCTTCATCAAATAAACCTTCAGACCCTAATTTTTCTTTCAGCTTTAAAAAAGCCTCGTACAAACCACCCTGGCCTGCTCTGCGCAACATGCCTACATTCAATTGAATATCTCCACGGGGCACATACATGCCTGCATTAGCAGATACTTCTACGAGATCACCTTCTTTGGGCAAAAAACCTACTTGCCCGTTTCGCCCACGGAACATGACGCATCTAATCTGGCCTTCAGCATCCTTTAGAGAGAAGTACCAGTGGCCACTGTCATAGGCTTTGAAGTTAGAAACCTCGCCTCTAACCCAGACATTACCAATATATTTGTCTAATACATCAGCAATGGTGCGGTTGAGATCACCAACCCCAATAATTTCTCTTGTTATTTCTGTCATTTTTATAAGCTGAATTTGTATATATAAGGGTCTTCGGTTAATAACTATCCACAGGCTCAATCCAGATCGAGAAAGAACTTCAACAACATGCCTTGAAGCCAATAAATAATCTATAACATAATGATTTTATTGATATAAATTACTTTACCATAACACCAGAAAAATAGACCCTCACGAAGAATCAAGGATTTAGAACATATGTTAAAGAAAGTTTTTCACATAGTTATCCACAAGCTTGATGTCCGTTTTACTGTCTGGCTTTAAAGCTTCGTTTAAAGTATAGGATATGTATGACATCTTAATCGCTGCTGGATGGCCTGTATGGCCACTTTTAATCACTTCTATCCTGGGTTTAGCCATTCTGATTGAGCGCGCCTGGTTCTTACAAGCTCATAGGATTGCCCCCACCCATTTACTCGACGGTGCGATTCAGCTAGCCAGGTCCGGGGCATTAGCATCCTCAAATGCTCATCAAACTACTCAAGCTCTGGCTAACGCTGCTCCCTTAGGACAAATTCTAGCGGCGGCATTAATTGAAAAAACCAATGGTTCAAGCCAAGAAAAAATCATCGAAGCTATGCAAGAAGCCGCTGAAGAAGTGAGCTTGTTGCTGGAGCGTTATATGGGTGCATTAGCTACCATCGCAACAATCGCTCCATTGCTCGGATTATTTGGCACAGTGGTGGGCATGATAGAAATTTTTGGCAGCCAGCAAGGAGCCAGTACAAATCCTCAACAATTAGCCCATGGTATTTCTATTGCCTTATACAACACTGCGTTTGGTTTATTAATCGCCATCCCCGCCTATACAGGCTGGAGAGTTTTAAAAGCCATCGCAGAGAAGCGGCAACACGAATGCGAAGTAGCCGCTAAAAAATTATTACGTCATTTGATTAAATGATATTTAAGAGCCCTTCCAAACAAAATATCTTTGCCGGCCAAAGAACATCCGGCGAACAAACCAGCGCACCAGAGATCAATCTCATTCCATTCATTGATGTGCTTTTGGTGATCTTGATTTTTTTGATGATCTCAACAACCTTCACTCGCTATCAAGAACTGTCAATTAGTCTACCCAACGCTGAGGGCGCGGTATCTAAAAGTCAAGTGAAAGACATTGCCGTGGCAATCACATCAGATGGTCGCGTTGCCATCAATGGAAAAAGAGTTAGAGCTGATGAACTCAGTAAAGCATTGAGTGATGCCAGTGCTGACAATGGAAATAATGATAAAGGCCCAACTGTAACGATTGCAGCTGATGGCAAGGCACCCCATCAAATAGTGATGCAGGTGATGGAAGCCGCTCGCAACGCTAACCTACCCAACGTTGTTTTTGCAACTCAATCCAACTCGAAGAACTGATCATAGTCATGCAAAAGGCACCTATGTTTTGGGAAAAGAGAGGCTTGACAGCTTATTTGCTATGGCCACTTTCTAAAGTTTTCTCTATCGCCAGTTGCATAAGAAGATATCTTTATGAATTGAAGATATTAAAAAGTGAAGCACTCCCTGTTCCCCTCATTATTGTTGGCAATTTAAGAGTGGGCGGGACCGGAAAAACACCTTCTGTATTAGCAATTGCAAAAGCACTTCATGCCAGAGGATTTCATCCTGGGATTATTTCTCGCGGCTATAAAGGACAGTATCAAGGAGTTCAAGAAGTGAGCTCTGCATCATCACCACAAGAATTAGGTGATGAGCCTTGTTATATGGCGCAACAATTGAGCTATCTCCAAATTCCAGTATTTGTGCATAGTCAACGAGTTCACACTGCAAAAACGCTACTTAACGTACACCCCTCTGTTGATGTCATCATCAGTGATGACGGTCTGCAACATTACGCTCTTAAAAGATGGCCAGCCCGCGAAGGTGGTCACGACATTGAGTTAGTTGTGCGCGACGCCAGAGAAGAAGGCAATCAATTCTTATTGCCTGCTGGCCCCCTTAGAGAATCAGCACAACGCCCCAGAGATTACAGCTTAAGCATAGGCACTCATAGCGCTCCTTACCTCGCGAATGCCCCTTGCTTTAATGTCAGCATCCAAGTGAAAAAAGCCTATCAACTAAGCCAACCTAGTCAAACTTTATCTTTATCAGAACTAAAACAAAAAACAGAACTCAAAATCTTGGCGGCGGCTGGCTTGGGTAATCCTCAAAAGTTTTTTGATTTGCTAAGCAGCGAAGGCATTAAGTTCGAGTCATTACCTCTTGCCGATCATGCTGATTTTTCAGTTAATCCTTTTAAATCAACTACTGCAGATATGATTCTCATCACTGAGAAGGATGCCGTAAAATGCTCACAACTATCTGAATACAAGGATGACATGCGTATTTGGGTACTACCGATTGAGATTGAATTACCAAAAGATCTAATAGATCTAATGATCGACGTCATTCAGAGACCTCAACCTTAAAGTACCTATACAGTTAAAAAATATGGATAAACGCTTACTCGACATATTGGTCTGCCCGATTTGTAAATCCACTTTGCAACACGATGCAGAAAAAAATGAACTTATTTGCAAAGCTGACAAATTAGCATTTCCAATCAAAGATGGCATTCCGGTCATGCTTGTTACAGAAGCCCGAACTTTGAACGCCTAATGACTGTGTCTTTTATCGCCGTTATCCCGGCTCGCCTAGCGTCTACACGCTTACCAAACAAGCCTTTAGCTGATATAGCTGGCAAACCAATGGTCGTTCGAGTTGCAGAGCGTGCGCTAGCTTCAGGTGCAAGCAAAGTTGTTGTGGCAGTGGATGACCAAAGTATTTTTGATGCCTGCCAAGCTCACGGTTTAAATGTAATGCTCACCAGCAATCAACATCCGACAGGAACAGACCGCTTAAGTGAAGTCGCTAGTCGTTTAAATTTAAATGCCAACGATATTATTGTGAACGTCCAGGGAGATGAACCGTTAATCCCTGCTGAATTAATTACTCAAGTTGCTCAAACCTTAGCCGATCACCCAGAAGCCGATATTGCAACAGCTGCGCTTGTGATTGACGATTTATCTGAAGTGAATAACCCTAACGTTGTCAAAGTAGCTATGTCTCAAAGTGGACAAGCACTTTATTTTTCAAGAGCTCCGATTCCATATAGTCGCGACCCTCAAAAATACCAAGCCCAATGTTTTAGACATATTGGTATGTATGCCTACAAGGCTAGTTTTCTTAAAGAATTCTCAAAGCTGACCCCTGCCCCGATTGAAGAAGCAGAATCATTAGAACAATTACGAGCCATGTGGTACGGCTACAAAATACAAGTATTGCTTACTGATGCAGCGCCGCCTCCTGGGGTCGATACTGCTGAAGATCTGGATAGAGTCAGACAGATTTTTAAAGAAAAACGGTAGATTAAGCATTTAGATGCCCAACTCAGGGAAATCCTGAGCCTTAAAAATTGGCTTTCCAGTCAAATAATGGGAAAATCTGAAGCTTGTGGGCCTCAGTCAGCTTGCTGTCAAACAAACAGCCTACTCTTGTCACTTTTCAACCATTTGCAATACCTCAATATTTAGTAAAGGGAGTTAACCATGCGATTGATCCTATTAGGCGCACCAGGTGCCGGTAAAGGAACGCAGGCTAAATTTATTTGTGAGAAGTACAACATTCCACAAATCTCTACAGGCGATATGCTACGTGCTGCAGTTAAAGCAGGCACTCCATTAGGTATTGAAGCAAAAAAAGTAATGGATTCTGGTGGCTTAGTTTCTGATGAAATCATCATCGGCTTAGTCAAAGACCGCTTAACTCAAGCTGATTGTGCAAAAGGCTATTTATTTGATGGCTTTCCTCGCACCATTCCTCAAGCGCAAGCCATGAAAGATGCTGGCGTATCAATTGATTATGTTTTAGAGATTGATGTGCCTTTTAGCGCCATCATCGACCGCATGAGTGGTCGTCGTGTTCACGTAGCTTCTGGTCGCACTTATCACGTTACTTTTAACCCGCCCAAAGTCGCGGGTAAAGACGATGAAACTGGCGAAGATTTGATTCAGCGTGAAGATGACAAAGAAGAAACTGTTAAAAAGCGTTTAGATGTCTATGACGCACAAACACGTCCTCTAGTTGAGTACTACTCTTCTTGGTCCAGAGATGGAGATCCAAGCGCAAAAATTGCGGCACCAGCCTACCGTAAAGTTGAAGGAACCGGCACAGTTGAAGCAATTACAACAAGCGTATTTGCTGCACTTAAATAATATTTATTAAGTGATCGGTTTAGATTTATGAATTCTCAGAATTTGTAAATTGACATCTACTCAATAAAAAATCGGCCTAGTGAGCTAACTCATTAAGCCGATTTTTTTATACCAACTACTTCTGTGGGTCTTTTAGGCATATTGAGTAGGATCAACCACTCCAGCAGCAGCGAAACCCTCTTTGCGCAAACGACAGGATTCGCACTGCCCACAAGCCAAACCTTGACTATTCGCTTGATAACAGGAAACCGTTTGTGAGAAATCAACCCCCAAGCTCATACCCGTTTTAACAATCTCTGCTTTACTCATCCGAATAATGGGCGCATGGACTCTAAAGCGAGTGAGATCTTCATGTGACTCCACCCCCACTTTTGTAGCCAAGTTAGCCATAGCTTCAAAAGATTCAACATAATCAGGTCGGCAATCTGGATAACCTGAGTAATCAACCGCATTGGCACCGAAGAAAATGTCTAAGCCCCCCAGGGCTTCTGCCCAACCCAAAGCCACCGATAACATGATCGTGTTCCGAGCAGGTACATAGGTAATGGGAATTTCGTTCTTCTCACCAGGGCTAGTAGGCACTGCATAAGCATCATCTGTCAGAGCAGAGCCACCTACAAACCGACGCAGATCTAAATCGATGATCTCATGACGAATAGCGCCTAAAGATTTAGCAACACGAACAGCGGCATCTAATTCCGAAGAATGTCGCTGACCATATCTAAATGACAAAGCGTAAGGTGCATAACCCAGAGTCTTAGCAAGCGCTAAAACAGTGGCTGAATCCAAGCCACCTGACAACAGAACCACCGCAGGTGCATCCTTTGATCTGGCGCGCATGGTAGATAAGTCAATAGACATAAAAATTTGCAATTAAAAATAAATCAATTACTTCAAACGCTTCAAAGCTTGTTTGGCTAAATCGGCAGATTCACTTCCTGAATGTTTAGCTATCAGTGTCTCTAAAGTTTTTTTACCTGCGGGCTTTTGTCCTGATTCAATTTGGCTGTTCGCCAAAGTGAGAAGTGCATCAGGCGTGCGTGCATGCAAGGGGTAGCGTTTGATCATCGATTGCAATGTACCAATAGCCGCTTTGTAATCCTTTTGAGCATATTCAGAGTTACCTAACCAAAACTGAGCTAAAGGCCAGTAGGGGCTATTAGGGTACTTTTTGGTAAAGGAATTAAAGCCAGCATCAGACTTTTTTAAATAGCCGTCTTGGAAAGCTTTCAATGCAGCTTCATAAGCTTCTTTTTCGCCAGGCTGAACTGTCCCTTGGACTCCCTCAATTTCCATTGTCTGTGGCTCAAAGTTTTTCACACGACTATTTAAATCTTGGTAAAAACTCTTTTGCTGACTTAACAATTCTTCAACTTGCTTTTCAAGCAAATCAGCACGCCCCCTTAACTTGGCGGCCTCTTGATTTAGCTCATCGAGTTGATTTTGTAACTGTAATTGAGATTTCTGACTTTCATTTAACTGTGAACGTAAATCCAAAATAGCTCGACGAGCCTCACCATCCTCAAGGAATGCGTGAGCGGATTGAGTGAAACTAGCCAATGCAACAAAAACAACAGCGGCCAAAGCCGCTGTTGTTTTGTGCAAATTATTGAAGTGCTTCATTTGCATATGTTCTAACTAATATTAGTAAGCGATATCAGCGCGGCGGTTTTCTTGCCATGCTGCCTCATTGCTACCTTGCGCTTTTGGTTTTTCCTTACCAAAACTCACAGCTTCAATTTGTGAATCAGAAACACCTAGCAATGCCAATGATTTGCGAACAGCCTCTGAACGACGCTGGCCCAAGGCCAAGTTATATTCAGTTGTGCCGCGCTCATCTGTATTACCTTCAATCTTGATCTTACGATCTTTATTAGACTTCAGGTAGTTAGCGTGAGCTTGCAATGTTGCTTGGTACTCAGCTTTCACTGTGTAGCTATCAAAGTCAAAGTAAACACTGCGCTTAAATAATGGGCTCTTTGGATCGTTCCAAGGTTGTGAACTGAAGTCAGCACTACCACCTTTACTATCCACGTCGTCTAACTTAACGCCTGATGCACATGCTGTTAATAGAGCAACTGACAACAGTAATGTTGCGCGACGAGCTAAAGAAAATTGGTTCATATGTTCCTCTACCTAATTTTAAATTTAAAAACACTTTATAAATAAAAGCTCTTTGATAAAACATCCGCTTTTATTCAATTTATGCCATATCGTAACAAATTCAAATCAACATCTCATTAATCCATAAAAGGACCCCAGGCTGGCTCTCGAATATCTGCACCGGGAAGACTTAAAACTTGTTTATTCTTCCCATCAATAGAAACAGCCATTAAAACGGGCTTACCTGCTGCTCTAGCAGCGAATAAGACATAACGACCGTTAGCAGCAAAAGTGGGAGTTTCATCACGTTGGCCATCACTGAGAGCTGTCACCTCACCCGTTGCTAAGTCTTGCAAGTGCAAACGATAAGCGCCACTCACTCGGACAATGTAGACCATATTCTTACCATCAGGTGATAAACGTGGACTTGTAACAAAGCCATGCTTAAAGGTCATGCGCTGAACACCGCCATTAGCTTCACCATCTACAGACATTCGATAGATTTGTGGACTACCGCCACGATCGCTGGTGAAATAGATGAACTTACCATCGGGAGACCATTGCGGCTCGGTATCAATTGACTGACCGCGAGTCAGGCGAGTTAAACCAGTACCATTAGCATTAATTTTATAAATTTGAGTATTACCGTCTTTCGATAACGCCAAAGCCAACTGACTGCCATCAACAGACCATGATGGCGCACTGTTATTACCTTTTTGGTTGGACAAGATAGTGCGACGACCTGTTGCTAACTCATGAATATAAATAACCGGCTTGCGTGACTCAAATGAAACATAAGCTACTTTTTTCCCGTCAGGTGACCAAGTTGGGGAAATAATGGGTTCATTGCTAGCTAGTGCTGGTTTAGCGTTTTCGCCATCAGAGTCAGAGATAACAAGGCGATGGTTTTTTGCTGTGCGAATCACATAAGAAAGTCGTGTTGAAAATACGCCACGCTCACCCAATATCTTTTGAATGATGTCATCAGCGATTTTGTGGCCAGCCAAACGAATCTCATCAGCACCGACAGTGAGTACTAAACCACCCAGACTTTCATTTTTACGAATGTCATATAAACGATAACGAATTTCGAAACGGCCATCAGATAAACGCGTGACTGACCCAACAGCTAGTGCATCGGCACCTCTCGCAGACCATGACTTGTAATCCACTTTTGCATCCCAAGCCATTTCAGCAGCACCCGATTCAACATTGCGCATAGCGCCACTTCTTGTTAAATCAGAACGCACCACATCCGTCACTTTGACTGGTAATTGGTTTTCACCAGCAAAACGCATGACCGCAATGGGAAATAAAGATTGGCCAACGCCAGAAATATCAATATTCATTTGCGCTGAAACAGGCATGGAAATCATGGTTAAGAAAGTTCCAAAGCCGATCAAACTTGCTGATAACTTGGTTAACCATCTAGCTAACCACTTCGCGAATAATTTCTTCATGTTCATATCAATCTTTAGGCTTAAACGTTAAACGTATTTGTTTTGGCACCTTGCCATCATCATCCTTGGGCAATGTTTGTGCTTCATCAATGGCTCGCAATACAGCACGATCCCAACTTGCATCACCACTACTTTTTAATACTTTCCTACTGATAATTGTGCCATCTGGCGCTAACTCGACACCCACCTCTGTAGCAGGGTTGCCCGCCACCAAAGAAGGATTAAAAATAATCAATGGCAATATTTTTCGACGAACTTTATCGGCGTAGCCTGGTTTAGCGTTTCCACCACCGCCAACACCATCGCCAACAACACCACCTCGACCACCAGCTGCGCCTTCTTTACCGGCAGCCGAACGAAGACGCGCTAATTGATCTGCTCTTGCTTTTTCTTGAGCCATAGCTTCTTTACGCTCAGACTCTGTCTTTGCTTTTTCTTGAGCTTTCTTTTTATCTTCTTTGAGCTTTGCTTCTTTTAACTGAGCTTGCTTTTCTTCTTCTGCTTTTTGTTTTTTTAATTCTTTAGGATCTACTTTCTTAGAAGCCTTTACTTCTTCTTTTTTAGGATCCTGTTTTTTCTCAGTCTCTTTTTTCTTTTTCATCGCAATGTCTGCTTTTTCATCCGCATCCATTTTTTGCTCTACTGCCTGAGAAACACTTTTAACAACAGGTACGTTGTCCCAAATTTCTGCTTCCAAACCTGCGGGCGTTTGACTCTTCCAATTTAAACCCACTGTTAAGAAGATGATTAACACCAAGTGCATCCCCATTGCCCATGAAAAAGCCTTACCTGTCCCAGGCTCTACCTGAAATCGCTCACGAGATGAGAAAGAAAATGCGGCAGTGCTCAATTACTTTTCACCGCCAAACCAACACGTTTGATGCCATTCTCTTTTAATCGAGACATGACATCCATCACAATTTCATACTTAATTGATTTATCCGCGGCAATCACCATTGGTTGATCAGGAGATAGCTCTGCTCGCTCACGAGCAAATGCCCCCAATTCTTGGCGTGTCAAAGTTTTATCAGCTTTGCCATCGCTCTTGATCACGATGACCTCTTCAGCAGAAATATTAATGAGTACAGGTGGGAGGGGTTGAACCTGAGCACCCCCGACTGTAGGCAAGCTCACCACACCAGGATTAACCATCGGTGTTGTCACCATAAAAATCACTAACAATACCAACATCACGTCGATATACGGAACCACGTTAATGTCAGCCATCGCTCGGCGGCGTCCACCAGTTTTTCTAGAGATACTAGCCATTGCTGTCCCTCATTAACGAGCTTGTTGTTGACGCTGAAGAATATTAGAGAACTCTTCAATGAATGTTTCAAAACGAATGGATAAACGATCAATATCAGCGGCGTTTCGGTTGTAAGCAACCACGGCAGGAATAGCAGCAAACAAGCCAATTGCAGTCGCCACCAAAGCTTCTGCAATACCTGGCGCGACACTTGCTAAGGTCGCCTGTTGAACATTGGCTAGACCACGGAAAGAATTCATAATCCCCCAGACAGTTCCAAACAAACCAATGTAAGGAGAAACAGAGCCCACTGATGCTAAAAATGGTAGATTGGCCTCTAAGGTATCCATCTCGCGCTGATAAGAAGCTTTCATAGCGCGACGAGCACCATCAATTTCATTACCTTTTAAAAACTCTTGCATACCGCTTTCAAAAATACGCTCCAAGCAAGCAGCCTGCTCTTTATTGCGCATGGCACCTTGCAATAAAGTATTTAAATCACCACCCGACCAGAAATCACGTTCAAATCGTTCCGTGTCCTGACGTACAGCCTTTAAAGATATTCCCTTCCTAAAAATAATTGTCCATGAAGCAACAGACAGACTTAGTAATAACAACATCACTAGTTGCACCAAAATGCTGGCGTTTAAGACTAATGACAGAATTGATAAATCTTGAGTAGCGTGCATAGAAATAATTTTCCGTAGAGATGTTTTAAATGGTTTTAGATATTGCTAATAAATACTGATCGGTATGGTTATTTTAAAAGATAGACAGGCTCTAAATTAAAGCGCTTGACGATGCACAGCTAAAGGACCAGAGGCCTGACAAGCTGGCATCATTTCAATCACATTGATATTCACATGTGCTGGTAGAGTGGATGCCCAGTAAACTGATTCAGCGATATCTGTGGCAGTCAATGCTTGAACACCGTCATACACCTTAGCTGCCTTTTCGTCATCGCCCTTAAAACGAACGTTTGAAAACTCTGTGCCTGAGCACAAACCAGGGGCGATATCAGTCACGCGTACTGGTGTGCCTAGCAAATCAGACTTTAAATTCAAACTAAATTGACGAACAAATGCTTTTGTACCGCCATAAACGTTGCCACCTGGGTAAGGGTAGCGACCAGCAATGGAACCTAAATTGAAGACATGGCCACGACCACGCTCCACCATGCCGGGCAAGAATGCACGTGTCATGTACATCAAACCCTTGATATTGGTATCCACCATCTTTTCCCAATCATCCAAGGCTACTTTATGGGCTGGCTCCAAACCAAGTGCCAAACCGGCGTTATTAACCAAAACACTGACATTAGCAAAAGAAGCGGGTAACTGATTAGGCAACGCAAAAACAGCGTCTTTATTAGTGACATCCAAAATAACTGTATGCAAACGAGCTTGCTGATCAGCCGGCAAAGACTTTTTGAGGGCGTCTAGACGGTCTGCGCGACGACCAGCAGCAACTACCTGATGACCTTCGGCCAAATAGCGTTTAGCGATCGCTTGTCCAAAACCAGCAGTTGCCCCGGTTACTAAAACTGTTAATTGAGTCATTTTTGGTCTCCTTCCTTGTTTTTTTGTATCATTTAGGTCTACAGAGTTTAGCGTATGCTAGCCCCGAATTAGTTGATCCTCATAGAAAGCCCTAATCATGTTCCAACGTAGTCAAACATTGGCCAAAACTGATCCCGCATTGTGGGATGCCATTCAAGCAGAAAACAAGCGTCAAGAAGAGCATATTGAGCTGATTGCCTCTGAAAATTACACCTCTCCAGCCGTTTTGGAAGCCCAAGGCTCCCAATTAACCAACAAATACGCTGAAGGCTACCCTGGCAAGCGTTATTACGGTGGCTGCGAGTTTGTAGACGTTGCTGAGCAATTGGCTATCGATCGCTTAAAGCAAATTTATGGTGCAGATGCAGCTAACGTTCAACCTCACTGTGGCGCATCAGCCAATGAGGCTGTTTTCTTGGCTTTTTTGAAGCCGGGTGACACGATTTTAGGTATGAGCTTGGCCGAAGGTGGGCACTTAACCCACGGCATGGCCCTTAATATGAGTGGCAAGTGGTTCAATGCCGTTGCTTATGGCCTTAATGACAAAGAAGAGATTGACTATGAGGCTATGGAGCGTTTAGCCCGTGAGCACAAACCAAAGTTAATTATTGCTGGAGCTTCTGCTTATTCATTGCACATTGATTTTGCCCGTTTTGCCAAAGTTGCCAAAGAAGTTGGCGCAATTTTCATGGTGGATATGGCTCACTACTCAGGCTTAATTGCTGCAGGTTTGTATCCAAATCCAGTGCCACATGCTGACATCGTGACCTCGACAACTCATAAGAGTTTGCGCGGCCCACGTGGCGGCATTATCTTGATGAAGGCTGAACACGAAAAAGCCATTAACTCAGCTATTTTCCCTGGCCTACAAGGCGGTCCTTTAATGCACGTGATTGCTGCTAAAGCAGTAGCGTTCAAAGAAGCCCTAGAGCCGAGCTTTAAAGAGTATCAACAACAGGTATTGATCAACGCTGATGCCATGGCAAAAACATTGATTCAACGTGGCCTACGTATTGTTTCTTCACGCACACAATCTCATGTGATGTTGGTAGATCTTCGAGCCAAGAAAATTACTGGCAAAGAAGCTGAGCGCGTTTTGGGTGAGGCACACATTACATGTAACAAAAATGCCATCCCTAACGATCCAGAGAAACCATTTGTAACAAGCGGTATTCGCTTAGGCTCTCCAGCGATGACAACACGTGGCTTTAAAGAAGCTGAAGCGATTCAAGTAGCCAACTGGATTGCCGATGTTTTAGATAACCCTAACGATGCAGCCAATATTGCTAAAGTTCGCGAACAAGTATCCGCTTTAACAAAGCGCTTCCCTGTTTACAGCAACTAATCGCTCTTTCGACTTAGGAAACTAGATGCACTGTCCCTTCTGCAAACACTCAGATACGCAGGTTTTAGATACCCGTGTATCTGAGGAAGGTGACGTCATCAAACGTCGTCGTCGCTGTGAAAAATGTGACAAGCGATTTACAACCTATGAACGTGCTGAATTAGCATTGCCTGCCATTGTTAAAAAGAATGGCAGTCGCGTTGAGTACAACCGCAGCAAGATTGTTGACTCGATGGGTATTGCACTCCGCAAACGTCCCGTCTCTGCAGAAGCAGTTGAAGAATCGATCCGTAATATAGAGGAACGACTTCAAGCTACTGGAGAAAAAGAAATTGCCAGTGACCGTGTGGGTGAACTTGTCATGCGCGAACTTAAACGCCTTGATAAGGTGGCATATATTCGTTTTGCTTCTGTCTACAAGAGCTTCGCAGACATCGAATCATTCGAAAGCGCACTTAAAGAGTTGAAGTAATCAAGACCACTTAATATTTAATTTTCTATTGGCGGTTGCGCAATCCCTCAAGTAGAGATTTATTAGACTCTGATAAGGGATACCTACCTGTTCAGATATCCCCTTAAAGTAAGCAATTGAATCCTCATCCAATCGGATTGTTATTTGCTTCTTGAGCTGAGTTGCATATGGATTTTTCCTTGCTCCTGAGAAATCGTATTCTTTTCGCATAGTTCACCTTATTGGATAAAATTTAATCTCTGATGATGTTGCTTTTCTAGCAGAGATAATTCGGACAACGCCTCCTGAAAGTCTATAACAATGACAAACCAAAATAAAACGTAATTGGTTGCTCAACCCCATCAATAAAAAACGATCTTTATCTTCAGAGTGATCATGATCATCAATCAAACAAGCTAAATCATCATAAAAAATTGTTTGAGCCTCTTCAAATGACACCCCATGCTTTTTCAAATTAAGGCTGGCTTTTCTTTTATTCCATTCGAAACTTATATAATTCATAACTACATTGTAGTTATGAATTAATTATATACAACTACTTTGACAAAAGGGCTTTTGCTTATTAAGAAATTTCCTACAAGAAAATAAGTTGTGACTGATTGCCCAGCCATGAGTTGAGCCTCATGATGTGTGGATGAAAAATAATCATCTACCTGTTGTTAGCAATGCTCTGCCATTTAATCCAAATCATGATTAAAGTGAAGCGGGATCCTCATTGATTGAAGTGATGATCACACTCACGCTGTTAAGCGGCTCTTATTTAATCAACCTATCCAGCCAGCAGTTCATTACTAGCAATACCCTCAAACAAGAGGGTGAACTAAGACGCTTGATAGAGGCTAGCAATCAACATGAAATGGCGATGGCAATTCTGCAAGGAGAATCTGAGTGAATTTATTAGAAATCAGCATCTCGACATTGATTGCTAGCAGCCTGATGATCAGCATGAGTCAGTCCAGCCTTCAGATGTACCAAGCGCTGAATCAACAACAAACAAATAGCTTTCTTCAAACTGAAGCCTTGCAAGCATTTCAGATGATGGGACAAGCGATCCAACAAGCTCAATTGAATAAATCAAAGCGTGGATTTAGGATCATGGCAAAAGACAGCGCCAGCATGAGTAACACCAAGTTTGGGGAATTTCAAATTCGTAAAGGCGCCTCCAGCATGGATGGGTCAGATGCTTTTTATACCCAACAAATATCGGAAGACAATCCTTATCAATCATTTTTTGTTCAACAACAAGGACACCACCAGCAACGCGATGGTGTTCTGTATCTACAAACAAAAAATAAAAAAGGACAGTTGCAAAATGATGCCTTAATTGGTCACGTCCAATCGATGCAGATTCAGGTTGGAACGATTCATCAAAACAAGCTCGAGTGGCATGAACCTTATGAGGTAAGCGAAAGAGCCTCAAAGAAACAAGCTCACTGGAAACAGGTACGAGCAATGAAAATTGAACTGAGATTAAAAAAAGGAATACACCGACTTGAGCTAGAAAGAATTTATGCATTACGGCAGACATGAACATGGTTACATTCTGCCAAGCACCCTCACCTTATTACTTCTATTAGCCCTGGCAACAACTTCAGCCATGAATGTAGCTAGCACTCATATCCGGCTATTACAAAGTGAAATTCAATACCAAAAAGCATTTAAATTAGCTGAAATGCAATTGGTGCAGGCCGAACAATTATTGACCAAAGGTATATCGCCAGCTTCCAATGAGGCAATTGAAGTGAGCTTATTCAGACCCAAGAATTTTAGAGTCACGGCAGGCGCCTCAACCCAGCACTACAAAATCAAATCTAGTGCCATCCACCATCAAACTAAAGTGATCATAGAGTCTAATATTCGCATCGATGAAAAAATCATTTCCAACAAAAATAAGAAAGCAACTCATCGATCGATGCAACGGATTAATTGGGCAGTTTTATAAACCCCATACTTTTTATTTAAAAAGTATGGGGGGATTTACTTTGATTGAAGCCTCTATTTGCATTGCCTTGATATTCCTATTAACGGGCTTCTCCATTAGATTATTTGATCGCCAAATTTCAGAGGTACAGCTTCGAAGAGTTATTCATGCATTTATCCAGGATGCACAGCTCAGCAGACAATACTCAAGACAACATAACGGCGAAGTGGTGATGAAACCACTGCAAACCAATAACTGGGTCCATGGCTGGGAAATTCAAATACCAGATAAAGCAAGCCCTACAAACAGAATCATTTTAAAAACTTACTCTCTAAAATCAGAGAAGCTCCAGGGTATTGTTCGCGTACCGGAAGAACTTCTTAAAGCTAGTCAACAATTTACTGATATCAGCGCACAAAGAAACCGACATCTAACTTTTAACAAGGGGCAAATGGCCCTATTGAAAAATGGAGGATTTGTGGCTAACCGAATGATTTGGCAGCACACCAGATATCCAGATCTAATACGACATGTCATCTTGGGACCTGGCGGACGCTGGCGCATTTGTGATCCTAAGGAGGATAATCAGGACTGTTCGTCAAATTAATTAAACTTTGATCCATGTATAGCCCCAAAGACCATGAATTTATGAATGCAGCCTTGGCAGAAGCTAAGAAGTCGCTATTCATCAGCAACCCTAACCCCAGGGTGGGCTGCGTTATTGTCAAAGATGATGAAATAATTGGTTTTGGCCATACTCAAGCAGTCGGTGGCGACCACGCAGAAATTGTTGCCCTTAAAGATGCCAAGCGTAAAGGCTTTGATGTTGCTGGTGCAACCGCCTTCGTCACACTGGAGCCATGCTGCCATCATGGCAAGACGCCTCCATGCACCAACCAACTGATTGAAGCAAAAATAAGCACCGTGATTGCAGCCATGCAAGATCCTAATCCACTTGTATCAGGACAAGGACTGGATCAACTCCGCCAAGCAGGCATCACAGTTCGTTGTGGGCTTTTAGAAAAAGAAGCTATTGAGCTGAATGTGGGCTTTATTAAACGCATGACCCAAGGGTTACCTTGGGTACGCATGAAGATTGCTTCAAGCATTGATGGTAAAACAGCTCTCAATAACGGTCTTAGTCAATGGATAACAGGAGCTCCGGCTCGCCTAGATGGCCATCACTGGAGAGCACGCGCTTGCTGCATCCTTACAGGCATCGGGACTGTTAAAGCAGATGATCCTCAACTAAATGTTAGAGACATTGATACACCAAGACAACCTATCCGGGTATTAATTGATTCATTTTTAGAAGTGCCTCTTCAATCAAAAATTTTGAATGAAAATCTAGGTGGGCATACTCTCATTATTTGCGGACAGGTGGAAGCTGCTCATTTTGAAAAAATTAAAACTGAATTAAGTACTAAAAATATAAGCGTTGTGCAATTACCTGATATCTCGCCCACCAGCAAAGGTAAAGTTGACCTCAAAGCAGTATTTAAATATTTAGCAGAGAAGCTTCACATCAATGAAGTTCATGTCGAAGCGGGCTTTAAATTAAACGGCTCTCTATTACGTGAAGATTGTGTTGATGAGTTACTACTCTACATGGCCCCTCGCCTAATTGGACAGGCTGTAGGTATGGCGAACTTACCAGAATTAAATTCCCTAGAACACACAAGTGATTGGAATTTAATAGAACACACATCTATTGGAAATGATTTACGCTTACGCTTACTTTCAACTTCATCAGAAACCACTCATTAAAACAAGACCTCTCATATGTTCACTGGAATTATTCAAGCTGTCGGAAAAATCGAATCTGTTGAAAAATTAGGTGATGGCTATCGCCTCAAGATCAATGCTGACAGTCTAGATATGAGTGATGTTCAACTGGGTGATAGCATTGCATTGCAAGGTGCTTGCATGACCGTAGTAGAAATGAGTAGCAGTCATTTTTCAATCGATATATCAGCTGAATCACTTAACAAAACCACGGGCTTATGTGAGCCAGGATTTGTTAACTTAGAAAAAGCTCTTCGCTTCAATGATCGTCTAGGCGGACATTTAGTAAGTGGTCACGTTGACGGCATCGGCCAAGTAACATTATTCGAAGCAGTTTCAACAGGCACCGACAAGAATAGTGAAGGCTCTTGGCACTTAGTCATCAAGGCACCGATCTCTTTAGCTAAATATCTAGCTTATAAGGGCTCTATTGTTGTGAACGGCACATCACTGACTGTCAATAAGATTGAAGATCAGGCAGATGGTTGTTTGATGCACATTAACCTAATTCCTCACACCCTAGAAAACACTACTTTGCAGTATTTGAGGTCAGGATCTGTTGTCAATCTAGAGGTCGACTTGATCGCTCGCTATGTTGAGCGGATGCTAAATTCACCCAAATAAGTCCAAGACTTAAGCCCGAAATCAGTAAAAACAGACGTAAAGCTTGAAAAAAGCTTTAAAATCACGGGTCTATGTCAAGTACAGCCTATTCCCTAGCCAGCGTTGAAGAAATTATTGCCGAAATGCGTGCCGGACGCATGGTCATTTTGGTCGATGAAGAAGATCGAGAAAATGAAGGTGATCTTGTTCTTGCCGCTGATCACGTCACTCCAGAAGCCATTAATTTTATGGCCAAATATGGCCGGGGTCTAATTTGCTTAACGCTGACTCGAGAGCGCTGTGAGCAGTTAAATTTACCGTTGATGGTTCGTGATAACACAGCAGCACTTGGCACCAACTTCACAGTATCTATTGAAGCTGCTGAAGGTGTGACAACTGGTATTTCTGCTGCGGATCGATCACATACTGTCAAAGTGGCTGTAGCTCATGATGCTAAGCCGCGCGACATTGTTATGCCAGGGCATATCTTTCCATTGATGGCTCAAGCTGGTGGCGTACTTGTTCGCTCAGGCCATACAGAAGCTGGTTGTGATTTAGCTGAATTAGCCGGATGCAGCCCAACATCTGTAATTTGCGAAATCATGAAAGATGATGGCGAGATGGCACGCCTTCCGGACCTGATTGAATTTGCTAAAGAGCATCAACTAAAGATTGGCACCATTGTTGATCTCATTCATTACCGCAGCCGCAACGAAAGCATTATCAGTCGCCAAGGTTCACGAACATTCAAAACCCCTTGGGGCGAGCTCCAAGGTATTGCCTATAAAGATAGTCCAACAGGCTGTGCTCACCTGGCCTTAGTCAAAGGAACGCCACAAGCTGAAAAAGAAACTTTGGTGCGCGTTCATGAACCAGCGACCATTTTGGATTTACTAGAGACTGCTCATAGCAATCACTCTTGGCCTGTCACGGAAGCCATCAAAACAATTGCTGAAAGCGAAGCTGGTGTCATTGTTTTATTGAATTGTGCAGGTTCTGCTGCTGTAAATACAGATGCTTGGTTCAATCAATTAGGCAAGTTAGATGGTTTAGCGCCGGTAAATCCACAGCGTAAAACTGATTTCCGAACCTACGGTATCGGCGCCCAAATTTTGAAAGATTTAGGCATTAAGAAAATGAAGCTGTTAGCCAAACCTGGCAAGCTACCAACCATGTCTGGATATAACTTGGAAGTAACAGGTCACTTACCTTATCAATCCAAATAATCATTTTTAGTATCCCAAAATATTTTTTGTAGTTTCATCATTTAATTAAAGGTTCCAAATGCCACTAAGCAAAATTGATCGAATTGAAGCAGACTTGAATGGTCAAGACCTATGCATTGGCATTGTTCAGGCTCGTTTTAACCCAGAGCACTGTCAAGCTCTCACAGAGTCCTGCGTTAAAGAATTACTGGCTCTAGGTGTGGCAGAGGAAGATATCGTCATCACAACAGTTCCTGGTGCTCTAGAAATTCCATTAACCCTTCAGAAACTGACTGAAAGTGGCGAATTTGATGCACTCATCGCTCTTGGTGCAGTTATTCGTGGCGAAACATATCATTTTGAATTAGTTTCAAATGAGTCTGGCGCTGGCATTACTCGTATTGGTCTTGATTACGGCATTCCTATTGCTAACGGCGTATTAACGTGTGAGACTGATGCTCAAGCTCAGGCACGGGTTGTTGAAAAAGGCCGTGACTGTGCAAGAACAGCTGTTGAAATGGCGAACCTATCAATCGGTCTAACGCCTGATGATGAAGTTGAAGAAGACTAATCAACGATAATTACTCAAAACACTATGAACTTAGACACTCAACAACTTAATAAGCCTATTTCATCGGTAACGGTCAAGCGATCACTCACGCCACGTCGCCGCGCCCGTGAATATGCGCTTCAAGGGGTTTATCAATGGTTAGTGATTAAAGCGGCGGGTGGATTCTCTGATTACGCGACTATTGCCAAGCAGTTGGGCGAAGATCCTGGCTTTAAAAAAGCTCAGAAAGATTTGTTTGACCATTTATTCTCTGGCGTTGTGAATCACTACGACACACTTGAGAACCATATCAAACAGCACATTGATCGCCCGATGGAAGAGCTATCTCCTGTTGAATATGGCGCCCTTTTAATTGCCGCCTTTGAACTTGCTCAAGATATCAGTGTGCCATTTAAAGTGGCCATTAATGAGGCAGTTGAGTTGGCTAAAGTTTTTGGTGGCACGGATGGTCATAAGTACGTCAACGGCGTTTTAGATAAGTTAGCGCAGCAACTCCGTCCGCATGAGATGTAAGCGTCACTTATAGTACTTATATGCTAAAAAATAAAAGGCCTCTATCAGAGGCCTTTTTAGTTGGGTCTGAATAACTAATTAAAGAGTTTTAGCGTTCAACGCAGCTAGCTTCATAGAAGCTGCATCACGGATACGCTGACGCTCAGCTAACACTTTTTGACCATAGCCACCATCGTCAGTAAAAACCGATGAAGCACCCACATAGAGGCGCAGACCAGCGTCCAGTGAACCGCCCTTTGCGATGTACTGTCGAAGAATCAAAGAGCCGACACGCATATTGGCATCTGGATCTAAAGCAGCCTGATGGCCACCAAATAATTCATATTTATCAGTATGGACATTCGTTCTGACTTGCATCAAGCCTTGCGCACCCTTTTTGCTTTCAGCAAATGGATTGAAACCGGACTCAACTGCAGTCACTGCCAAAATAAGTGTAGGGTCTAAACCAACCTCACGGCTAACCGTAATTGCTTTGTCTACGAACTCTAAGCTGGCTGTATGAGCAATTTTGTATTTATTAGATACATAGCGAGCTACGGCTTGGCGCTCAACAGGGCTATTTAAGATTCTATGGTCAATGGCCTGCTTGTCCACTGCTGTTACAGGGATCTTGGCAGCCTCTTGCGCAACAGATGGCACGGAAGTGAAGCCATCTTGAAGAATTTTGTATGCCTCAGCCGGAATTAACCATGTGCCTAACTCAACACGCATGGGTTGATTGAACCAAAGGGCACCCCCCATGAAGCAGGTCATAATGCCTAGGGCACTCATGAGACCACCCAATCTAGCTTTCAGACTCTTAAGCACTGCTAAGCGAGTGAACAATGCCACAAGCTCAGAGCTGGCTCTGCCTTTGGTCACTATCTCAGTCATCTTTAAAGTGTTTGCATTCATTTTGTTTACCTTAAAAAAATGTCTTGATTGCTTTTTCAAACCACCCCAATCAAAGAAGCCCTAAAATTGGTGCGCCGCAACATCTCTTTGTGTTGACGAATATTAGAAAGACTTATATACACTGTCAAGCATATAGAATATTAAAAACACTTCTTTTAGTTATTAAAAGACTGTATATAGAACCATACTCTTTGTGGATAAGCTTGGTGAGTCATTGACCTATAAGGGGAAAATAATGGTTAGCAAGCACTAACTTTACATTATGAAATACCTATATTTAGTGTATTTTTTTACCTAAAAATCGATAGATTGATTACTGTTCGCCCTAGAGATTAGGGATTCCCCCTAAAGTCAGAGGGTATTACTTCAACCTTAAATCATCACTTATCTGGAGCCGAAGGGAATTATTAAATAGGTATGCTAATCTCTAGCTCATGACAACCATTCAAGACCAAGCAAGCACTAAGACCTTCCCCGTTCACAACCCAGCCACAGGCGAGGTGATTAGCCAAGTGCCCAATATGGGAGCTAAGGAGGCTGAGTTAGCAATTAATAAAGCCAAGGAAGCCTTAATTCACTGGAGAGCAAAGACAGGCAAAGAACGGGCTGCAGTCCTTCGTCGTTGGTTTGAACTAGTGACTCAAAACTCCAATCGCTTAGCTGAACTAATGACTCAAGAGCAAGGCAAGCCTCTTGCTGAAGCCAGGGGTGAGATATTTTATGGTGCTTCATTCTTAGAATGGTTTGCTGAAGAGGCTAAACGTGTGACGGGAGCGATCCCATCAACAACTTGGTCAGATAAACGCATGATGGTTTTAAAGCAGCCCATTGGGGTTTGTGTTGCCATTACGCCTTGGAACTTTCCAATGGCTATGATTACCCGAAAGGTAGCACCAGCAATTGCCGCAGGATGCACCATCATTATTAAGCCAGCAGAACAAACCCCCCTATCTGCTATAGCTTTGGCTGAATTGGCTCAAGAAGCCGGAATACCAGATGGCGTACTCAATATAGTAACGGCAGATGCTCACAACTCAATCATCGTTGGAAAAACGCTTTGTGACTCTCCAGTTGTACGCCACCTTTCATTTACGGGCTCAACACCGGTAGGCCGCATCTTGATGGAGCAATGCGCCCCAAGCGTTAAAAAAGTGGCGCTTGAGTTAGGTGGGCATGCTCCTTTTATTGTTTTTGAAGATGCTGACCTTGATGCTGCTGTTGATGGCGCGATTTCTTCAAAGTACAGAAATGCTGGCCAAACTTGTGTTTGTACGAACCGGTTTTACGTTCACGAAAGCCTCCATGATGCTTTTGTTCAAAAACTAGCAGCAGCCAGCAATCAGATTCAAGTTGGTCATGGCAAAGATAAGGGTGTGCAACAAGGGCCTTTAATTGATCAGCAAGCTATCCAAAAGGTGGAAAGTCATGTGCAGGATGCACTTCATAAGGGTGCCAAGCTAGAGTCAGGCGGCAAACGCCATGCTCTGGGTGGCAACTTTTATGAACCCACCGTACTTTCCGGCGTAAAACCTGGAATGCTAATCACCACAGAAGAAACCTTTGGTCCAGTCGCTGCAGTTATTTCATTTAAAAATGAAGCAGAAGTGATTGAAGCCGCAAACGCTAGTGAATATGGTTTAGCTTCTTACTTTTACAGTCGTGATATTGGGCGAGTCTGGCGTGTAGCTGAAGCACTTGAATTTGGCATGGTGGGCGTGAACACCGGCCTCATCACCAATGAGGTAGCCCCCTTTGGCGGGGTCAAACAATCTGGCTTAGGTCGTGAAGGTAGCTCTTGGGGTATTGACGAGTATTTAGAAATGAAATACGTCTGCCTTGGGCTTTAATACCAAAGCATTTACTATCAAACCAATCTAGCAGCTCTTCGCTCCAGCTCTCTTATCTTTTGAACTAATATTGTTTCAGGCATTTCAATTTTCAAAATTCTTAAGCTCTCACGTCGTCGAATTTGATTGCCTAAGAATGCATTACAGGCTTTTAATAAATCATTTTTAATCGCCGCTCCGTAAGCTGCATAAGCTTTTTGATAAGCGTGGGCCCATTCTTTTTCCGAGTAACGCATCATCGCCATATCAATTAGATCTCTATTAAACACAGAGGCATCTCCCCATCGATCAGAATTAGCAAGAAACTTACTGGCCATTAAATCTGATGGAGTCAAGCAAGAGATGCCCATGATAGAGTCAACCTCACTTGGAAGATCAAAATTAATTCGTCCTTCGAGAACAATTTCAAACTTAATCTTACAGTCCAACACTTGAATGAATGAACGAATCCCATATTGATCTGCTCGGACTTCTGCGCTCAAATCTAAATTATGATGAGCATTAAATAAATTAGCTAATCCACCTCGATCTGTTGCATCACTTCGAAGCTGTCGATAACCATCCTTATCGGAAACCATCAAATCAATATCAACAGACTCTCGATATTCGTCAAACCTCAAAGCAATAGCGGTTCCACCACCAAAGTAACAAAATGAATTTTTCAATTTTTGAGCATTTAGTGCAGCGAGGACGAGGGCTATTTTTTGATGATGCAATCTCTTAAATGACATCAGTTACCTCTCTTTGACTTAAATTCAACCCCAAGCAGTTTGATCAATTCTCTTTCTTTTTCACTGATCAAATCAAAATAAATATGTTTCTCATTTCTTTCATACATATTTTTTGCTTCAACTGCAGTCAACACAGCATCATCGTGTAATTGCCATGCCAACTGCTTTAACTGAGGATATTCTTTGATCGAAATTTTGCTCAAATTAATCTCGGGCATACTGACATCTGTCTTGTCTAGATCCTTAGAGCTCACAATGAACTGTAATCCTAAGGCTTCAATCACGCTAACAAAAGCGCCCATACTGACGCCAGGCTCCCCCTTTTCAATACGGTGCAATGTAATACGAGAGATTCCAGCAGCAATTGCTACCGATTCAGCACTAACTTTTAAACTTTTCCTACGTAAATGAAGTTTCTGACCAATAGTGGCCAGATAATTTGCTTGGATGTAATTTTTGAATTCAAGGTCTTTCATGTTTCTAATTATATACAATATTAATCTTTTGTATATAATTAGAAACAATAAATTGGATTACCGAAGGATTTACAACTTATTTCTTTGTAAACACCAAATCCCAAACGCCATGACCTAGGCGAAGGCCTCTGTTTTCAAACTTGGTGATCGGCCGATAGCTAGGTCGCTCAGCATAAGCACCTTCTAGCGTTCCAGTATTTTTCAAACTTACTTCAGCAGATAAAACTTCCATCATCTGCTCAGCGTATTCTTGCCAATCAGTGGCTAGATGCCAATAGCCCCCAGATTTAATTCGGCTAGCCAATAAAGCAACAAACTCCGGTTGAATCAAGCGGCGCTTGTTATGACGTTTCTTGTGCCACGGGTCAGGAAAGTAAACATGCACGCCATCTAGATATCCTTCAGGGATCATGTTCTGCACAACCTCAACAGCATCATGTCTCATCAGACGTAAATTAGTAATGCTCTGCTCACCAATCACTTTTAATAAAGCACCGACTCCAGGTTCATGAACTTCAATGGCCAAGAAATCATCATCAGGACGCGTTTGAGCAATCTTTGCTGTCGTCTCACCCATACCAAAACCAATTTCTAAAATACGTAAGCGACCAGAGCTACTTGACTGAAAAGACTTCTCCCAATCAATTGCTTGAGCTGTATAAGGTAGTAAAAATTGAGGACCTAGAGTTTCAATTGCTTTAGCTTGGCCAGGTGTTAAACGTCCGGTTCTCAAAACAAAAGATTTAATTCGGTTGAGGTAATGCTCACCAGCTGCAATTTTTTCAAGATCAGGTCTTGCATATAGACGTGTGATACCTTCAGCAGACCTATTTGATAGATCGGCTGGTGGCGCCGAATCAACCGGATTTGATTTTTTAATTTCTGACATATTCAATTAATGCGACCACTGCACCACACCAGTCCAGGCCGTTAATAAAACGACTAAACCAAACACGATACGGTACCAAGCAAATAGTGTGAAGTCATGAGTGGCGACATAACGAATCAACCAACGGATACATACAAATGCTGAAACAAAAGAAACTGCAAACCCTATTCCCAATGCAGGTCCAAAGCTGGCCCAAGAAGTCCCACCATCATGACCTAAAGCACCTAAAACATGGCGAAGCTTTAATAATTCGTAAAGCGTTGCACCTGTAATGACTGGGACAGCCAAGAAGAATGAAAACTCTGTTGCTACATGACGTGGTAAACCAAATAACATGCCACCGATAATCGTAGCGCCTGAACGCGAGGTCCCAGGTATCAAAGCAGCGCATTGCGCCAAACCTATTTTCAAAGCATCTTGCCAACGCAAATCATCAACACTCTTAATAGAGGTTCTAGTTAAGATCGGATCAGAATATTGAGCGATTAATTTTTTCTGGCGAGACTCCACCCAGAAAATAATTAAGCCACCAACAATAAAAGCTGTTGCAACTGGAATCGGCGAAAAGAGAACACTCTTGATATATTTACCAAATAAAAGAGCTAAAACAATCGCAGGAATCGTTGCAACAGTGACATTCACTGCAAAACGCTGTGACTCTCTTCTTGTAAATAAACCGGATAAAACACTCACCAATCGTTGGCGGTATTCCCAACAAACAGCCAAAATAGCTCCGAACTGAATAATGACTTCAAAGGCTTTGCCTTTTTCATCATTAAAGTCGAGTAAGTCACCCACCAGAATTAAGTGCCCAGTTGATGAGATCGGTAAAAATTCGGTAAGACCTTCGACCAGGCCCAAAATAACTGCTTTGAGTAATAAATAAATATCCATAGCGAGATGATAAAGCCCTTGAGTGGGCTTGTAGCAACAATTAGTAAGAATTATTCAGTGAGGGACTATTCGTACCTTAGAGCCTGAATAGGCTGCATAGCCGCCGCCTTACGAGCTGGGTAGTAGCCAAAGAAAATGCCAATCATGGCAGAAAAACCCACAGCCATCACAATCGACACCATCGACAGCTCAACACGCCACCCTGCTAAAGTGGCCACCAACCAAGTACCCAAACCACCAATCAGAATACCTAAAACACCGCCGATGGTTGATAAGGTAATTGCCTCAACGAGAAACTGAGACAAAATATCTTTACCTCGAGCTCCCACCGCTAAGCGCAAACCAATTTCACGGGTGCGTTCAGTGACAGATACCAACATGATGTTCATGATGCCAATACCACCCACCAACAAACTCACCGAGGCCACTGCCGCCAATAAAATTGACATCACCTGACTAGCTGCTTCTTGGGCTTGAAGTATTTCTGTCAAATTGCGTAAAGAAAAATCATCTGGGGCATTGGGACCTAAACGATGGCGTTGACGCAATAATTCGCGAACTTTATCTTCAGCCTCTTTCATATCAATCTCCTCACGGGCCTTGATAAAGATCGAGCTGACACGTCCAATGCGGCCTTGCAAAGCACCAAAGATTTTATTTCTAGCAGTTGATAAAGGCATGATGACAATGTCATCCTGATCTTGCCCCATCATGCTTTGGCCTTTTTTCTCCAATAGACCAATGACAGTAAATGGAACACCTCTAACTCGAATAATTTGATCGATGGGATCTGTTTCACCAAACAATTCACGAGCGACTGTTTGACCAATAATGGCGACTTTACCGGAGCTGGATAGTTCACCCAATTCAAACATGCGGCCACTGGTTAGACTCCAATCACGAGCCTCAAAATATTCTGGTGTTGCCCCAACGATAGCTGCCAACCAGTTGGTGTTACCCCAAACAATTTGGCCACTACCTCTTTGCGTTGGAGCTGCCACCTGAATCTCAGGCAACTCCCTCATCACAGCCCAAGCATCATCCTCCACCAAAGTCTGCGCCGTTCCAGTTCCACCTCGCACACCTGATGTTGTTACTGAACCAGGCCAAAGAATCATTAAGTTAGAACCCAAGCCCGCTATCTGCTCTTTTACCTTTGCTTGCGCACCACTGCCAACGGCCACCATCACAATCACTGCGGCTACACCAATAATGATGCCCAGCATTGTTAATGCTGAACGTAATTTATTTACTTTTAGTGCTTGTAGCGCAATTAATAAATTCATGATGACACCGCCACCATGCGAGCAGGGTTAGCTTGGTCAGACAGCACACGGCCATCTTTGAAGGTAATCGTACGATGGGCATAAGCAGCAACATCTGGCTCGTGCGTCACCACAATCACAGTCATACCCTGCTGATTAAGATGAGTCAGTAGATCCATCACCTCAGCACTTGTCTTTGAATCAAGCGCGCCTGTTGGCTCATCCGCCAAAATTAAATCAGGATCATTCACTAAAGCACGAGCAATCGCAACGCGCTGCTGCTGACCACCTGATAGTTGGGCTGGTGTATTGAATAAACGCTCGCCTAAACCCACTTGAGTCAGACGCTCTTTGGCGTGCTGTAAACGCGCCTCTTTAGTTAAACCAGCCAAGACCCCACTTCGCGCATACAACAAAGGTAATGCCACATTCTCGATAGCAGATGTTCGAGCTAAAAGATTAAATTGTTGAAACACAAAACCAATACGACGATTGCGTAAGTCAGCTAGAGCATCTTGCTCCATAGTGGCAATATCTTCACCAGCAATCAAACAACTACCGCTGGTTGGCTGATCAAGACAGCCCACCATATTCATAAAAGTTGATTTTCCAGAACCAGAAGCGCCAACAATGGCAACAAACTCACCGCGCTCAATATCAATTGATACATCATTTAATGCATGCACCAACTGCTCGCCGACGCCGTAGGTTTTAACAAGCTGACGAGTTTCAATAAATGGCATGGGATTAAGGTGACTTAATGATTTTGATTAAAGATGAAGACTTAAAAAAGTCTTGGGCCCGTCATACGCGGAGTTGCCGAACCGCCAGAATTACTTACACCAATAATGACCAAATCTCCCGGCTTTAAGTTTGATTCAGATTCTGACTCAGTATCTGGACTTAAAATCACCTCACTGGCCGAGCCATCACTAACACCCACTCGAATTGTTTTCTGAACTGGCTTTTTCTTTAAACCTGACTCCGCCAAAACCCAAACTTTTCGGGTCATGACTCTAGCAGCACCCCCTAGATAAGGCTTAGTCGGGTTTTTAGCCCCTACTGCAGGAGTGGCTGCATCTGATTTTGTTTTATTAAGAGCGGGGCTTGCATCTGCGGAAACAGATTCTGGCATTTTGAAACGCAATGCTGCATTAGGAATGCGTAAAACTTTTTCCTTTTGCTCAGTAACGATAGAGGCATTGGCTGTCATACCTGGCAATAATTTCAAATCCGGATTTTCAGCAGTGAGTAAGACGGTATAAGTCACCACATTCTGAACATTCAAAGGTGCCTTACGAACTTGTTTCACCTTGCTCTTGAAAACCTGGCCTGGGAATGCGTCAACTGTAAAACTGGCGCTCATCCCCTCAACAATTCGCCCCACATCTGATTCATCAATAGATGTTTCAACTTGCATATCTGATAAGTCCTGAGCAATGATGAACAACTCAGGGGCTTGCAAACTGGCAGCCACAGTCTGCCCTCTTTCAACACTCCGCTTAACTACTACACCATCAACAGGTGCACGGATCACCGTATCATCTAGTGCCTTTTTAGCCATCGCCAAAGAAGCTTTAGCGCTCTTATACGCACTTAAAGTTTGGTCAAAGGCCGCAGGGGATACAAATTTTTTCTCAATTAGCTGTTTATTGTTTTCGTGATTTCGGTTCGCCAAGATGTAATTGGCTTCCGCTTGCTCGTAACGAGCTTGCCACTCACGTGGATCGATACGAGCAATGATCTGACCTTTTTTAACGACATCATTGAAGTCGACATAAATTTCTTGGAGCATGCCTGATACCTGAGTACCCACCTGAACTGACTTCACGGGATTGAGCGTGCCGCTTGCACTAATAGTGACTGATAAGGGCCCCTCTTCTATAGCCGCTGTTTTATATTGAGGATCACTCCACCCCAAGGTGGCAGACACCATCTTCCAAACCACGATCAAAATCAATAGTGCCATCAAGCCGTAAATAGATCTGCGAAGCCAAGCGCGTCTTTGCATTGATTGCTTCAATGCTGACCACAGTAAAAGAAATTGATTCCACATTTTTTGCATGACGACTCTCATTAAAAAGGCATTTTTAGCCTCTTAGTAATAAACCTCAAAATATGCGTGTTTGTTCACAAAACGCATTATTTTTCTACATTCTTCTATTGTGGATCAAAAAAATAATTTAGACCAAACTATGAAAGTAAAATGGGTACATTAATGTCCATAATTGCAGGAAGTGATATGAGCCAAGATTTTGCAAATATTCGTTATAAATTAGTTGAGCAACAAATTCGCCCTTGGAAGATTAACGATCTAGAGGTTCTAGAAACTCTTCACCAAATCCCTAGGGAGCAATTTGTAGTTCCTGGACAAGAAGTTTTGGCTTTTATTGATACCAAGCTACCCCTTCCTGGCGCGAAAAACGATTCTCAGGTCATGCTAGAGCCCAAAATGGAGGCTCGCGTACTTCAAGCCTTAAAGCCCAAGAAAACAGATAAAGTTTTGGAAGTGGGGGCTGGTTCTGGCTTTATGGCTGCACTTTTAGCAACTTATGCCAAATCAGTCACAACCGTAGATTCAGATCCTGGGATGGTTACTCTTGCTAAATCCAATTTAGCAAGAGCCCTAATTTCCAACGTCACCGTCGAGGTAGGCGATGCCTACACCGGGTGGGGTGAGCAAAGCTATGATGTGATCTGCGTATCTGGTGGCATGCCCTCTCTTTATGAAGGCCTCAAACAACAACTAGCTATTGGCGGTCGGTTAGTGGCTTTCATTGGTCATGCCCCTGTGATGAATGCTATTTTGGTCACCCGCAAAAATGCGACACATTTCACAGAAGAAGTCCTTTTTGAGACCTTTATCCCTTATTTAAGCTCTGCTAAAGTTAAAAGTAGCTCTTTTACTTTTTAACCAGCAAGGTTTCCTGCAAACATACTAGGTTTAGTAGAAAATAGCCCCATGAAAGCAAATAGAGTGAAGCAAACAGTTAGCGTTAACCCACAATACAAAAAAATTGTTTTGGCCTTGGCATTTACTTGGACAACACCCTTGGTGCTAAGTTCCGCTTTTGCCCAAGATAAACCTCCAACAGCTCCTGTTGCTACAGAACAAGTACAAAAAAACACTCAAGCAATTCAAGACAATGATCTTCTGAATCTTTATCGCCAAGCTGCATTAAGTGATCCTATTTTTAGCTCAGCCAAGTTCGGCTATTTGGCTGGTAAAGAAAAGAAGTGGCAAGGCCTTTCAGTTTTAGCCCCTCAAGTGGTGGCAACCGGTAGCGAAACTAAAAACGATTTCACAAAAAGAGGCAGTTCAGAGCAAACCTACATGACTCGTGGCTGGACAGTTAAATTAACTCAACCATTACTCAATTGGGATAAGTGGGAACAGTTTGGTCAAGGTAATTTAAATAGCGCTATCGCAGAGGCTCAATTTGCTGCAGCCGAACAAGATTTAGTTCTTCGAGTCACTGAAGCCTATTTCAATGTTCTTAATGCTCAAGACACACTCAACCTTAATAGAAACAAAAAAACTCTCATTAGCGAGCAATTAGAGCAGGCCAAAAGAAACTTTGAAGTGGGCACCGCCACTATTACTGATACGCACGAAGCGCAATCACGCTACGACCTAGTTGTCGCACAAGAATTAGCAGCTGAAGCAGATTTATTAATTAAACGAAGCGCTCTTGAACAAATTACAGGATCCTCAATTGGCAACCTTAAAAGCTTAAGCAGTGAAGCCAAGATTGAGATAGTTGCAAAAGAACGCAAGATTAAATTAAAAAATAACGAAAAACCTAAAAAGATCAATATTGAAAATACTGTTGCGGTTCAGCCTGGTCAAACGATGAATGACTGGGTTAATCAAGCCGAGCAGGTGAGCTACACCATTATGGCCAGCAAGCTAGCTTATGACGTAGCCACTAAAGAAACTAAACGCGCCTATGCAGGGCATGCCCCATCTGTTGATTTAGTTGCTCAAAGAGGCTATACCGATTCAGAAAGCTTAAATACATTGACTGGCAGCACCTATCCCCAACAGTCATACTCTAACCAAGTGATTGTTCAGGTCACTGTCCCTTTATTTTCAAGTGGTTACAACCAATCCGTTGTGAGAGAAAAATCAGCGCTTGCCAGCAAGGCTCTAGCTGACCTGGAAAGCACTCGCCGCAGCGTTGCGCAAGCTACTCGCCAAGCTTACTTGGGATTTAATAATGGTCTAGCGCAAGTGAAGGCTTATGAGGCCGCTGAAATATCAGCCCTTAGCGCCTTAGAGTCGAATAAACTAGGTTATGAAGTGGGTGTACGTATCAACATCGACGTCCTCAATGCTCAAGACACTTTATTCACTACTCGTAGAGACTTAGCAAAAGCTCGTTATGACGCCATCCTGAATGGCTTAAAGCTGAAAGCTCAAGCAGCGGTTTTAAGCGACGAAGATCTTCAATCAGTGAATGCGCTTCTCAAATAAATAAGCTCTACAAGATTTCATTCAGGTAATCCTCTTCATCAGTTTATGACTGTTGCTCTCGACGTATGTGCGTAGCTTTTCAGTAAAGCTTTTACTTTGAGGATCGTTGGCATTGCAACTCAAAACAGCGTCCTCTAAAGAGCCAGGTAATTTTTCAAATAAATCCTTAGCAATCTTTATCATGTAAGTTCGTTGAATATTCAGCTCTTCACACAATCCCGTGATTTCTTGGGCACCTATTTGTCCAACTTCATATTGACTATTGACTGACATTGCCAAATTAGAAGAGATCCCTTTATAAACCTGTGTTGACATCAGGTCATAGAAAGGTGATAGATGAAACTTGCCATCTATTTTATTGATCGATAAATTCTTGGCGTGCCCATCATGATTACCAACCATCAAGTTAAAAAATAACCATTGCACCAATGACTTGATATCACCTGAAACATCGAAACTATATTTGTTAATGAGGTTTGCACAATCAACAAAACCTGGGCCACCATCTTGCTGATATTTCCTATCGGAGGTCTTGCCAAATAATTGACAAAAATCATATTGAACAACTCTTTTCAGATTTCCTTCTGTTGACTCTCCATTAAAAAACCTATCAAATCTCTTCACAACACAAGATGCAGTCAATGGTTCATAGAAAGTCTCTGCAACCTTCAAGCCACAATAGGATGCCGTCTTCATGATGATTGCCTCATTAAGAGCCGAACGCCAAATATTTTCAAACTTAATAATTTCTGGCTTAACAATATGTGTTGAAGGGGACACACCTAAGGGGAGCATCACTTGATCATCATTGAATAATGCAATTGAAAATTTACGCTGAGCTCCTGCAATTGATATACGACTTGCTTCCAGCAATCCACCCGCATTATGGATGCCATCTCTTTGAATTTTCTCAGCCAGTTTTTCCCAACTGGTTTTCTCATAAGCTAAAGCATCAATACCAGTTCCCGAAGGGATCATAATGAAACCGCCGACTGTATCCCCCGCAAATTTCCATAACAAGCCAAACAAACTTCCTACCTTGTATTGAGAAGTTAAATACTCTCTTAACTCCGCCTCAGGTAATAAATTTTCAAAAAATGAAGTAATCATTGGCCCGCTTTGCGATCCCAAGACTTTAGGTATACCTAGCAAGGCAAAATGATGTTTCTTATTTAACCACTCTGGATCATATTGAAAAGATAACGGTGATCCATCAACTATATGACCGATTAAATCACCCTCCCAATAAATATCTAAGGAATACTCACTCATCAAAGATCACCAGATGTTTTTTCTCTTATCACCATCTCTAAACCTAAAAGGTTGAGGGTGTCCAAAGTTTTCTGAAACTGCACTGTTGGCTTACCAGCCTCTAATTCAACGACGAACCGGTTACCACTATTCCCTACACCTGCGATATCTAATTGAGTTAAACCCAAGGCTTTTCTTTGGGCGCGCATCAACTCCCCCAATGATTTGGTGTCGACGATCTTAAGCTCATTAGTATTACTTAACGGTAATTTTTTATGATTTTTTGGCATATATTGATATTTAGTTACTGAAAGGTAATTAAATTTTATTATACCCCACCATCTTATTAATTATTACCGTTAGGTAATAGTTAATAAGATCAGTATTTAGGCATTCCTCTTAGGATACTTTTGAGGTGGGGCTCAGAACCCCCTAGAGTTCCTAAACGCTTAGCCCTGCTTTTACACATTAATTTAACTATCACTGCTTTGAGTCAAAGTAAGCATGTTTGGAATTCACTCAACAATCTCCTACTCACTTTCATCATGAATATTTAATTTCCATGAAATGACAAAACAACACTTAAACAAAGTCCCATTTGAATCAACGACAAACCGACCATCCACATGATCAAATCATTTTTCATAACTCCTTGAGAGTGCAACAACCTTAACTCCAAAAGATGTAAATCTTTTTTAGTCGCCAAATGTTCAAAAGAATCTCTCACTGGCTCAGTCATACCCTCAGCATGAGTAACAGGAATACCCACACCATTTAATTTATTTTTGAATTTAAGCGTATTAAATGCTAAGGTCATAGAAAAAATGATCACGAGTTATCGTGATCAAATCTTACTTCAAACTATAAGTTTCTTATAAAAACGAGTATTAGTTTTTGGCCTTCAACTTCGCAAAAGCCTCAGCAAATGCTGTATTTCCCTGAGGTGCTTGTGAACGCTGTTGACCTTGATGAGCTGGCTTTGATGAAGCTCTAGACGCACCTCTATCACTAGCGTCAGAACGAGCAGATCCAGATTGGGATGGGGAGCTATCGTTTAACCTCATCGTTAAACCAATTCGACGACGTTTAACATCAACCTCTAACACTTTGACCTTAACGACTTGCCCAGCTTTCACAACCTCATGGGGATCTTTAACAAACTTATCCGCCAAAGCTGAAACGTGAACCAAGCCATCTTGATGAACACCGATATCAATAAAAGCCCCAAAAGCTGCAACGTTAGTCACAACACCTTCAAGAATCATTCCAGGGATTAATTGATTGATATCTTCAACCCCATCCTCAAATGTTGCCGTCTTAAATTCTGGGCGAGGATCACGACCTGGCTTCTCTAACTCAGCCAAAATATCTTTAATGGTGACGACACCA
>JBDLVQ010000003.1:0-117333 GCA_039804685.1 Pseudomonadota bacterium | reverse complement strand
GCCAAGAACGTTGCATTAGGTTTTTAAATAGTTGGGATAATTCTCCATGTTCATGCATCTAGGGGGCTATATGACAATTACCAGAACACCAGTGTTTATTGATGATAAAGACCAGGTGGTGAAGTTGGTTGGAGAGGCCCGATTGCTCGAAGATATAAAGAAGGTAGCTGTCCGTATTCGTGGACGTGAAAGAGTCATTACGCCACTTGAGAATACTTGGGATAACTTCTTTTTGAATGGGCTTAGGGTAACTGATGATTTTATGAATCAGCGGGGCGAAAAGAAGTAATTAGACCGAGGAAGCCCGGAATATTTAGAAATTTAAACAGGTACCACAGCTCGGATTAGAGAATTGGGTTTAATGCCTGTTGTTGATACAAAAACCTTTATTGGTCTTTTCTGCCCATCATGGTCCAAACTACAATAATGACCAAAATTAATAAAGCTACACCGGCTTCTAAGGCAAACAACAACATGGGAAATTCATCAAATAAATCGCTCAATTTGGGGTTCCTTTCGGGATCAATGATGGGTGGTACCCAATATGATGAGCATCATAAGCCTAAACAATTATTTCGTCCGGCTTTAGCTCTTGGCTTATTAATAACTAGCATTTTATTAACATCTTGCACTTCGGTGCCTCTTCGTCAAGCTCAAACAATTCAGAAGTCCTCACCTAAAACAACTGAGCAGGCTATCACTAATGCAGAGTTGCACCCGGTTTCATGGGGTCAATTACCTGGATGGCGCGAAGATGATTTAACTGCAGCTTGGCCAGCTTGGCAAAGAAGCTGTCAGGGACTCGATAAACGGAATCCAAGCGGTTTGAATTGGAAGTCTGTTTGTGCTGCTTCTGTGAAAGTTGATGGGGCAGATAACAATTCAATTCGCCGATACTTTGAAAATCATATGAAAGTCATGGAAATCCGCCATCAGTCTGGCCCGTCGGCTGGAGGGGTTTATGGCTTGGTCACTGGATACTATGAGCCCTATTTGAATGGGGCGCGTGCGCGTGGTGGGGTTTATCAAACGGCGATACATCAGTACCCAAGCGCGTGGAAGAAAAGAAAACCCAGTACCTTACCAACTCGAGCAGAGTTGATGTCCAGTGGGCAGCTTAGCGGCCAAGAAATATTATGGGTGGACGACCCTGTAGCTGCGGCCTTTATGCAGGTTCAAGGTTCAGGACGCGTGAGGATGAGCGATGGCAAAGTGGTGCGTTTAGGCTTCGCAGGAACAAACGATCAACCATTTAAATCATTTGCACAGTGGTTGTTAGATCGGAAGGAAATCAATCGTTCAACTGCCACCATGCAAGGCATTCAAGCATGGGCCAAAAAAAATCCCCAACGGGTCCAAGAAATGTTGAACGCCAATCCTCGTTATGTATTTTTTAGAGAGTTACCAGCAACAACAGATGCGAATGTAGGCCCCATTGGGTCTTTGGGTGTGCCGTTAACGGCAGAGCGAAGTATTGCGGTTGACGCCAAAATTTTGCCCCTAGGGGCGCCTGTATTTTTGGCAACCACCTATCCGCTCAGTGATAAACCAATACAGCGTTTGATGATGGCTCAAGATACCGGCAGCGCCATCATTGGTGCTGTCCGAGCAGACTTTTATTGGGGGACTGGTGATCAGGCTGGAGAGCAGGCTGGTCGGATGAAGCAACAGGGCAGGATGTGGATTCTGTTGCCTCAGTAATTGACGCTCGCTTACTTCACTGGCCTTTGAATTGAGCAGGACGTTTTTCTAAGAAAGCAGAGACACCCTCTCGAAAATCTTCACTAGCCCCAAGGCGATTTTGGGCGGCAGCTTCGATATCTAGCTGTTGCTTGAGCGTATGGTTATTGGCTGCATACATAGCTCTTTTTATTTCTGCTAAAGCTAGGCTTGGCAGTGCTGCTAATTCTTGCGCTAACTGCTGCGCCTCATCCATAAGAGATTCATCTTCAACAGCTTTCCAAATTAACCCCATTTGATCTGCTTCTTCGCCACTGATTTTGTTGCCCGTCATAGCAAGCCCCATAGCTTTTTGCAGGCCTACCTTTTGGGGCAGAAACCATGTGCCTCCAGCATCTGGCAATAGACCAATACGTATAAACGCCTGGGTTAAAGATGCTTTTTTGCCGGCTAAGGTTAAATCTGCAGCTAAAGCTAAGTTAAAGCCAGCGCCAGCAGCTACACCGTTAACGGCTGCAATGACCACTTGAGGCATGCTCGTTAAGCGTGCAATCAGGGGGTTGTAGTTTTGTTCCAAAGTTTGGGCTAGGTTATCTAAATTAAGCTCTGGATCAGCTAGATCTTGACCTGCGCAAAATCCTTTCCCAGCACCCGTAATTAAAACTACTCGAATACTTGGGTCTTGATCAACTAAATCAAGTGCGGAACGGATTTCCGCATGCATTTGTGTTGTGAAGCTATTTAATTTTTCTGGGCGGTTCAGGGTAATTTTGGCAATCCCTTGATTCGACTCATAGATCACTTGAGTTAATTCGGTGCGACTCATTTTTCCCCTGCAACGGTATTTGATTCCCCAAATGCTAGCATCTTGTTTAAGATAGCGGTTATATCAAGCATTTAAGTAGTGATAAATCCTGTGCTGACCTCACAAAACCAAGAGAAAGATAAAAAATGAGTTACGAAATGATTGTGACATCAACTGATGGCCGTGTTGCTTTAATTACGCTGAATCGACCTAAGGCATTGAACGCTCTCAATGATCAGTTAATGGATGAGTTAGGTGCTGCACTCTTGGGTTTTGATGCTGATGAAAATATTTCTTGCGTGGTCATTACCGGAAGTGAAAAAGCTTTTGCTGCGGGAGCTGATATCGGCATGATGGCTCAATACAGTTTTACAGATGTTTATAAAGGTGATTACATCACCAAGAATTGGGAAACAATTCGCCGCATCCGTAAACCAGTCCTTGCTGCTGTTGCTGGATATGCTTTGGGCGGTGGTTGCGAATTAGCAATGATGTGTGATTTCATCATTGCTGCAGATACTGCCAAGTTTGGCCAGCCTGAAATTAAATTAGGAATCCTTCCAGGGGCTGGCGGCACGCAGCGTTTGCCAAGAGCTGTTTCTAAAGCCAAGGCTATGGATATGTGTTTGACGGCCAGAATGATGGATGCAGCAGAAGCTGAACGTGCTGGGCTCGTTTCAAGAGTTGTGCCAGCTGATCAGTTATTAGTAGAAGCAATGGCAGCTGCAAAAACCATCTCCGAGATGTCTTTGCCTATTTTGATGATGGTCAAAGAGGGCGTCAATGCTGCCTATGAAAACTCTTTAAATGAAGGTATTCATTTAGAGCGTCGTTTATTCCATGCGGCATTTGCAACGGAAGATCAAAAAGAAGGTATGGCGGCATTCGTTGAAAAGCGATCGGCTAAATTTAAAAATCAATAATCGCAATGATTCATTGATTCGAGCTCGTTTGAAATTTAAAAGGTCTTTATATAAAACCCTGCTGAGTTTGACTCTGTTGGGTTTGGCTTCCTGCGCAACAATGGAGGTGGGCGATCTGCAAACACCTCCAGCTGAAAAGGTGGGTAAATTTTCCGATTTGAATCATGGTGGACGTTTACCCAAAGCCTGGCAAGTCTGGCGCATTACCCCCCAAAAAAATAAAACTGAATATACCCTTGAGCAATATGAAGGTAAAACAGTTTTACATGCTAGTGCCAACGTGGCGGCATCAGGTCTTGTCTTACCACTGCAGCCCAGAGATGCAACAGGTTTATTCTTAAATTGGGAGTGGAAAGCTCTAGATTACATACCAAGTGCAAATAACCATGATTCTTCTGGGGATGATGCCCCTTTAAGAATTTTGGTGGCATTTGATGGCGATAAAACCAAGTTACCAGTTCGTGAGCAAATGGTATTTGAAATGGCGAAAATTGTGAGTGGTTACGAAATGCCTTATGCCACACTGATGTATGTGTGGGCCGCCAAAAGCCCATTGGAGATGCTGATTACAAGCCCGCGCACTTCACGTGTGAAAATGATTGTTGTGAATTCTGGCGGCCAAGATCTTGGGCGTTGGCAGCATCATCATCGAGATTTAACAAAAGATTACCAGGCCGCATTTGGAGAGCCACCAGGAAAAATCATTGGCCTGGGTTTGTTAACAGATACTGATAACACGCGCACTCAAGTGAATGCTATTTATGGCGATATTGAGTTAACTAAATAAGCTGGCTACTTTATTGCGCCAAATATTTTTGAGTTAGATTGATCCAGTAACTACTACCTAAAGGTAATAAGTCATCATTGAAGTCATAGCAAGGGTTATGGAGTTGGCATGGCCCTAAACCATGTCCCTGGGAGCGGTGATCGCCATCGCCATTGCCAATAAAGACATAGCAACCTGGTTTCTCTTGCAACATAAATGCGAAATCTTCTGCACCCATTGTTGGATCGATACGGGGGTTCACACGATGCTCTCCAACCAAATTTGTCATGACATCAATCGCAAATGCCGTTTCTTTAGGATGATTGATCGTTGGTGGATAGTTTCTTAAAAACTCAACTTCAGCCTTGCAATCAAATGCTTGTGCAACTGTGGAGGCAATATGCCGTAATCGGGTTTCGATTAAATCTAGAACATCCAGTGTGAAAGTTCTAACGGTGCCGCCGACCCAAGCGCTATCAGGGATGATGTTGCTAGCGTCACCAGCATGAAATTGAGTAATAGATAAAACTGCAGCATCAATAGGGCGCTTATTGCGAGTAATGATTCCTTGAAGGGAGCTCATGATTTGAGTTGCAGCAAATACTGGGTCAGCACTATTGTGGGGAAGTGCGGCATGGCCGCCTTTACCTTTAACAGTAATCACAAATTCGTTACTAGATGCCATCATAGGACCTGGAGTAACTCCAAACTCTCCAACTGCTAGGCCGGGCCAGTTGTGCATACCAAATACTGCATCACATGGGAATAAATCAAATAAACCATCTTTGATCATCTCACGGGCACCACCACCACCTTCTTCTGCAGGTTGAAAGATGAAATGCACGCTACCTTTGAAATCGCGGTGTTTAGAGATATATTCCGCGGCTCCAAGTAACATCGCAACGTGACCATCATGGCCGCAAGCATGCATCTTACCGTCATATTTAGATGCGTGCTCAAAGCGATTGTGTTCTTGTAGGGGTAGGGCGTCCATATCAGCTCGCAAGCCTATAGATCGTCCAGGGCCAGCGCTGCCCTGAATACTTCCAACAACACCAGTTTTACCTAGGCCACGGTGAACTGTGATGCCCCAAGACTCCAACTGTTTAGCAACCTTATCCGCTGTACGGTTTTCTTGAAAACACAGTTCGGGGTGTGCGTGGATATCTCGGCGGATAGCCTTGATAACTTCAACTGATTCAAGGACTTCTGGCAATAGTTTCATAGGTTTGGTTTCTGATTTCTTAGCTAAATCATATCTCTTATGTAAGTAATATGTTTAGCTCTTGGTATTCCTGCAACTTTAGTGCAGTATTTCATACATATTTAGCGATCCAAATAATTTATAAAAAGACAATAGCATGAGTCAAGAAAAACCCTGGTTAGATAGTTATCCGGAGGGTGTTCCCCACGTTATTGATGCCAGTCAGTATGTTTCTTTAAGTCACATGCTAGAGGAGGCTTTTTCTCAATATGCCCATCGCGCCGCATTTGATTGTATGGGGCGCCAACTTAGCTTTAAAGAGCTCGATCAGGCATCGCAGCAGTTTGCCGCCTATTTGCAATCCCTAGGGTTGAGCCAGGGCGCCAGGGTGGCTTTGATGATGCCCAATGTTTTGCAATACCCCATTGCTCTGGCTGGCACGCTAAGAGCGGGTTATGTGGTTGTGAATGTCAATCCACTCTACACCCCAAGGGAGTTGGCTTATCAGCTCAAAGACTCTGGTGCTGAGGTTTTGGTTGTTCTAGAAAACTTTGCACATGTTTTTGAGAGTATTCGATCTGAAGCGAATGTTCAGCATGTTGTGGTGACGAGCGTCGGCGAAATGATGGGCCTCAAGGGGATCATGATTAATTGGGTTATTCGTCATCTTAAAAAGGCTGTTCCAAAATGGCATTTAATGGGAAGTTGCAATTTTAAAAATGCTTTGCATAAAGGAAGTCAATCAAATTGGATTCGACCTGAAATCAAGGGCGATGACATTGCATTTTTGCAATACACCGGGGGTACAACTGGAATTTCAAAGGGGGCAGTTTTGCTCCACCGAAATATTTTGGCCAATATATTTCAAATTGAATCTTGGTTAGAGCCTGGGTTAAGAGGGAAGTCTATAGATCAATTGGTTTTTGTCTGTGCCTTACCTCTGTACCATATCTTTGCTCTAACAGCCTGCTGTATGTTTGGCATTCGAAGTGGCGGGTTAAATATTTTGGTCACTAATCCAAAAGATATTCCTTCATTTATTAAGTTGCTCAGGGGTCTTAAGCAATTTCATATTTTCCCCGCAGTAAATACGCTATTTAATGCCTTAATGAATCATCCCTCATTTACAAAAATCAATTTTTCAAGCTTGCTTGTTGCGATTGGTGGCGGTATGGCAGTTCAAAAGGTGGCGGCTGAGAGATGGTTGTCGTTGACAGGTAAGCCGATAGCTGAAGGCTACGGACTTTCTGAAACATCCCCAGTAGCCTGTTGCAATACCCCATTAATCGATAGTTTTACTGGGCATATTGGCTTACCTCTGCCCGGAACTGATGCCAGTATTCGTGATGAGGCTGGGCAAGTGTTACCTTATGGAGAATCTGGTGAAATATGTATTAAGGGACCCCAACTCATGGCGAGTTATTGGAATCGACCAGAAGAAACTGTTGCCACAATGACTTCTGATGGTTTTTTGAAAACAGGGGATATTGGTTACATGAATGAGCAGGGCTACGTCAAAATCATTGATCGTAAAAAAGACATGATTTTAGTTTCTGGATTTAATGTTTACCCCAGTGAAGTAGAAGAGGTGGTCGCCGCCCTACCTGGGGTTCTCGAATGTGGTGTGGTAGGTGTATCAGATGAAAATGCGGGTGAAGTGGTTAAAGTCTTTATCGTGAAAAAAAATGATCAACTCACGGAAGAAGAAGTTCATCAGCACTGCAAACAGCAGCTCACTAATTACAAGCGTCCTAAATATATCGAATTTAGATCAGAGCTTCCCAAAAACAGCGTTGGAAAGATCTTGCGTCGAGAGTTAAGAATGAAAGACTAAGTGCCCAGTTAGCTAGGCAGCTTGATATATGTCGCTGCTTTTTCTAGAGCTGACTTTGTGTAGGGTGTACGAATCAGCTGTGGGTCGAGCTTGGGTATGACACCCAGTAGAGGCGCATCAATCATATCTTTGAGTGATTCAATATTTTGATCTAGTAAATTCATGTCGCTGATGCAGTTGGCAACCCATCCAGCAATCAGGAGGCCTCTACTTTGGATAGCTTCAATAGTGAGTAGAGCATGATTAATACATCCTAAGCGCATCCCCACAACTAAGATGACTGGTAAAGCCAGATCCTTGGCAAAGTCTGCGCTATTTTTACCCTCATGAAATGGCACCTTAAACCCACCAACACCCTCAACAACAATGGCATCTATTTGCTGGGCTAGAGCTTGATAGCTTCCCAACATTTTTTCGTAACTTAATTGAATGTGATTTGTTTTGGCAACAAGATGAGGGGCTGAAGGCGTCTCCAAAATGTAAGGACATATGTTTGAAACATTTTTCGCGGCTTCATGTGAAGAAGCTGTTGCTAGGCTGATCAGATCTTCATTTTGCAATTGACCATCAATAAGCCTAAGACCTGCAACTACAGGTTTGTAGGCGATTACTTTTAAATATTTTTTTTGTAATTGCAAGAGTAATGCGCCAGAAACTAGAGTTTTACCTACTTCAGTATCAGTCCCCGTGACAAAAAATCCTGTAGGTTTCAAATTAGAAGGCATCTTCAATCTCATGTAATGCTTGGATCAGTTGATCAATCTGAACGTTGGTGTGTGAGGCACTAAGAGTGACGCGCAAGCGAGCTGTACCCTCGGCTACAGTTGGAGGGCGAATCGCAGGAACCCAAATATTTTTTTGATCAAGTTGTTGAGCGACTTTAAGGGCGTCTGCATTTGTGCCAATGATGATCGGTTGAATGGCTGTCTGTGATGGCATTAAGCGCCATTTCTTCAGCTGTAAATGGCTGTGCCAGTAAGCAATATTTTTTTCAAGCGCCACTCGATGAGTGGGATCCCTCATCAGCTCAAGGCTTGTCAGAAGGCCTTCTGCAATCAATGGTGGACTGGCCGTGGTGTAGATGTAGGCGCGACCTTTTTGCATGACCCATTCAATGAGATTTGCATCCCCAGCAACAAAAGCACCACTTAGACCAGCAGCCTTTCCTAAGGTTCCCATATAAATGATCCTTCCGGTACGTGGATCACTTGCTTTTAAGTTAAATAAATTCAGCGCGCCCAGACCTTGATCTCCCAAAACACCAAAGCCATGGGCATCATCAATCATGAGCAGTGCGTTGAATTCTTCAGCAATATCTAATAGTTGATCAAGGTGAGCAATATCGCCATCCATGCTGAATACGGCATCAGTAACAATCAATTTAAAAGGATTTAAATCTTCCGCCAGCATTTTTCGGAGCGTTTCAATATCTTGATGCGGATAAATTTTGATAGTCGCCTGATTCTGTTTGCTTGCTAAGCGAATACCATCAATCAAAGATGCATGATTCAGTTCTTCAGAAAAGATGCTCATCTGACTGGGTTCACCCGAAGCATCATGCAAGGTGCTGAGCGCAGTAATGGCAGCCATATTGGCCATATAACCAGTGCCAAAGAATAAGGTTTTAATATTGGGGATGAAAGAGCTTTGCGTTTGTGCAAGGGCATTTTCTAGTGCAGCGTGTGCTTGATTGTGGCCGTTAATCATGTGCGAGGCACCACTACCTGAACCATAACGTTGGGCACCCTCTGCAATAGCTTGTGCAATTCTAGGATGATTGGCTAAACCCAGATAATCATTGCTGCAAAAAGTCAGCATTGATCGACCATCAATTGTCATTAATGGAGCGCTGGCACTTTCGCTGACTTTAAGTTTTCTACGAAGAGATTTTTTCTCTAAGTTATCTAAAAGTTGAGCGTAGTGTTGGGTATAGGAGTTGCTCATGACTCAATTCTAGCCCTTGTTATGTAAAACAAAGTGCAGGGTCTTTTCAATACCATTTGAAAGAATCATCAACTCATCTGGGCTTAATGTGTAGGGCGGCATGATGTAAACAGTCCGACCAATAGGCCGCACCAAAATTTCTTTTGATAAAGCTTCTTTAAAAAACTCTTTAGCAAATGAGTTATTAATGACATTTTCTTTTACGTCAAATGCCAAGATCATGCCTGTTTGGCGGAAATGTTCAATGTTTGAATCATTTTGTGCCCAAGTAAATGAGTCCTTCATGGCGTTTGCTAAGACTTTATTGTTTTCAATAATCTGTTCATTGGCAAAAATGTCTAATGTAGCAAGTGCAGCGGTGCAGGCTAGAGGGTTTCCGGTATAGGAATGAGAATGCAGAAATCCTTTAGTGACATCGTCATCGTAAAAAGCCTGATAAATCTTGTCGGTGGTCATAACCAATGACAAAGGCAAATATCCACCACTGATGCCCTTAGATAAAGCCAAGAAGTCTGGCCAAATCCCAGATTCACCAGCTTGCTCAACCGCAAAGAAGGTGCCGGTTCGACCACAACCCACTGCAATCTCATCTGCAATCAAGTGCACTTGGTATTGATCACATAGTTGACGGGCGCCAACTAAGTAACTGGCATCGTACATGGCCATGCCGGTGGCACATTGAACCAATGGTTCAAGAATGAGAGCAGCAATTTTTCCTTGATATTTTTGAAGGGTTGTTTCTAAGTCTTTCAGTGAGCGACTAGCTACATCTGCATTTGTTTCACCAGCAATGGCATTTCTGGCGTCTGGGCTTGTAACAATGTGGGCTTGACCAATGAGTGGACCATAAGCATCTTTAAAAAGTGCCACATCGGTGACTGCCAGAGCGCCAAGAGTTTCACCGTGATAGCTATTCTTTAAGCAAATAAATTCTTTTTTTTCTGACTGACCTAAATTGCGCCAATAATGAAAACTCATTTTTAGAGCAATCTCAATCGCAGATGCACCATCGGAGGCATAAAAAGTATGGCCTAACTGGTGTGAAGTTAGAGCGCTTAGTCTTTCAGACAGCTCTACTACAGGGGGGTGTGTAAAACCTGCCAGCATCGCATGCTCTAGTTGATTGAGCTGTTCTTTTAGTGCTGCATTGATGTAAGGGTTAGCGTGACCAAATAAGTTCACCCACCAAGAGCTCACTGCATCTAAGTAGCGCTTGCCATCTTGATCGTATAGCCAACTTCCTTTGCCATGAGATAAGGCAATGAGTGGAAAGCGCTCATGATGTTTCATTTGTGTACAAGGGTGCCACACCGCTTTTAAGCTGCGTTCAACCCATTGCTCAGAAATTGATGGCATATTTTTATTCTTCATTCGGCCGTCATGCCTGTGTCCTGAATTAACTTAGACCAACGCTTGGAGTCTGCTTGAATTAATCGCTGTAGTGCTTCAGGACCCTGTGGGTTAGCTTCTAGACCCATGCTAGCTAGACGTTCTTTTACTTCAGGTAACGATAAAATTCTTTTGGTTTCTGCTGCAATTTTATTAACATCTTCTTTGCGCATGCCAGCTGGCCCCATTAAAGAAAACCATGATGTCACTTGAAAGTTTTTAAGACCAGGAACCCCTGACTCACTTAAAGTCGGGATATCTGGAGCATGGGGAGAGCGTTGAAGACTAGTTACTCCAATTGCTTTTAAATCACCTGATTTAATAAGGGGCATTGCAGATGTCAAATTATCAAAACTCATTTGAACTCGACCACCCAATAAATCTGGCATAGCCTGAGCTCGTCCTTTGTAAGGAATATGTTTGATTTTTGTTTTTGTTAATTGTTGAAATAGTTCACCGGATAAATGAATTGAGGTCCCAATACCTGATGATGAGTAACTCATCTGATTAGGTTGAGATTTTGCTAAATTAACTAGAGACTTGGCATCGTCAGCTGGCACGTTTTTATTTAAAACCAACACATTTGGCGTGCTGGCTAGAAATGTTATGGGCTCTAACTCTTTGTGAGCATCGTAAGATATATTTTTGTAAAGATATGGATTGATCGTTAACGTTCCGACCGTGCCAATCAGCAGCGTGTGGCCATTGGGGTTTGATTTGGCGACCAATTCAGTGCCAATATTCCCGCCTGCGCCAGGTTTATTTTCTACAATTACTTGATTATTAAAGTCTTTTTGGAAATGTTCGGCAAGCGTTCTGGCCAAAATATCGGGCGCACCACCAGGTGTAAAGGTAACGATAATTTTAATGGGCTCTGAACTAGCGTAAGGCCATGACTTTTCAGCTGAAGCAGTTTGAGTCAGGATTACTAAAGAAATAAAAGTTAGGATTTTGCGCATAGACTCTATTTGAACACTTCGACCTGTATCATTAGCAATTATTACTAAGAATTCCCCTAAAAAGCTTATGTCTACTACTGTTGCTCAAGTACTTGAACTTTATGAATTACCCCTGAACGAGTTAATGACTCGGGCTGCTGCGGTTCATCATCAAAATTTCCCTGAAGGGGATATTGAATTGGCAACTTTGTTGTCGATCAAGACCGGAGGTTGTCCAGAGGATTGCGGTTATTGCCCACAAGCAGCGCGCTATCAGACAGATGTTAAAGCAACCAAAATGATGGATGTGGAAGAGGTTCTGGAAGCCGCGCGTGCTGCTAAGGAAGCTGGATCCAATCGTTTCTGTATGGGTGCTGCATGGCGCGAACCTAAAGATCGCGATATTGAAAAAGTAGTTGCGATGATCAAGGGTGTTAAGGATCTTGGTCTGGAAACATGCGCCACCTTAGGTATGTTGGCTCCAGAACAGGCTAAAGCATTAGGTGATGCTGGCTTGGATTATTACAACCATAACCTTGATACAAGCGAAGATTTTTACGGTTCTGTGATCAATACTCGCGATTATCAAGATCGTTTAGATACTTTGAAGAGTGTTCGCAGTGCTGGCATGTCAGTTTGTTGTGGTGGCATTATTGGTATGGGTGAAACACGTGCTCAGCGCGCAGCATTTATCGCTAAGCTCGCTAACTTAAATCCATATCCAGAATCAGTGCCAATTAACCATTTGGTGCCAGTTCCTGGGACGCCACTGGCTGACCAAAAGGGTGTTGATCCATTAGAGTTTGTGAGAACGATTGCAATTGCACGTATTACGATGCCAACAGCTCGCGTGCGCTTATCTGCTGGTCGCCAAGAATTAGGACGTGCCGTCCAAGCCATGTGTTTTATGGCGGGCGCCAATTCTATTTTCTACGGTGATAAGCTGCTCACAACCGACAATCCAGAAGCAGATGCCGATCGTGAGCTTTTGGCTGAGCTAGGTTTGAAAACTAAAACAGCCTGTAAAGCAGAGGTTCTTGTTTAAAAGCGATGTCTCAAGCCAGCAGAAATACTCTGCTGGTTTTTAGATCGATTGGTTTCTGAAACTCCAGATCGGTTGGAGTGCCAATCGACGATGCTATAAATATCAGTTCTCTTTGAGAGTTTATATAAACCACTCATAACTACCTTTCGGTCTTTATCCATCAAGACATCATTTTTGGATTGATGCGTTAGCTTGGTGTATTGAGCCAAGCCTAGCTGCACACGAGGTGTCAGTTCGTATTGAAGTCCCCAGGCTGCAACAAAGATGGATGAACCGATTTGATCTTTGTGAGGAATTGCTAGTTGTGGATGTTTGAATATGGCTCCAACTTTTACTTCTGGTAATTTGCTATGAGAAATACCAGTTCTTATTGTTAGTCGATCCATTTTGTACTCCCCGGCTAAGTTGAAGATTTTTGTTTTTCCAAGTGCTTGGGTATGTGATGGTGCTGTATCCACAATTTTGGCAATACCTATTTCGGTATATGAGGCGCCGATTCCCCATTGCTTATTCTGATGTTGCATACCAATAGCCATTTCACTGCCATTACTGATGGAGCCAACCTGTGTGCCGGGTTTATAGCTTGCTAGAGTGCGAACATTCGCAAATGAGTATTCATATTTAATGGTGGCATTTGATCGATTGTGATGATTCTTGGAATCAGAATAGCCGCTCAGATGATGAATTGTTTGATGTTGATTTAAATTATTTGTTGGATCAAATTTTTTAATCACATCGTAGCCAACGGTATATTGTCGACCCATCGTTATGCTGCCGAATGTTTGATTGCTTAAACCTAAATAAGCCTGTCGACCAAACATACTTTTATTTTCAGATTTTTTCCCATAAAACTTTCCATCGCTAGAAGAGTTGAGTTCGCCTGAGTTGGTATTAATTCCTGCTTCCAATTTGAAAATTGTATGGGTGCCTTGGCCTAAATCTTCTTGCCCCATAAAACCAAGATGTGAACCTGATAAACCACCAGAGTTATTTGAAAGACGGCCATCTTTTGCATTACCTATGTTGTCATGCCCAGCATTCTTGCTGTAACGCATGCCACTATCTAAAGTGCCATAAATCGATGTACTGCTTGTTTGAGCCTGGGCACTTGTGATGACCAGTGGTGTTGCCATTAAAGACAGCACCGCTACGCTGATAAGCGTTTTTTCCATAAGTTCTCCATTGATAGTTGATGCAAAAAAACAACAAAATCGCTATTTTTTTGTTTGGTTTACAAGGAAACCAGCTATAAAGATATCAATAAAGTAAACTTCAGGCGATTAATAACCTTAAAAATGACTATTTTCATAAGAATTAGTTGTAATAAAACAACATATCGTGATGATCTTTGTGAAAACTGATAAATGATCAAGCGTTTAAGATGACGTTATGAGCTCAAAATTATCTAATCACCCTGTTGATGGATTCATCATTGAATTTGATCGTGCTTTGCGATCAATTGTTGGTGCTACTCCAATGAGAAGACCGATTCCAGTAGCTAAGACAGAGTCTGGTGAATTAACAGAGGTCTTAACTGAGAGTGAGAAAAAACACTCTGCGGGCTTAATGAGAATCAATCATGTCGGAGAGGTTTGTGCTCAAGCTTTGTATCAATCTCAAAAATTACATGCTAAAAGTGATGATCTGAAAGTAAAGTTAGAGCATGCTGCGATTGAGGAAGAAGACCATTTAGCATGGTGTGAGAGCCGTTTAGAGCAGTTGGGGGCTCGTCCAAGCTTATTGAATCCTCTTTGGTATGCAGGGTCTTTTTTGCTAGGGTCTGCAGCTGGATTAGCTGGTGACAAAGTCAGCTTAGGCTTTGTTGCAGAAACTGAAAAACAAGTTGAGCTTCACTTGGATGGTCATTTGCAAGAATTACCCTCTAATGACCGGGAATCAAGGGCCATCGTTGCTCAAATGCGTGCCGATGAGATCGAACATGGGCAAATGGCCATTCGTGAAGGTGGGGTGGAGTTACCTGTGCCAATTCAGTCCGTCATGAAAATCATGGCAAAAGTTATGACTTTGACTGCTTACCGCATATAACCCTCAGCTAGTTTCTTAAGAGTACTTTCCATGACTATGTTTTTATTGGAAATTTACCCTTAAAATACCCTCAGCATATGCTCCTAAGTACTTGTTCTAGCTAAAGAAATTGTAAAAAAAGTCCCTAAAACACTTGACCATCAATTAGTCATCCTCTACAGTGGGGAAAAGTGTGAAAAAGTGGGGAAAATTACGTGTTTCAAGGTGCTTCTGCATTAACTCTCGATGCTAAGGGTCGCATGTCGATTCCTGCAAGGCATCGTGACGCCTTGCAATTGCAAGGTGAAGGCAGAGTTACGCTCACAAAACACCCTGATGGTTGCCTCTTATTATTCCCTCGATCTGAGTGGGAAGCATTTAGAAGTCGAATTGCGCAGTTACCAATGGATGCTCATTGGTGGCGCCGTATTTTTTTGGGTAATGCTTTTGATGTTGAGATGGATGGTTCAGGCCGCATTCTTGTGAGTCCTGAATTACGAGCAGCCGCCAATGTCGAACGTGATGTCATGTTGTTGGGTATGGGCAGTCACTTCGAATTATGGGATGCCGCCACTTATGCACAAAAAGAGCAAGTAGCTATTGCGCAAGGCATGCCCGATGCACTCAAACAATTTACTTTCTGATGTTGGCCGACTATGACATATACCCATCGCCCAGTATTACTGGCCGAGGCAGTCACCTCGGTATTGGGTCAATCAGAAAACAAAACACCCAATCAACTGCCAGCAATTATTGTCGACGGAACATTTGGTCGGGGTGGCCACAGTCGAATGATCTTGAGTCAACTGAATCAGCAATCAAAGTTGATAGCCTTCGACAAAGATCTTCAGGCGATAGCAGAAGCGAAAACAATTCAAGATCCTCGCTTTCAAATTATTCACGAGAGCTTTGCCTCAATGGCAGAAAACATCTCAGCAGAAACAGTGGATGGGGTGTTGTTGGATTTAGGAATCAGCTCACCACAAATCGACGATCCAGATCGGGGTTTTTCATTTCGTCAGGATGGCCCACTCGACATGCGCATGGACACAACACGTGGACAAAGTGCAGCGGAATGGTTAGCAACAGCAGAACAAAAAGAAATAGCGAGGGTCATTAAAGACTATGGGGAAGAACGGTTTGCTTTACAGATTGCAAAGGCGATTGTTACTCGCAGAGAGCAAGGCGAGTCCCTCACTCGGACAAGAGAGCTCGCGGCGCTCGTGGCTAGTGTCGTCCGCACCCGCGAAGCGGGCCAAGATCCGGCCACGCGCACCTTTCAAGCTATACGGATTTATATCAACCAAGAACTTGCCGACTTGGAGGGTGGTTTGAGAGCAGCATTAACTTGTCTGAAGCCTGGCGGATTACTTGCCGTCATTAGTTTTCATTCTTTGGAAGATCGAATTGTTAAACAATTCATGCAAGGCTTGTCACATATTTCTGTCCCAAGAGGTTTGCCTCTAACTGAAAATCAAATGCCTAAGCCAGTTGCTGAACTAATTAGCAGAATTAAACCTAGCGTAGAAGAAGTGAAAGAAAACCCTCGTTCACGTTCAGCCATTTTGCGTGTGATGCGCAAATTAAAAACACAGCTTGGAAGCGGTCAATCATGAATCGCTCCACGATCATTCTGCTTGTCATTTTGATGTTGTGCGCATTGTCATTGGTCGCAGCACAACAAAAAACACGTTCCTTGTATGTTGCTCTTGAACGTGCTCAAACAGAAGAGCGACGTTTGAATCAAGATTGGTTGCGTCTAGAGTATGAGCAGCGCAATTTATCGAAGGCGGCCAGAATTACTGATATTGCTCGCAAGCAATTGCACATGCAACCAATTAATCCTGGTAGAACACAATATGTGGTGGTGGATTAAATGGCGCGCATTTCATATTCATCAACACCTAATTTAGTCTTGCGTTTGCCAATGTGGCGATCAAGGCTTGTTTTATTTTTAATGTTCATTGGCTTTATTGCTTTGACCTTAAGGGCTGTTTGGGTCCAAGGTTTTGGAAATTCTTTTTATGAAGAGAAGGGCAATAAAGCAACATTACGTTCTATTGAGATGCCGGCTAGTCGCGGGAAAATTCTTGATCGGAATGGCGAAGTTTTAGCAACTAGTTTGTTGGCTAAAGCGATTATTGCTTTCCCTGATGTTGTTCCAAGTGATTTATCGAAAGATAAATTAAGTGAGTTAGCTAAATTGCTTGAAATGAGTGAACCTGATATCAAGAAAAAATTATCATCAGAAAAAAATCAAGTGTTCTTGAAGCGTCAAGTGGATCTTGATGTCGCTAAAAAAATCAAGGAATTAGGCATTCCTGGCATTGCACAAAATAACGAGTACAAGCGTCTTTATCCTGAAGGCGAATCTATGGCTCATATCGTTGGATTCACGGATATTGAAGATCATGGTAAAGAGGGTATGGAGTACGAGCGAGAAAAAGATCTTGCTGGTCAACCAGGGCGCCGTCGAGTCATTCAAGATCGTTTAGGTCGTTATGTTGAAGGCCTTGGAATTATTCATCCCCCTAAAGATGGCGCTGATATTCAACTTTCAATTGATAGCAAAGTTCAATTTTTAGCATTTAATGAGATTAAAGCGGTTGTTGAAAAACACCAAGCTAAAGCTGCTGGAGTTGTTGTCTTAGATGTACAGACTGGTGAAATTTTGGCGCTTGCTAACTGGCCCACATACAACCCTAATTTACGTAATGGGGCAACTGGCGAGCAGTTAAGAAATCGAGTGATGACAGATACATTCGAGCCAGGTTCAACAATGAAGCCGTTTTCAATTGCATTGGCTCTTGAAAAGGGTCTTGTTCAACCTAATACACCAATGCAAATCGGTAAGCAGGTCGTCATTGGTAAAAAAGCAATTACTGATACCCACCCTTATGGGACCTTGACGGTTTCTGAGGTTATTCAAAAGTCTAGCAACATCGGTACAGCAAAAATTGCTATGCAATTACAAGCGCAGGATATGTGGGAAATGTTTCAATCTGTTGGTTTAGGGCAGGTTCCCAAAACTGGATTCCCTGGCGCTGTTGCAGGCCGATTAAGACCTTATAAAAATTGGGTACCCATTGACCAAGCAACCATGTCTTATGGATATGGTTTGTCGGCATCTTTATTCCAAATGGCTCGCGCTTATACGATTTTTGCACGTGATGGTGAGTTGGTGCCGATGACAATTTATAAGACAACGGGTAACCCTAAAGGAACCAGAGTTATTTCTGCAAAGACCGCTATTCAAATGCGTGAGATGTTGGAAACAGTAACGCAAACGGGTGGTACTGCCACCAATGCTCAGACTTTAGGTTATCGAGTTGGTGGAAAAACAGGCACTGCTCACAAGGTTGAAGGTAAGGGTTACGCTAGTAACAAATATCGTGGTTTCTTTGTTGGGTTGGCACCAATGAGTGCCCCAAGAATTGTTGTTGCAGTCATGGTGGATGAGCCAAGGACTAACGGATATTACGGTGGCGTCGTTGCTGCGCCAGCATTTTCAAATATTGTTGCGGGTACTTTGCGCAGCATGAGTGTTTTGCCAGATGCTGCAATTAAGCAAATGGTGGATAAAGATTTGCAAATAACGCCAGCTAATAGTTCAACACAGAAGGTGTCTCTCAGCAGATGAACGCTATGGTGCCCATGAATGCGCTCCCTCTTCATTTATCACTCCAGTCTTTTATGAAATCTGGAGCACAAGTGACTGGAGATACTCGCGTTTTAAAAATGGGTGACATCATGTTGGCTTACCCAATGGGTAACCAAAGACTTAAAAGTGATAACAGAGCTTTTATTCTTCAAGCTTTGAACTTAGGTGCTGCTTTAGTTCTGTACGAGCCTCAAGGTTTGGAAGATATTCTGAATAAAAATGATGTTCACTTGGTTAAAAGTGATAGGCGTTGCATATCAGTAGAAGGGCTTTCTGAGCAAGCTGGGGTTATATCTGATTATTGGTATGAGCATCCAAGTCGTTCTATGAAGGTTATTGGCATTACTGGCACCAACGGAAAAACTACTGTGAGTCAGTGGATTGCCGAAGCGCTAAAAACTAAAAAAGAAGTCACTGCGGTCATCGGAACATTGGGAGCCGGCATTTTGGGTTCGGTTAAAAAAACAGGATTCACAACCCCTGACGCACCCCAGACTCATGCATTGTTAAAAAATCTTTTAACAAAAGGTGCAAGCACGGTAACTGTGGAAGTGTCTTCGCATGCCTTAGAGCAGGGGCGAGTGAATGGTGTTGAATTTGACACGGTAGTTATTACCAATCTAAGTCAAGATCATTTAGATTATCACGGTAGCATGGAAGAATATGCTGCTGCTAAGAAAAAGATATTACATTTACCAAACGTTAAAAATATTATTATTAATGCAGATGATGATTTTGGTCAGACTTGTTTAAGTGAATTAAGTCAAACTATTGCATCTGGAGTAGCAGTTTGGGCCTATGCAACTCAGCCGGAAAAATTATTAACTTTGCCTTGTTACGCAAAAGGGCAAATCAAAAAAGTATTGGCTCAAAATATTCGCTTATCTAATCAAGGTATGGCATTTGACATCTTGATTGATGGCCAGCCTCTTGAAAATATTCAAACTAAATTTGTTGGAAACTTTAATGTCAGTAATGCATTAGCAGTTACTGCGGCTTTATTAGTTCGAGGGTTTTCAACAGCAGAACTTCAATTAGCAATTCAAGAGCTAAAGCCAGTCATTGGACGTATGGAGTTAGTTCAGGGTAAAACTAATCAGTCGCCTATGGCGATCGTGGATTTTGCCCATACGCCTGACGCTTTAGAGCAGGCACTTAAAACATTGAGTGATCTTGCGAAAGAGCGCTCAGGTTCATTGTGGTGTGTATTTGGTTGTGGGGGGGATCGCGATAAGAGTAAGCGCCCATTAATGGGAAGAATTGCTGAACGCTATGCTGATCATGTCATGGTGACAAGTGATAACCCAAGAAGCGAAAATCCTGAAACAATTATTTCTGACATTCTTGCTGGTTTTGAGCAGCCTGAAAAAGTACAACACAATACTGATAGAGCTACGGCCATTTTGCAAGTGATTCGCCAGACTCAGCCAATGGATGTTGTTTTGGTTGCGGGTAAAGGTCATGAAGACACTCAAGAAATAGCTGGCAAGCAGCATTCATTTTCTGATCAATTGCATTTGCAGTTAGCTATGGGAGGTGCTGCTATATGAGCAACTATTGGATGACACTTTCTCAAGTTAAACGGTTTTTACCTGAAGCAACGCTGATTAATTCGCCATCAACTGAACTGGTTATAAAGAGATTTATTAGTGATAGTCGTCAAGTGATGCAAGGCGATTGTTTTATTGCTATTCGTGGTGAAAAGTTTGATGCGCATGACTTCTTGGACGAAGTTCAAGAAAAGGGTGCGGGTATCGCATTAGTAAGTTCAGTTGAACAGTTGCCTAATGGGTTTTGTGGCATCTTAGTTAAAGACACCATTCTTGCTTTGCAAGAATTAGCGCGAGAATGGCAAAAAGAATGCAAAAAGCATCAACTGAAAAACTTAGTTGTTGTTACTGGTAGTAATGGTAAAACAACTGTTAAGGGGATGATTGAAAGCATTTTTAATGCAGCTGTTGGCAATGATCATGCTTTAGCCACGCTAGGTAATTTCAATAATGAAATTGGTTTACCGCTAACTTTATTGCGTTTAACAACTCAGCATGAGTTAGCAGTTATTGAGTTGGGCATGAACCACCCAGGCGAAACAAGTTTATTGGCTAGCATCGCCAATGCAAATATTGTATTGATTAACAATGCTCAACGTGAGCATCAAGAATTTATGGCAACTGTTGAAGCTGTTGCCCAAGAGCATGCTTTGGCAATTAAAGCTTTGCCAGCGAATGGTAGTGCTATTTTCCCCGCTGACTCTGAGTATTCTGATTATTGGCGTCAATTGGCAGCCCAGAGAGCGGTAGTTGATTTTGCATGGGGTATTAATGCAAAAGCAATTGTCACAGGTGATTGGTTTAACCAAGCTACGAATCAAATAAACATTAATACACCCAAGGGTGATATTCAAGTTACTTTGAATATTCTTGGTGAACATAATGCTCGTAATGCTTTGGCAGCGACGGCCGCCAGCCTTGCAGCTGGATTACCTTTAAATATCATTCAGGCAGGCCTTGAAAACTTTAAGCCGGTTAATGGCCGCATGCAACAGCATCAATTAAATGATCAAACGACTTTAATTGATGACACCTATAACGCTAATCCAGATTCTGTTCGCGCTGCTATTGATGTATTAGCGGCTCTTCCGAATTCATCTTGGTTGGTATTAGGCGATATGGGTGAGGTTGGTGACCAGGGACCTGAGTTTCATTATGAGGTAGGTTCTTATGCTGGTGAAAAAGGCATTAAGAAACTATTTGCAATGGGTGAATTAAGCAAGCAAGCCATTTCTGCTTACTCCAAAAAATCACTGGAAGGTAGCACTGCAGCTCATTTTGATGCTGTGGAAGATTTGTGCCAAGCATTGAAAAGTTCATTAGCGCAGCGAACTGTTAACGAGGCAACAACGGTGCTCATTAAGGGCTCACGTTTTATGCAAATGGAAAGAGCTGTTAAAGCTCTGGTAGAGGAGATTCACTAATGTTGTTATGGTTAGCACAGTGGTTGCAAAATGACATTGGCTTCTTGCGAGTCATTAACTACATTACCTTTAGAGCGGTGATGGCGACACTAACAGCGGGCTTAATTGGCTTATTTTGGGGCCCATGGGTTATTCGTAAATTAACCGCCATGAAAGTTGGGCAAGCTGTTCGTCAAGATGGCCCTCAAACACATTTAGTAAAAACAGGCACGCCTACTATGGGCGGCGTATTGATTTTATTGGGGATTGCTGTTTCTACATTGATTTGGGCAGATCTAAGTAATCGTTTTATTTGGATTGTATTAATTGTGACATTGGGTTTTGGTGCCATTGGTTGGGTGGATGATTACCGCAAGGTGGTTTACAGAGATCCTAAAGGCATGTCCTCCAAAGAAAAGTATTTCTGGCAATCATTGATTGGTTTGTTTGCGGCAATCTACTTAGCATTCTCAGTATCAGAGGTCAATAACCTCAAAGTTTTAGAGTTATTTTTAAATTGGGTGCAAAGTGGCTTCTCAATTAACTTGCCTGCAAAGTCAAATTTATATGTGCCCTTCTTCAAAGAAGTTAGCTACCCGCTGGGTGTCCTCGGATTTATTGTTTTAACTTATTTAGTAATTGTTGGTAGTTCAAATGCAGTGAATTTAACCGACGGTTTAGATGGCTTGGTCATCATGCCAGTCATTTTGGTAGGTTCTGCTTTAGGTGTCTTTGCTTATGTGATGGGTAATGCCATTTTCACTAAGTATCTTTTGTTCCCATATATTCCAGGCGCTGGTGAATTAATGATTTTCTGCGGAGCGATGAGTGGGGCAGGATTAGCTTTCTTATGGTTCAACACGCACCCTGCTCAAGTATTTATGGGTGATGTGGGCGCACTTTCTCTGGGAGCTGCTTTAGGTACTGTTGCTGTCATTGTGCGGCAAGAAATTGTTTTATTTGTGATGGGTGGCATTTTTGTTGCTGAAACAGTTTCAGTCATTCTGCAGGTGGTTTGGTTCAAGATCAGTAAAAAAATCTATGGCGAGGGTCGTCGTATTTTCAAAATGGCCCCACTGCATCATCACTTTGAATTAAGTGGTTGGAAAGAAACACAAGTAGTTGTTCGTTTTTGGATCATCACTATTTTGTTAGTGTTGATTGGTTTATCAAGTCTGAAATTACGATAGGCAAAAACAGTGATTCAATTACAACATCCATTTGGCAAACAATACGCGCAACAGGTCCGCGTGTTGGTGCTTGGCTTAGGTGAGTCAGGCGCTGCTATGGTACGTTGGTGCAAGGTGCAGGGTGCAAATGTTCAAGTAGCTGATACACGTCAAGAGTCACAGTTGTCAGATGTTGCTAAGAAGTGTGAGCAAGTAGTGCGAGCATCTGGAATTGAAGATATTCATTTTGGTGAGTTATCAAATGATTTACTCAGTGGTGTTGATATCATCGCCATTAGCCCAGGTATATCGCCTATTCAAGAGCCAGTTCAATCATTTTTGAATATGGCGCTTGAGAAAAATATTTCTGTTTGGAGCGAGATCGAATTTTTCGCTCAAGCGATAGAGGCTCTGAAGCTTGAGCAAGACTATCGAGGAAAAGTAATTGCAATTACTGGCACAAATGGCAAAACAACTACGACAGCATTAACTGGGCTTCTATGTGAACGTGCTGGGATGTCAGTAGGGATTGCAGGAAATATTAGTCCTGCTGCCTTAGATAAATTATTAGATATTGAATCCTTGCCTGATGTTTGGGTTTTGGAGTTATCAAGCTTTCAACTTCAGCATACTTACACCCTAAATGCTGATGCGGCCACTGTTTTAAATATTTCTCAAGATCATTTTGATTGGCATGGCGACATGAATCATTATCTTGCGGCAAAGGCTAATATTTTTGGTTCCAACACCGTAGCGGTTCTCAATCGTGATGATGAGTTAGTTTTTGGATTGGCAGATGACTTATCTGCTAATCGTGTCTTGTCATTTGGTATAGAAGCTCCTACTGAAGAAGATTCTTTTGGTATTTTTCACGACACAGCTGCTGGCGGAATAGATTGGTTGGTTTGGGCAGAACCTGATTTAGAGGCTCTAGAGCTCAAAGCAAAGCGCCGTCGCAAAAAATCAATTGAAGATGATGAGCCTTTGCGATTAAAGCGTTTGATGCCGGCTGATGCTTTACGCATTAAAGGTCGTCATAACGCATGTAATGCACTTGCAGCAGTTGCAATGGCTAGCGCGATTGGTTTACCAATGGGGCCTTTGTTGCACGGCTTAAGAGAATATAAGGGTGAGCCTCACCGCGTTCAGAGCGTTTCAATCATTGATGGCGTTGAGTATATTGATGATTCAAAAGGAACCAATGTTGGTGCAACGATGGCTGCCTTAATTGGTTTAGGTGAATCATCAGCTCAGCACCCTCGAATTATTTTAATAGCAGGCGGTGAAGGTAAGGGCCAAGACTTTAAGCCTTTGCTTAATTCAGTCGCTAGGCATGCTAAAGCTGTGATCTTAATAGGCCGAGATGCCCCTCTTATTAAAGAAGCTCTATCAGATTCTGGAGTTCAATTAATCGATTCATCAACGCTTGAGTCTGCTGTTGATCAAGCATCTCAGATCGCCAATTCTGGCGATATGGTTTTGTTATCGCCAGCTTGCGCTAGCTTTGATATGTTTAAAGATTATGCGCATCGCGCTCAGGTATTTGTTGATGCGGTCAATGAATTGGCGATTTCTCGTGGGCAGGTGAGTGCATGATTCAATACTTCAAACGATTCAGCGCTAATAGTATCAGTGGGTTTAAAGGTGGCATCAAAGATGGCTTTGAAGAGTTTCGACTCGGTTTGCGTGATGCAACAGCTGTCGTCAAACCCACTCGATCACGCATGATGGAGTATGACCAGCCGCTATTGTGGGCAGTGTTGCTGTTGGTGACATTAGGTTTGGTGATGGTCTATTCGGCCTCAATCGCTTTACCAGATGGACCTAAATACGCCAAATACAGCAGCAGTCACTTTTTACTTCGTCACGCTATTTCAATGGTCTTTGCTTTTGGGGCAGGTGTCATTGCATTCAAGGTGCCATTAAAGGTATGGGATCGATTCGCTCCTGCCATCTTTGCACTTGCATTTGTGATGTTGATCATTGTCTTAATTCCTGGGGTTGGTAAAGGCGTTAACGGCGCTCGTCGTTGGATACCGCTTGGGTTTATGAATTTCCAATCATCAGAATTGATGAAATTCGCAGTTGTTTTATTTGCTGCTTGGTACACCGTCCAACGTCAAGATTACTTACACCACTTAGTTAAAGGTTTAGCTCCGATGGGAGCGGCCGTTATGGCTGTTGGGGTTTTGTTGTTGTGGCAGCCTGACATGGGGGCATTTATGGTGATCGCCATGATTGCCATGGGTTTATTGTTCTTGGGTGGCATCAGCGGAAAACTATTCGGTGCTCTGATTGGATTGGCTGTCAGTAGCTTTGTCATGATTATTGTTTTCTCACCATTCCGTAGAGACCGAATCTTTGCGTATTTAGATCCATGGAATGAAGACTTCGCGGCAGGTAAGGCCTATCAGTTAACACATTCGTTAATGGCGTTTGGTCGCGGTGAATGGTTTGGTGTTGGTTTAGGCGGGAGTGTTGAAAAACTCCATTACTTACCAGAAGCCCACACAGACTTCATCTTGGCTGTGATTGGTGAGGAGCTTGGCTTTATTGGCGTGACGGTAGTCATTGCGATCTTCTATTGGATTGTTAGAAGAGCATTTTTGATTGGCAGAACTGCTTTACAGCTTGATAGAAGCTTTGCGGGTTTAGTTGCTAAGGGTATTGCGATTTGGATTGGCTGGCAGGCCTTCATTAATATGGGCGTTAATCTTGGTTTACTTCCAACCAAGGGTTTAACTTTGCCATTTGTTAGTTTTGGCGGTTCTGGCTTAGTCATGAATGCCGTTGCTATTGCCGTTCTTTTAAAAGTAGATTTTGAAAATAGAATATTGATGAAGGGTGGAAAGTTATGACGCTTTCGCATCCGTCATTATTGGTGATGGCCGGTGGAACTGGCGGCCATATCTTCCCAGGTTTAGCTGTAGCTGAATATTTGCGCTCTGAAGGGTGGAAAGTTTCTTGGTTGGGTAATCCGAGTGGCATGGAATATCTATTGGTTACGCCAAGAGGATTTGATTTTGAGGGTATTCAATTTGGTGGTTTACGAGGTAAAGGTATTAAAACCTTAGCTTTATTGCCATTTAATTTGTTACGGGCATTCTGGCAAAGCCTTCAAGTATTGAGGCGTATTAAACCTGACGTCGTATTAGGTATGGGCGGATATGTCACATTTCCAGGTGGCATGATGAGTGTTTTATTAGGTACACCTTTAGTTTTGCACGAGCAAAACTCAATAGCTGGTTTAGCTAATAAGGTACTTGCAAAAGTTGCCGATAAAAATTTATGCGCATTTCCTGGCGCGCTGTCAGATGCTAAATGGGTTGGAAATCCATTACGCGCTGGTATGAGTCAAGTAGAGGCTCCATCAATTCGCTATACATCTCGGTCTGGGCGTTTAAATATTTTAGTTGTAGGCGGCAGTCTAGGCGCAGCTGCGCTGAATTCAAATATTCCTAAGGCCCTAGCTTTAATTGAACCAGAATTAAGACCCCATGTTATTCACCAGTCTGGAGAAAAGCATGTCGACACATTAAAGCAAACATATGCTGATCTTGGAGTTGATGCTGATGTTTGTCCATTCATAGATGACATGACTGGGGCATATGCTCAAGCAGATTTGGTGATTTGTCGAGCAGGCGCGATGACAATCGCTGAGATATCTGCTGTTGGTGTTGCATCTTATTTGGTGCCATTTCCTCATGCTGTAGATGATCATCAAACATTTAATGCGAAGTTTTTGTCCGATGCTGGTGCAGCAGTGTTGATGCCCCAAAAAGAGTTAAGCCCAGAAAGCTTGGCCACCTATTTGAAAAATATGAATCGTAAAGAATTGCAAAAAATGGCAGAGCAAGCTTTGTCTCAAGCGAAACCTTTAGCAACACAAGAGGTTGCTGATGTTTGCAAACAATTATGTAAGGACCGATCACGCTCATGAAGCATATTCTTCATCAAATCCATTTTGTTGGTATCGGCGGTGCCGGTATGAGCGGTATTGCCGAAGTGCTATTAAATTTAGGTTACAAAGTCAGTGGTTCTGATATGACTGAAAGCTCAACGACCAAGCGTTTGCGTGAGTGTGGGGCAGAAATTTATATTGGGCATAGTGAAAAGAATGTAGGTAGTGCTGAGGCAGTTGTTATTTCAACAGCGGTCACAGGAGATAACCCTGAGGTGTTAGCAGCTAGAGCCGCACGAATTCCAATTGTGCCAAGAGCTGTGATGTTGGGTGAGCTGATGCGCTTGAAGCAAGGTATTGCGATTGCAGGTACTCACGGCAAAACTACGACCACCAGTCTTTTGGCTTCAGTATTGGCAGAAGGTGGATTGGATCCCACATTTGTTATTGGTGGCAAATTGAACTCTGCTGGGGCTAATGCTCGTTTAGGTACCGGCGACTTTATTGTTGCTGAAGCAGATGAATCAGATGCTTCATTTTTAAATTTATTACCAGTGATTGAAGTGATCACCAATATTGATGCTGATCATATGGATACTTATCAGCATGATATGGCTAAATTAAAACAGGCATTTGTTCAATTTACACAGCGTATGCCATTTTATGGTGTTGCCGTTTTATGTGTGGATGATGAGAATGTCAGAGATATTTTGCCATTCGTTTCCAGGCCCACACTTCGTTATGGATTATCTGAAGATGCTGATGTGAGAGCTATTGATGTTCGCGCAGATGGTCCTCAGATGCACTTTACTGCTCTTCGACATACTGTTCGTCGTCATGGTGAGAAGCCTGGCCCATTGAAGGTGACATTGAATTTGCCTGGCTTACATAACGTTCGTAATGCATTGGCTACCATTGCTATCGCAACTGAGTTGGGTGTGTCTGATAAAGCAATTATCAAAGCTTTATCAGAGTTTCATGGTGTTGGTCGTCGTTTCCAAAAATATGGCGACCTTAAGCTTCCTCAAGGCGGGTCTTGCACCGTGATTGATGATTATGGCCATCATCCAGTCGAAATGGCTGCAACATTGGCCGCGACCAGAGGGGCATTCCCGGGTCGTCGACTATTGCTTGCTTTCCAACCGCATCGATTTACAAGAACTCGTGACTGTTTTGGAGATTTTGTAAAAGTTTTACAAGGTGTTGATGCTTTGGCTTTAACCGAAGTGTATCCAGCTGGTGAGGCACGTATTCCTGGTGCAGATGGTGAAAGCTTGATTAAAGCTTTGGAAAAAGCTAAAGATGCCGGTCGTTTATTAGATGTCAATGCCACTCAGTTTTCAAAAGATGTCGCAGGCTTGCCTCAAATGGTAATGAGTATGGTTCGAGATGGTGATGTTGTTATCACGATGGGCGCAGGATCAATTTCTACTGTTCCTGGAAAAATTGTGGAGCTTGCAAATGGCTAAACAAATGAATCTGCTTTGGAGCGATCAAGTTCAAAATGACTTATCTGCGATTAGTCCTAAGCAATTAGGAAAAGTGGGTGTGCTATTGGGCGGTAAATCTGGTGAGCGCGAAATTTCATTAATGTCTGGCAAAGGTGTTTTGGATGCACTTTTATCTAAAGGCGTTGATGCCTACGCTTTTGACACAGGTGAGAAATCTATTGCCGACTTGGTTGCAGAAAAGTTTGATCGCGTTTTTATTGCATTACATGGACGTTTTGGTGAAGACGGGACGATGCAGGGCGCTCTCGAGCAATTAAGTATTCCTTATACAGGTAGCGGTGTTCTAGCATCGGCGTTAGCTATTGATAAGCAAGCCACTAAACGTTTGTGGTCTGGATTTCAGTTATCAACACCTAAATTTGTGATGTTAGATAAAGATAGTCAGTGGAGTGAAGTTGCTGAATATTTAGGTTTACCAATCATTGTGAAGCCTGCCAGAGAAGGCTCTTCATTAGGTTTGAGCAAAGTGACAACGGTTGCAGCGTTGCCGGCCGCATATGAATTAGCAGCCAAACTAGATCGTGATGTGATGGCAGAGCAATGCATTATTGGTGAAGAGTTAACTTGTCCTATTGTGGGTGATGGTGAAAATGCTCGTGCTTTGCCAGTTATCAGAATTGTTGCACCTGACTCTAATTATGATTATCACAATAAGTATTTTTCTGACGATACAAGATATCTATGTCCGACAGGATTGGATCTTGTTTTAGAAAATCAAGTGCAAGAGTTAGCATTAAATGCATATAAAGCATTAGGTTGTAAGGGCTGGGGTCGTGCAGATGTCATGATTGACAACAAAACAAATCAAGCCTATTTGCTAGAAATGAATACGGCACCTGGTATGACCAGTCATTCATTGGTGCCTATGGCTGCTAAAGCTGCAGGTGTTCAGTATGCAGATTTAGTTCTGTGGTTGTTAAGTAAAGCGGCTCTTCACTCATGAGATGGATTCGTGGAACTTTCTCAGTAATTGCTTCAGTGATGGGAACTGTTTTTAGTCCTATCTGGAATCAAACACGCGTGTTGAAAGTTCTATCGAATGTCATGTTCTTAATTGCGCTATTAGCAACATGCTCATGGTTGTTGTTTTGGTTAGGTCAGCGACCTGTTTTTTCATTAAATCATTTGACGGTTGAATCATTAGATGGTCGTGAATTAAAACATGTCAATTTACCAACTATTCGCGCAAGAGCAGCAGATCAAGTTCAGGGTAACTTCTTCACTGTGAGATTAGATCAAGCACGACAAGCTTTTGAATCAATGCCATGGGTTCGTAGAGCCAGTGTTCGAAGAGATTGGCCTAATGGCATCGTGGTTGCCATTGAAGAACATCAACCAATGGGTATTTGGAATGGTGCTGAAATTCCGAAATTGATGAACACTCATGGTGAGTTATTTGTAGCCAATATGGCTGAAGCTGAAGATGGCGCATCTCTTCTCAGATTCTCAGGTCCAGAGGGCAGCAACAAAGAAGTATTTAAAAAGCTTCAAAAAATTAATGCTTGGATTTCTCCATGGGATGTCAAGGTTCAGGGTTTGGAATTGTCATCGCGGTATGCATGGAAAGCCAAACTAAATAATGGCTTGAATATTGATTTAGGTCGCGAGTTAGATGAGCGCGATAGCAAACAAATTGAGTTAAGCGTTGAGCGCCTGATGAAAACTTGGCCTCAGGTTCAAGAAAAATGGGGTCAGCGTATTGACTCAATAGATCTTCGTTATGCCAATGGGTATGCCATACATATAGGGAAAAAATTGTGAGTGTGATTAGTAAAGATACTAAAGAACTAATTGTTGGCTTGGATATCGGAACATCCAAGGTGGTTGCTTTGGTTGCCGAGCTTAATCCAGATGGACAATTTAATGTGGTCGGTTTAGGCCAAGTTTCTTCTAAGGGTTTGAAGAAGGGTGTTGTCGTCAATATTGAAGCCACAGTTCAATCTATTCAAAAAGCTCTCGAAGAAGCTGAAGTGATGGCTGATCGTCGTATTGCTCAAGTATTTACTGGTATCGCAGGAAATCACATTCATAGCTTTAACTCAACTGGCATGGTGGCTATTAGAGATAAAGAAGTTTCTCAAGCCGACGTTGAACGTGTGATTGAGACTGCTAAAGCAATCAATATCCCAACAGACCAACAAATTATTCACATCTTGACTCAAGAATTCATTATTGATGGTCAAGAGGATGTGCGTGAACCAATCGGAATGAGCGGTATTCGTTTAGAGGTAAAAGTACATATCGTTACGGGTGCTGTCAGTGCTGCACAAAATATTGTGAAGTGTGTCCGTCGTTGTGGTTTGGAAGTGAATGATTTAATTTTGCAACCAATCGCTTCCAGCGTTGCCGTCTTGACTGAAGATGAAAGAGAGCTAGGGGTTGTTTTAATTGATATTGGCGGCGGCACAACTGACATTGCCATATTTAGTCAGGGTGCAATTCGACATACGGCGATTATTCCAATTGCTGGTGATCAGATCACCAATGACATTGCCATGGCTTTACGTACGCCAACTGTCGAAGCTGAAGACCTCAAGATTCACTTTGGTATTGCGCGACAAGATATGGCTAATCCCAATGAAAACATTGAAGTCCCCGGTGTGGGAGATCGAGAGGCGCGCTCTATGTCTAGGCAAGCTCTTGCTGCTGTGATCGAACCACGAGTAGAGGAGTTATTAGCTTTGGTTCGCGAAGTTGTCCGTGAATCTGGTATGGAGCATTTGGTGTCTTCGGGAGTTGTATTGACGGGTGGCACAGCATTAATGCCAGGAGTTGTTGAAATTGCAGAAGAAGTATTTGGAAAACCAGCTCGCGTTGGTATTCCTGAGTACCGTGGTCATTTAAGTGAGATTTTAAGAAGTCCTCGTTATTCAACTGGGCTTGGCTTATTGATGGAAGGCCGAGTGCAACTGGTGCGAGGACGTCGTATTGCGCAGTCAGGCACATTGCAGAACATTGTGGCTCGCATGCGCGAATGGTTTATGGGTAATTTTTAATTAAAGATTTTTAGTTTTATTTTTGTCGTCGTCAACTGTAGTTAATAGGAGGTGTTATGGAATTTGAAATGTTAGATGCGGAACCAGCGGGTAAGACCATTATTAAAGTGGTTGGAGTTGGTGGTGCTGGTGGTAACGCTGTGCAACACATGATTCGCCGTGGCGTTCAAGGTGTTGAGTTCATTTGCATGAATACAGATGCAGGTGCTCTTCAACGTTCTAAAGCTAGTTTAAATATTCAATTAGGTTCAACAGGTCTTGGTGCTGGTGCAAAACCTGAAGTAGGCGCTGCTTCTGCGCATGAAGCAAAAGCACGTATTGCAGATGCACTGCAAGGCGCGCACATGGTATTTATCACTGCGGGTATGGGTGGTGGTACTGGTACAGGTGCAGGCCCAGTTGTTGCTGAAGTTGCAAAAGAAATGGGTATCTTGACCGTTGGCGTGATTAGCAAACCATTTGATTTTGAAGGTGCTAAGCGCGGTAAGGTTGCTGAAGCAGGCGCACATGAACTTGAAAATTATGTTGATTCATTAATTGTTGTTCTTAATGAAAAACTATTTGAAGTTATGGGTGAAGATGCTGAAATGGATAAGGCATTTGGTTGTGCAGATGATGTATTGCATAACGCAGTTGCTGGCATTGCAGAAATCATCAATGAGCAAGGTTTGATTAACGTTGACTTTGAAGACGTTAAGACAGTGATGAGTGAGCAAGGTAAAGCGATGATGGGTACTGCAACAGTATCTGGTATGGATCGTGCTCGCTTGGCCGCTGAAGCTGCAGTAGCTTCGCCATTGTTAGAAGGTGTTGATTTGTCTGGTGCGCGTGGTGTGTTAGTGAATATCACTGCTAGCCGTTCACTCAAGCTATCTGAAACACGTGAAGTAATGGGGGCTATTCGTGGTTATGCTGCAGAAGATGCAACTGTTATTTTTGGTACTGTTTATGACGAGAGCTTAGGTGATGCATTGCGTGTGACTGTAGTTGCTACTGGTTTAAATGGTGGTAAGCGCAAAGAAAAGCAGCCTGAAGTTATTTGGCGTAATACACAAGCAACAGGAACTTATGATGCTGTGCCAGCAATGGCCAATTTGAGCTCATTTGCACCGCAAAGCCCAACTGCAACCATGGCTATGGCTAATGTTGCAGCGGCCCCAGTTGCTTCTGCAGCATCAGTTTCACCAATGAGTTCAGCTGCTGATTACAGTAAATATGATGTGCCTAAGGTTTTTCGTAGCAATCGCGATTCGTCTGTTGAGCCACGTTTGGGTGCAAATAGCTCTCCTGAAGCGCAAGCAATGATGGATAAGGGTGCTGATTATTACGATATCCCTGCATTTTTGCGTAAGCAGGCTGATTAAGTTTTACAGTAATTAGTAAAAATATATATAAAACAACGGCATAACGATGCTGATGGTAACGCGCCTCCTGCGAAATGACGACGCATGCGATACCATCAGTATTCGGCATTAATAAATGCCCGAATTTTTATGACCAATATTTAATTGATGGAGACAGAAATGATCACAGTTGGACAAAAAATACCTGATGCAACGATTTATGAATATTTAGACGTTGCAACTGAGGGTTGTGCAATCGGCCCGAATGCTTTTGAAGTAAGCAAGTTAACGGCTGGTAAGAAAATTGTTATGTTTGGTTTGCCAGGTGCTTTTACCCCAACTTGTTCCGCCAAGCACGTTCCTGGTTATGTAGCTCATGCTGCAGAATTTAAAGCTAAAGGTGTGGATGAGGTTTGGTGTTTATCAGTCAATGATGCATTTGTAATGGGTGCATGGGGTAAAGATCAGAAAGTGAACGGTACGGTCCGTATGATGGCTGATGGTTCAGGTGAGTTAACTAAAAAATTAGGCTTAGAGCTTGATTTAACTGCGCGTGGTTTGGGTGTTCGCTCAGATCGTTATGTCATGATTATTGACAATGGTGTTGTTAAGCACTTAGCTGTTGAAGGTCCTGGTCAATTTGAAGTGAGTGATGCGGCTTCTGCTCTTAAAGCACTCTAATTAAACGATATTAATCATATGTTGAAACAGCGCACCATTGCATCGCCAGTCAAAACAGTCGGTATTGGTTTACATACTGGCCGCAAGGTGTCGCTGAAATTATCTCCAGCCCCAGTTGATACTGGAATTGTGTTTCGAAGGGTTGATTTAGAGGGCTCTACTGGAATCAAGGCTGAAGCTCATTCAGTCAGTGACACAAGGCTTGCCACCGTTTTACAAAATGGGGATACACGTGTTTCAACCGTTGAACATTTATTGTCTGGTTGTGCTGGTTTAGGCATAGATAATTTAATGATTGAATTAGATTGCGAAGAAATTCCAATCATGGACGGTAGTGCTGCCTCATTTTTATTTTTGATTGAATCGGCTGGTCTTCAAGAGCAAGATGCACCAAGAAAATTCATTGTGATTAAGAAACCTGTTGAGGTGAGGGATAACGGTAAGCTTGCACGTTTAGAACCTTTTAATGGGTATAAATTAGATTTCACAATTGATTTCAAGCATCCAGCTGTAGACAAAACAGGACAAAGACACGTCATCGATTTTGCTAATAGTACTTATGCGCGTGAGATTGGAAGAGCAAGAACATTTGGTTTTGCACATGAAGTAGAAGCACTAAGAGAGATGGGTTTGGCTCGAGGTGGTAGTTTAGATAATGCAATTGTTTTGGATGAGCATCGCATTCTAAATAATGAAGAGTTGCGTTATGACGATGAATTTGTACGACACAAAATCTTAGATGCCATTGGCGATCTTTATTTGGCTGGTCATCCTATTGTGGGCGCTTATATTGCTGAAAAATCAGGGCACGCCATGAACAATGCGCTATTAAGAGCCATGTTTGCTGATCCTAGCTCCTATGAAATTAAGAGCTTTTCAGAGGCAGATGCACCAAAAGCATATTTGCAAACTGACAGACCATTATTTGCTTAAAAATTAGGCAAAAAGCCCAAGAATTCGGTTATTTCTTATTTTTTAATAGTTTTTCCACTGCTGATCTAAGTGCAGAACCTTCCTCTAGGGTTGGAAGAAGTTTTTCCCATGAATTTTGAGCTTTTTCACTGAAAATCAGAGGTGTTTTGGCTGGTAAAACTGGATTTTCCTGGCCGATTCCGACCCCTCCCGGGGACTGTTTAATCGCAATAGATTGAGCCGGCCAACCCTGTTCTTGGAGCTTAAATAGGATGGATGGCAATTTTTGCTGTAAACGGGTTGCAACAGCAGAATTAAGTGCAAATAGTTTTAATTGACCATTTTCTTCAGAAAAGCCACCGACCTTAATATAAGGAATTGCCATCTCAAGCCCATTTTTATTGAGGCTCAGGGCGACAGCCTTTTGAAGATGAACTGTATTTTCTGCTTGCTGCAGAAGGTGTCCTAAAGGGGTATTTTCTTCAATGCAAGCCAATGCCGGACGGGCATTCGCAGATGGCCGTCTGGGTGCTAAACTTTGAGGCTTAAATTTCCTCGCAAAAGTCATGGTTACTGGTCTTCTTAAGAAAATATTTGGCAGCCGAAATGATCGGCTCTTAAAACAATATAAGCGCATTGTCGCTCAGATTAATGCTCTGGAGCAGAGTATGGCATCTTTGGACGATGCCGCATTGCAAGCAAAAACTGCTGAATTCAAGTCAAAACTGGCTAATGGTCAGAGTTTGGACGATATTTTGCCGGAGGCCTTCGCTGTAGTCCGTGAAGCGAGTAAGCGTGTCATGGGTATGCGTCACTTTGACGTTCAAATGGTGGGTGGTTTAGCCCTTCACCAAGGCAAGATTGCAGAAATGCGAACAGGTGAAGGTAAAACCCTCACAGCAACTCTCCCGGTCTATCTAAACGCCTTGAGTGGTCGTGGCGTTCATGTGGTGACAGTGAATGATTATTTGGCTCAGCGTGATGCTGAGTGGATGGCTAAGCTCTACAACTTCCTTGGTTTGACTGTTGGCATCAACTTGTCAAATATGGAACATGATGCAAAACAAAAAGCTTATGCATCAGATATCACTTATGGCACAAATAACGAATTTGGTTTTGATTATTTGCGTGACAACATGGTTCAAGATCTAGGTCAGCGCGTGCAGCGTGGTTTGGCTTTTGCAATCGTTGACGAAGTTGACTCTATTTTGATTGATGAGGCTCGTACGCCTTTGATCATTTCAGGGCAGGCAGAAGACCACACAGATGTTTATGTAACGATGAATGCCTTGCCTCAGTATTTATCCCGCCAGATTGGCGAAGAGAAAGCTGATGGGACAGGGGTTATAACTCCTGGTGACTATATTGTTGATGAAAAAACACATCAAGTTTTCTTGACTGAGACAGGTCATGAGAAAGCCGAAGCAGCTTTAGCTAAGTTAGGCTTGATTAAAGAGGGTGAATCTTTATATGCTCCTCAAAACATCACATTGATGCACCATGTTTATGCTGCTTTAAGGGCGCATACTTTATTTAATAAAGACCAGCACTATGTTGTTCAAAATGGTGAAGTGATTATTGTTGATGAATTCACAGGACGTTTGATGAACGGACGTCGTTGGTCTGATGGCTTGCATCAGGCTGTTGAGGCTAAAGAAGGCGTTGCGATTCAGCATGAGAATCGCACATTAGCAACGATCACTTTTCAGAACTACTTCCGTATGTACGGTAAGTTAGGTGGTATGACGGGTACTGCAGATACAGAAGCCTATGAGTTCCAAGAAATTTACGGTCTTGAAACTGTCATCATTCCGCCAAATAGAATCAATGCTCGAATTGATAAACAAGATCAAATCTATAAAACATCAATGGAGCGTTATAACGCTGTTATTAAAGATGTGCAGGCTTGTTATGAGAGTGGTCAACCCGTATTGGTTGGTACAACATCGATCGAAAATTCAGAGCTCATTTCATCTTTATTGGATAAAGCCAAATTACCTCATCAAGTTTTGAATGCGAAGCAGCATGCAAGAGAAGCTGAAATCATTGCGCAAGCTGGCCGACCAAAGATGATCACAATTGCTACCAATATGGCTGGACGTGGTACTGACATCGTTTTAGGTGGCAATGTTGAGAAGCAGGCTGCTTTGATACAAGCGGATGCAGCACTAGCTGATGCAGATAAAAAGACTCGTATTCAACAATTACACGATGAATGGCAAGGTCTACATGATCAGGTTGTAACTGCAGGCGGTTTACATATCATTGGTACTGAGCGTCATGAAAGTAGACGTGTTGATAACCAGTTAAGAGGTCGTGCTGCTCGACAGGGCGATCCGGGTTCATCAAGATTCTATTTATCACTAGACGACGCATTGCTTCGTATTTTTGCTGGAGAGCGATTAAAGTCCATTATGGATCGCTTAAAGATGCCTGAGGGCGAGCCTATCGAAGCGGGCATGGTGACTCGTTCTATTGAATCTGCCCAACGTAAAGTAGAAGCTCGCAACTTCGATATTCGTAAACAGCTTTTACAGTATGACGACGTTGCGAATGACCAACGTAAGGAAGTTTATCGTTTACGTAATGAAGTATTGGAAACGCAAGATATTGGCGAGTTAATTGATAACTTGAGAACAGCTTGCTTCTCAGACCTTTTCTCAGAATATGTTTCCCCTGAATCAGTTGTTGAGCAGTGGGACATTGCTGGTTTGCAACAAGTTCTTGAGAATGAATGGAGCCTATCCATCAATATTCAAGCTTTAATCGACGCACAAGAGTCAATAGAGCCTGAAGATTTATTAACGAAAATATTAGAAGCCAGTGCCGCTGCCTATCAAGCAAAAGTTGATATGGCTGGGCGTGAATCATTTGCTAATTTTGAGCGTTCTGTTACTTTGTATAGTCTTGATTCACATTGGAGAGAGCATTTAGCAGCCTTAGATCATTTGCGACAAGGTATTCATTTAAGAGGCTATGCTCAAAAAGATCCAAAACAAGAATATCGTCGAGAGGCCTTTGAGTTATTTGCTCGATTCTTGGATGTGGTGAAGTTGGATGTAACTAGAACGATTATGTTGGTCAAAATCCAAACACCTGAAGAGCTAGCTCAAGCATCTGAGTCAATACAAGAAGATTTAAGTGAGTTGAAGGATATTAAGTATCAACATGCAAGTGCTGATGCTTCTGCTGAGCAAGCGCCATCTCAAACACCTATTCAAGCTGGGCCAAAGGTGGGTCGTAATGATCCTTGCCCATGTGGTAGTGGTAAAAAGTACAAGCAATGTCACGGTCAGCTCAGTTAATCATTTGAAAATCTGATTAACTAGTTAACTTCATTTCTATCGATTTATGAGAGAGTATTGATATGTCAGTGAATTCTCCTTTGCCAGTTGCCTCAGATTTATTAGCTATTAAAGGCCTGCGTCTTGGTCATGCTGAAGCGGGCATAAAAAAACCAGGCCGTAAGGATGTATTGGTTTTAGAGTTAGCTGAGGGATCTAGCGTTGCTGGCGTATTTACGAAAAATCGTTTTTGTGCAGCCCCTGTTCAAATATGCAGAGAGCATTTACTTGCCAGTAAAAAAACTGGTCTTCAAGTTCGCGCATTGATTATTAATACTGGTAATGCGAATGCTGGCACTGGTGAGCCTGGTTATCAGCATGCTATTCAAACTTGTGACGAATTGGCTCAGTTAATGGGATTAAAGCGTGAGCAGGTGTTGCCTTTCTCAACAGGTGTAATTCTTGAGCCATTACCCGTTCAAAAAGTTATAGCAGCAATGCCTCAAGCTATTAGTCGTTTAGATTCTGATAATTGGTTTAATGCCGCTGAGTCAATTATGACAACAGATACTCAGCCTAAGGCATGCTCTAAGAAAGTTGAAATTAACGGCCAATTAATTACTTTGACTGGCATCAGCAAAGGTGCTGGGATGATTCATCCAAACATGGCGACGATGTTGGGTTACGTTGCAACAGATGCGAAAATTTCTCAGGAACTATTGCAGGAACTAACAACAGAGGTTGCGGATCTATCATTTAATGCAATTACGATTGATGGTGATACCTCAACAAATGATTCATTTATTGTGATGGCAACTGGTGCCGCAGGGGTTGAGATTCCAAGTTCAGGCGCAAGTTTTGAGGCCTTCCGACAGGCTTTGATTGAAATTAGCCAAAACCTTGCGCAAATGATTGTGCGCGATGGTGAAGGTGCCACCAAATTCATTACTATTCAAATTGACGGTGGCAAAACTGATCAAGAGTGCAAGCAAGTAGCTGAAGCAATTGCGCACTCTCCATTAGTTAAAACAGCATTCTTTGCCAGTGATCCTAATCTAGGACGTATTCTTGCTGCGATTGGTTACGCAGGTATTGCTGATTTGGATGTTGGTGGTGTGCAGTTGTGGTTAGATGATGTTTGGGTGGCCAAAAATGGCGGCCGTCATCCTGAATATAAAGAGGAAGATGGTCAGCGCGTTATGAAAAAATCAGAGATTAAAGTAAGGGCTGATTTAGGTCGCGGCCAATCTAGCCAAACTATTTGGACCTGTGATTTGTCACATGAATACGTTTCTATTAATGCCGACTATCGTTCTTAATCATGGCAGATAAATTAGACCGTCTTGATCGATTACTAAGTAAGTTAGATGAATGGTTGCCACAACCATTGACAGAGGCCGATTGGAATGCTGCTGTGGCATTCCGTTGGAGGCGTAAAGATACACTGCTCGGTAAGATGGGTTACTTGCAGGCAGTGAAGCATATATCCGATATTTCTTTTTCTGATCTTCAGCACATTGATCGTCAAAAAAATCAAATCTATAAAAATACTAAACATTTTGTTGATGGCAAACCAGCTAATAATGTTTTATTAACTGGTGCAAGAGGAACTGGAAAGTCTTCACTTATCAAAGCTTGTCTAAATGAATTTGCTTCAAAAGGGCTCAGACTTATAGAAGTTGATAAAGAACATTTAACTGACTTAGGTGATCTAACAGAAATATTGGCTTTAAGACCTGAGCGATTTGTGATTTTTTGTGATGATCTATCTTTTGAAGATGGGGAGTCTGGATATAAATCATTAAAGTCTGCACTGGATGGTTCTATTGCTGCTCAAGTCGATAATATCTTGATCTATGCCACATCGAACCGCCGTCACTTATTGCCAGAATACATGACCGACAATGAGTCATATAGACACACATCAGATGGGGAGATCCATCCTGGTGAAGTGGTCGAGGAGAAAATATCTTTATCAGAGCGCTTTGGTTTATGGATTTCTTTTTATCCACCTAAGCAAGATGAATATTTAGATATGGTGGCTCATTGGCTAACCCATTTTGGTTTGCAGCATCCTCAAATAGAGGTAGCAAGACCTGAGGCATTAATTTGGGCATTAGAGCGTGGGTCGCGTTCTGGCCGAGTTGCTTGGCAATTTGCACGACATTGGGCTGGCCAGCAGGACGATTAATGAGTCTCAGCGCATCAGGCCGTCCAGTCGTTGAAGTGGCTGTTGGCGTTTTACTAAGAAATAATGAGTCGATTCTTCTTGGGCAGCGTCCAGAGGGTAAGCCTTACTCTGGCTATTGGGAATTTCCTGGTGGGAAAATTGAAAGCGGTGAGACTTTATTTGATGCTCTTTATCGAGAGCTCAAAGAAGAAATCAATGTTCATATACAGGATGCCAAAGAGTTTCTAACAATTGAGCATGATTATCCGCATGCTTATGTTCGTCTTCATATTTGCTTAGTTAAGGATTGGGACGGTCAACCGCAAGGTTTAGAGAATCAGGCAATCGCTTGGTTGGACTTGAAAGATATTTCAAATATAGACAACTCACAGTTGCAGCCTATCTTGCCTGCTACTGTTCCCATTTTAGAAAAACTCAAAGAAATTTTATAAGCCCACTAAGAGCTTATGAAGATGTGCTACTTAAAAGTTACACAAAGACATTTTGAATTCAAAGTCTTTTGAAATGGCCTTTGGTTTTGAAACGCCATCACATTCCATAAAACGAGCCCACAGCATGTATTTGTTGGCACTGATTTCAGGGATGATGGTGGGGTCCTCAACATGTATCCTCATTAACTGATACGCCTTCCCTGAAAGCATTTGCTGATAAGAGCCCTTAGGAGCCATCATGCTAACTTCATGGCCTGATTCACGTAACAATCTTAAGAACATGCTGCTAGCTTCGCTCCATGGCACTAAAGGCGCTATATATGACTTGAGAGAAGCTCTTCTTGTTTCAGCTGGAATAAATTGCCACGCATGGTACGAGGGTAAATCAATTGGACTTGTCCCACCAGGGACACTTAAGCGAGTGCGAATAGTATTTAACCATTCACTATCAGTGATGAGTGAGTTAGGTTTGCCAATCGTGCTATTAATTTTTTGCCAAATAACATTCATCTCATTCAAAGTGCTATCAAGAAGACCTTGATTAACTCCTTTTTGATTCTTGAGCAATTCAAGGCTATGTTTTTGGCGATCAAGTTCTTTCATCAAACTTGATTTCAGATCAGCTCTTGCCGTGATTTCACCTAAATCAAAAATGATCGAGATAGCCTGGTGCATATCTCTAGCATCATCTTTTTCAACGTGGTAATGAAAGCGATCAAATAGATACTCCAGTCGAAGTAGGCTTCGAACTAGCTCATTGAAAGGGTATTCATAAGTAATCACAGTCTAATATTCTAGACTGAAAATATGGCTTTTTTGACAAATAAATATGGTAATTACTAACTTTTATTAGAAATGAGTGCTTGATGGACTGCTGCCGTTTTTTCTTCAAGTTTAGGGAGGTCGAGGTTGTTCTCAATCACATAATCAGCCACAGCAAGCCTGTCGGCACGCTTCGCTTGTGTCTGGATGATTTTTTCAATGGCGGCTCTTTCTAGACCGCTTCTGCTTTGAACCCTTGATATTTGAAGCTCTTCAGGGCAATCGACTACGACTACACAGTCAATTTTTACTGGCGTTTGGTTAAGCCATTTGCCTGACTCAAGAAGCAGGGGGACAACAAAAACAATGTATGGTGGATTATGCTGCATCGCAGCAAGCGCCATTATCTCCGTTTGTTCAGCAATTAATGGGTGGGTAATCTTTTCAAGAGCTAATCTAGCTTGGGGGTCATTAAAAACTAGTTCTCTCATCTTGACTCTATCTAAGGAGCCATCCTTGGCAATCAATGATTTTCCAAATTCCTTCTCAATTGCTTCCATGGCAACTCCATTTGGAGTTGTTATTTGGTGAGCAATCTGGTCAGTATCAATGATGGCTGCGCCCATTTTTTCAAATATTTGCGCTACTGCACTTTTGCCACTTCCAATACCACCAGTGAGACCCAACTTAAGAATAGGGCCGCTTTTTTCAATTTTATGAAAAGGATTCAGATTGTGGGCTGGAGTATTTGCCATAGAACAGTAATGATGCCACCAAGTGCGATGAAAGGACCAAAAGGAAAAACATGAGAGCTATCTTGACGATGCACTTTAAGCCAAATGGCACCACCAATTAAACCACTGCAGGATGCTATCAGCAAAATATAAGGTAAAGACTCCCACCCTAAAAAAGCACCTAGTGCAGCTAGTAGTTTGGCGTCTCCCATACCAATACCATCAATGCCTTTGAAATATTTATACAAAAGATTCAATAAATAGAGAGATCCCCATCCAGCTAAAGCACCAAAAATGGAGGAGGTGAAGTTTGTCCAATTAAGCCAGCCAAGACCAATAGAGATCATCCCCAAAAACATCAATGGAATTGTTAGATAGTCAGGCAACAGAAATGTCTTGAAATCAATCCAAGCAAGAACAAGTAAAACAATAATTAAAACACTCGTTAGAAGAGGTTCCATCAAAGGATCTGTCCCATCTCAAAGATTGGTAAATAAAGAGAAATAACTAAACTGCCAATAATTAGTCCCATGAACAACATTAAAAATGGCTCCAAGCTTTGAGTTAGGTGATCAATCAATTGATCCAAAGCTTCTTCCTCTTGATCAGCCATCAAAACTAAGATGCGATCTAAGTCACCAGAGGTCTCGCTAATTTTAATGAGCTGTAAATATTCTTTATTAATCAGGATATGTTTAGGATCAGTCATAGCTACCGCTGCAGAGAACGACTGACCTTGAGAAAGTAGTACTCTAAGTTTTGCACAAAATTCCCACATAACCCAGTCATTTGAATTGATGGCAGTTTCTCGCAATGCGTCTAAGATTGGAATGGCATGCCCATATAGAATCCCTGTATTTCTGGCCCATTGTGTTACTAAAACAGACTTTCTGATGCGACCAATGACAGGTAATTTGATGATGATATGGTCCATTTTCTTTTGAAGAGATTTACTAACAGTCCAGAGCTTAATGAATATTAGGAAAAATCCCGCCAAGAAAAATAAAAGAAAAATAGAGTAACTTTTAACCCAATAGGAGATGTTAATTAACACTACAGTTGGTAAAGGTAATTGGGCATTAAAGTTTTTAAACATATTTTCGAAGCTCGGAATGACCCAATGGAACATCGCCCATACAACCAGCAATGAAATACCCAGTACCAAGCTAGGATAGAGTAAAGCCTTCGTGACTTTCTTTCTGAGCTTTATTTTTTTATCAAGGTATGTATTAATCTGCAACAGACTTGAATGTAGATGACCGGTAGCTTCACCGGTTTTAATCAGGCCGACGCAAAAGGTATGCCAGCCTAATTTTTCAAGCGCATAGGAAAGACTTTGTCCTTGATTAAGGTCTTGCTCAATAGCATGAAACTCCATTAACTTAATGGCATCAAGTAAGGGGAGTCCCGAGGAAATCAGCGTTGATAATTGTCTACTCATGCTGAGTTGTTCTAAGTCCTTCATGCGATCTGTCGTTCTATTTCACGGATGGTTGTGATGCCTCTTTCAAGCAAAAATTGTGCACTTTCTTTTAAGTTAGCTATCCCTTCTAAGCGACATTGTTCCTTAATGCTTGATAAACAAGCTTGAGTCTCAATTAATCTTCTTAAGGGCTTGGATAAAGGCATCAATTGATGAACTCCTGTTCTGCCTTTAAAGCCAGAGTTATGACAGTGCAGACAGTTAGTCGGGGATGCACTTGACTCTTTCTGTGTTTGAGATTCCCCACCGCAATAATGACAAATTAAGCGTATTAATCTTTGAGCGGTAACGCACAAAAGATTATTGGCCAGATGATTGGAATCAACATGTAACTGTTTTAAACGAGATAAAGCAGAAGGGGCATCGTTAGCATGAAGAGTTGATAAAACAAGATGGCCTGTTTCAGCAGCCTGGAATGCAATTTTGGCAGTTTCAGCATCTCGAATCTCGCCGACCATGATCACATCCGGGTCTTGCCTCATGATCGCTCGGAGGGCAACATCAAATCTTAGTCCTGATTTCTCATTGACTTGAACTTGTTGAATGCCCTTCAGTTGTATTTCAATGGGGTCCTCAATACTGGTAATGTTTCGACTTCCATCTAATAGGTATTTAAGGCAGCTATAGAGTGTTTGAGTTTTACCGCTACCTGTGGGGCCAGTGACCAGTATGAGTCCTTGAGGGCTGTTAAGAGCAGTTTTTAATTGAGCTAATTGAGTATGGTGAAGTCCGAGGCACTCAATATCCAATTCACCTTCAATCTTATTAAGTAGACGCACAACAATTTTTTCGCCATGCAAAGTGGGCAGTGTCGAAATTCGGCAATCAATCTTTTGAGATTGATTGGTGCCGCTAACGACCATCTGCCCATCTTGCGGTAGTCTTTTTTCTGAGATATCTAGTCTAGATAAGATTTTGATACGACTTGCAATTCTCTCGTGCCACTGTGATGGCGAGCTCATCAGATGGCTCAAGCGACCATCGACTCTTAGTCGAATATGACTAATCCCTTGTTCTGGTTCAATATGGATATCACTTGCTTTGTTATGCAGTGCTTGATCAATAATTTTTTCCCAGAAATGAATGACTGCATCGTCTTCAGACATTCGGCTTATAAATGCGAATGGTTTTGATGATTTGCTCATCGACCTGAATTATTTCCATAACAATGCCGCCTAGTTTGACGCTAACGTTGTTATCAGGAATGTCCTCTAAAGTTTCAATTAAGAGTCCATTCAATGTTTTAGGACCATCAGTTGGAAGACTTAAGCCTAGTAATCGATTGAGATCTCTCAAACTGGCAGATCCATCTGCCAAATAAGTACCATCAGGTAACCATTTAGTTTTGGTTGCCAAATCAGGAATTGACGTTGTGAACTCTCCAATGAGCTCCTCTAAGATATCTTCAATGGTGACAAGTCCTTGTAATACACCATACTCATCAACTACCAACCCCACGCGTTCCTGATTTTCTTGGAAGAACTGCAGTTGTTGTAGAACAGGGGTGCCACATGGAATGAAGTAGGGCTCACTCAAAAGTTCTTTGAAATGATGGTGCTCTAAATTTTGGTCTCCTAAAAGACTTAAGGCTTTTCTAACAGCCAAAATTCCAATGACTTTGTCAGAGTCTTCTTCACAGACTGGAAGCTTGTTGTGATAACAAGTTTCCAACTGATGAATCACATCCTCGATGGGTTTTGAAAAGTCTAGAACTTCCATGCGTGAGCGAGGCGTCATCACATCATCCACTTGGATGGTCTCCAGGTTAAATAAATTGACCAAGATGCTGCGATGTTTATTGGGAATAAAGTGGGTCGACTCCAGCACAACTGAGCGCAGCTCTTCTGAGCTCATTTGAGTATTTTTATTCGCTTCTGTATCAATTCTTAAAACTTTAAGTAAGCCTGTTACAAAGAGATTGATTAACCACATCAATGGTTTCAATACCACTATTAATGGGCGAATGATCCAGCTTGTACCAATCGAAATACGTTCTGGATAGGTTGCACCAATCACCTTCGGTGTGATTTCGCAGAAAATAATAATGAGTACAGCGGCAACGCCTGTACTAATAGATAAAACCGAAGCATTATTCCCAAAAGCATGCAATGCAATACCTGTCAGTAAAACAGGCACGATGGTGTTGACCACATTATTACCAATGAGGATCACGGACAGTAATTGCTCAGTTTTACCAAGAAGTTCCTGCGTATGCTTAGCACCACGGTGACCTCTGTTCGCAAGGTGTCGAATTCTGTGACGGTTTGCGGCCATCATGCTCGTCTCTGTAATAGAGAAAAATGCTGATACAACTAAAAGTAAAACAACTAAAGCTAATTGTGCCCACCAGGGCCAATTATTGAGCCAGGAATCCATGAATGCTTTCAAAAGCAAAGAACATGGGGGTGACTATAGCAAACCATCATGATTTTGTATGGGATAAGTGAGATTAAATGCCTTCTCATTTACTTATTTGTTTGTAGGAAGTTTCCTACATTCGTTACAAATAACCCCTTTAATGAGAATAGTTCTCATCTATGATAAAGTTTTCATCAGTGCTTAATTAAGCATTTTTTCACACAAGCCAGCTTCCACATATTCGCCAGCCAGTGTATTTGTTTGAGAGGCGAACGTGTTTAACAAGAAAACAATAAACCAAGCGCTATTGGCCGCTTGGGGCTTGATGCCCATGTCGTGGGCCGCAGCTCACGGCTATGTGGCTGAATATGCCAACTTAAAAAACTTAGATCCGATATCTGTTATTGCATCAAAAGGCGACCGTGTTGTATCAGAGACCCCGCATTCGGTCAGCCTTATTGATTACGAAGAAATAAAAAGAAGAAATAGCCGAGATGTAAAAGAATTATTTAATGATGAATTGGATGTCGAGGTTAGAGCGCAAAGCTCTAAATTTGGCATATCCAGCGGTACTGGTCGAACTGGTCAAGAAAGTATCAATGTACGTGGTTTAGAAGGTAATCAAGTTCTTTTAATGGTTGATGGCATTCCATTGCCACATGCTTTTAATTACTCTGCCGCATCAACTGGGCGTGTTGATTATTTAGAAATGGAGGGTATTGGTCAGGTGGAAGTACTCAGAGGTCCTGCTTCAACCTTATACGGAAGTGACGGTTTAGCCGCAGCCATTAATTTTCAAACTATATCTCTCGAAAATTTAATCCAGCCTAATTCTGACTCGGCAAGTTATGTCAAAGGTGTTCATCGAACTATTAATCGTTCAAATACTGGGGCACTTGGCTTTGCTAAATATGGCAATGACTTAGATACCCTCCTCATCAGCTCAACATCAAGTGGCGCTGAACTTAAAAATAAAGGTGGAATAGGTTCTGTAGATGAATCCAGAACCCAATCTAATCCCGAGAGTCATCATCAAAACTATCTTTTGGGTAAGATTAAATATCACATCAGCGGGTCTCAAACTGCACTTGTAACCATAGAGGATCTTCAAAAAAAGAGAGATACAGAGCTATATAGTGGTAGAACGATGTTGGTGGCTGATCTTGATGCGAAGGATCACGTAAAAAGACAACGTGCTTCCATTGATCTGGAGTCTCTTGCGACTAGCTTTGGCTTTGAAGATCATTCAAAGATAAAGCTCTGGGTACCGCAATCGAGCACCCAGCAGCTGACCATTCAGGATGGTGCTATTGCGCGATTAAGAAATAACTTAATTAAAGATAAATCAACTGGTCTTCAAACACAATTTGTTAATTATTTCGATGGCCTTTTTTCTCAAAAATGGACCTACGGTCTTGATTGGCAGAAATCAACTATCTCTCAGGACGTCAAGCGCTCAGGAGATTACAACGATCAACTAAAGTATTTTCCTGAGACTGTTAAAAATCAAGTAGGGTTATTTACTCAGCTCGAGTTAGATAATTCTAACTACAGTTGGATACCTGCTGTGCGCTTTGATCGGTATTCATTTAAATCTAAGCAACAGGGTTACTCATTGCCAGCGGTAGATTTAGAGGATAGTGCATGGTCACCAAGCTTTGCTGGTATATGGAAATATCACTCTGGTGCTCATCCATACTTTAGTTGGTCAAAAGGATTTAGAGCGCCTACACAGGATCAAATCAACAACGGGTTTACTAATTTAAGGCATGGTTATACGAGTCAAGGCAATTCTGACTTGAAGTCAGAAACATCTCAAAGCTTTGAGTGGGGTCTTAAAGGAAAGTCACATGCACTTAGATATAGTTTTGCCGCTTATACCAATCGCTACAAGAATTTTATTGAGCAGCAGATCATCTCTGGCAGTGGTCGTCCTAGTGATCCGTTGATTTATCAGTACGTCAACCACTCTCAAGCAAAAATTCATGGTCTAGATGTCAGGGGAGAGGCCCATCTTAATTCTGCTTGGCACATGACTGGTGGATGGGTAACTTCTAGGGGATATAAAGAGACAGTAGTTGGTGCTAGATCAGCCTTAGATACTATTCAACCGATGCGCGTTGCATTGGGCATTGCTTATAAAGAATCTCAGTGGGATGTGACAGCTCATTGGATCTACACCTGGGCTAAAAAACCTAATGATGTCGGCACTGTGACCGACATGAAGTCAAGAAGGCAGGTAACTCAATACGTTGCTCCTGGATATTCACTTGTCAATCTTCAAGCGCAGTGGCGACCTATCAAAGATCTTTCATTTAATGCTGGTATTCATAACTTATTTAATAAAAAGTATTGGCGTTGGTCAGATGTTCGTGGTTTAGAAGCGTCATCAGCTGTGATTGATGCATATACAGCACCAGGTAGAAATCTATCACTTGGAATGAGGTATGACTTTTGATGAATACTTTGAATAAAAGACAGTTTTGTCAAAAAATCAGTCTGATGATATTGGGGGTTGGGGCCAGTAGAAGCCTATGTGCAAATGTGCCACTTGGTAACCCTCGTATCGTTTCAATAGGTGGTGCAAATACTGAAATAATCCATGAGCTTGGATTGTGTCCCTATTTGGTGGGCATTGATACAAGCTCTAACTATCCACAATCAATTAATCATCTACCCAATGTTGGCTATGCAAGAGCTCTGTCACTTGAGGGTGTTTTATCGCTTCGCCCAACACATGTTCTAAGTACTGATATGGCTGGACCGGCTCATGTCCTTGAGAATATTAAAAAATATAAAGGCGTTCAACTTGAACGCGTGAATACAACATCAAGTTTTGAAGGCTTGATTCAACATGTTCATTTCATTGCTGATCTTTTTGGAAAAAATGTCGGTGGTTTTCAATTAATTAAACGCTTACAGCAAGAGATGAATGAGGTAAATGCTTTTAAAGAGTTAAGTCCACTTGATGCAGACCAGAATTTATCAAAAAAAGCTGGTGTGCCAAGAGTTCTTTTTATCTTGTCTCATCAAAGTTCTCAAGTGGTAGTAGGAGGTTTGAATACTGCCGCACATGCAATGATTGAATACGCTGGCGGCAAGAATGCAATGGATCAAATACGGGGTTACAAAACTCTCAATAAAGAGGCTTTTATACAGAGTAATCCAGATATTCTTTTAATGACATCGCAATCAGAAAAGTTTCTCCGCGGCCCTAGATCTTTACTGAACGATCCATCAATGGCTCACATCACTGCGATAAAAAACAATCGAATCGTAGTCATGGACGCTAATCAATTGCTGGGCTTTGGGCCTAGGTTGCCATTAACAATTGGTCAATTGAGAAAGTCATTCTTTGCGTAATTTGAACCCCCCTTATTGGCCAACTCCCTATGTCTGGTTCATGAGCATTTTGGGATTATTGCTTTGTTTTATAGGTGCGATTTTTATAGGGCCTATTCCAGTACCATTTGATGCTTGGCAAGAGTCGGCCATTCTTTGGGATATTCGGGTGCCTAGAGCTTTACTGGCCATCTTGGTGGGAGCAAGTTTGGGGCTTGCAGGGGCTATTGCTCAGGCATTTTTTAGAAATCCATTGGCAGATCCTGCATTACTGGGAGTTTCTAGTGGCGCAGCACTGGCTGTGGCTCTTAGCATAGTGATGCAAGATTGGCTAGTGATGTGGCTGAGTGATTATTTTGAGGTGCCAACCATGAATGGTTGGCGTTCGTATGTCATACCTTTAACTGCTTTCTTAGGCGCCTTAAGTAGTTGTTACATACTATTGTTCGTCTCTCGCAGAATATCTTTTGCCTCCATTCCAAATTTATTACTTTGTGGAATAGCATTTAATGCATTTTCATCTGCGCTGGTTGGTGTATGTATTTATCTGTCTGATGATGAGCAGTTAAGAGACTTTATGTTTTGGACTTTGGGATCTGTGGCATCTGCCGATCAGCAATATCCTTTTTGGGTTGGCACTGTATTGATCGGAGTTGTTGCGCTGATTTATCCGCTGTATCAGTCAATTAATGCCTTAAATCTGGGTGAAGATATTGCTCAGCATCTTGGAGTTAATCTCAAGAAATTACAGGTAAGAATGATTATCTGCATTGCCTTGTTATGTGGTGTCTGTGTAGCAAGTTGCGGCATGATTGGATTTATCAGTCTAGTGGCGCCTCAAATGGTTCGAATGATGGTGGGGGGTGATCAACGGTATGTCTTAATTTTTTCGATGTTTTTAGGAGGTTTACTCTTATTAGTTGCTGATACTCTAGCTAGAACGGTTGCGCTTCCCGCAGAAATGCCTGTCGGTATTTTTACATCCTTGATTGGAGCGCCGTATTTTTTATATTTGGTAAAGAAAAGGGCGACCGCGTTAAATGAGTAACTCTTTTTTAAATGTAGAAAACCTAAAAAAGTTTTGGTGTCACGGATCCAAGTTGGCGGTAGATGTATCTCAATTAAGTATCCATAAAGGTGAGCGAATTGCGATTATGGGTCCGAGTGGATCTGGGAAAAGCAGTTTATTGAAACTGCTTGCAAGAGATTTATATCCGAATCAAGGATCGATTTACTTTCATGGAGCAGATCTTTCTAAATGGTCTGCTCGAGAGTTGAGTCAGCATCGTGCCGTGTTGCCTCAATGTGTCGCTATGAATTTAGATTTGTCAGTCAACTTAATAGTCAATTTAGGTCGGGTATCAAGGATTGATCAAACTCATACAAACTCAATTACCGAACAGTGTTTGCGCTTATCAAATGCTTCACATCTAACTCATGTCTCATATCAAGTTTTATCCGGTGGTGAGCAAGCTAGAGTGCAAATGGCGCGAGTATTCGCCCAATTGTGGGATGTTAAAGATGGATTACTTTTGCTTGACGAGCCATTTGCTGCACTAGACCCTTATTTGCAAATAACCTTATTAAAAAACTTAGATCAATTTGCTACTGAGAGAGGCATCACGGTCATGGCTGTTTTGCATGATGTTAATCAAGCGCTTCAATTTTTTGACCGAGGGCTCTTTGTCAAGAATGGGCACTTATTGCTCGATGCATCATTGACTGATATTTCAAAAGAAGCTTTTGAAGAGCTCTATGAGAATCAGTTTTTAGAATTTAAAACAGCTGCTAAGCAACGTTTTTTGATAGCTCAATAGTGGGGGCTATCACTAGCTAATCATTAATTCGTAAGCTGTACTTCGGCCACCAGCATTTTTTTTCCTCAGGATATTCAAGCTAATCAGCTCTTGAATATCTCGAAGAGCTGTGTCCGGTGAGCACTTGTTGATGGTTGCCCATTTGCTGCTAGTCAGATGACCCTCAAAGCCGTCTATTAATTTGTTGATCATTTTTATCTGTCGTTGATTTAGGGCTTGTCCACCATGCGTTTGCCAAAAATTCGCTTTGCTAATAACTTCTTGCAGGGTGACTTGCGATGCTTGAATCGATCTTAAAAGACAATTTAAAAACCAATCCAACCATTGATCTATGTGCATTGATCCTTTTTGAGTTTTTTCAAGTAGCTCGTAATAAGTTTTTCTCTCTTTTTGGATTTGTGCTGAGACGCTGTAATAGCGAAGATTTACTTTTTCTGCTTTGGCTAAAGCCATATCCCCAATTGCGCGCGCAATCCGTCCGTTACCATCATCAAATGGATGGATTGTCACAAACCATAAATGAGCTATTCCTGCCTTGATGAGGGGGTCTAACCAGGACTCTTGATTGAACCAGGCAATAAATTGATCAATCTCTTGTTCAATTAAATCAGCAGGAGGAGCTTGATAGTGAATTTTTTCTTTACCAATTGCCCCTGATATCACTTGCATTGGCCCCTTAGTATCACGTCGCCATGTCCCGATATCAATTGGATTGAGAACGCTGTTACTTGGAAATAAGCCTTGGTGCCATTTAAATAATTTATCTTTAGTTAAAAGCGTTGCACCAGCTTCTGTGGCATCAATAATCATCTCAACAACACCATCAATGTGCCGATTTGTATTTGGGAGTGCTCCAATATCTAAGCCGATTTTTTTTGCTACAAAAGATCTAACGGCCTCTTGATCAAGAAGCTCACCTTCAATTTGACTGGTCTTTAGAGCATCTTCAGAAATAATTTCCAAAAATGCTTCCTTTTGAAGATCAAAACCTAGGTGATGAATATTTCCAAATAAAAATCCGCGTGCATGATGTATTTCAGCGATGAGTGGTGATAGCTGAGCGGTATTGATCTGCCAGTTAGGCCAATCTCTTAATTGCCAGATATAGGTGTAATCGCCGTATTTCATGCGGTGATTATAGGGGAGCTCCTATAAATAAACAATATTTACCGCAAAAAATGCGGTTTTAAGCTTGTTTATGCGGAGAATAGACTAAATATTTGTCTAAATGCTCTAACACGCAATCTGATTGAATGCGGCTTGTGCTGTTCTTAAGTTGATCTTTTGAGTGAGTAATCACAAAGATCCATCAGGCTTTGCGTGGCAGGGTTCTTTGGGAAGCATCCTAAAGCATCTTTGGCTAGTTGAGCTTCACGTTCAGCAGCAGCTTGGGTGTATTCAATTGCTTTTGATTCCATGATGGCTTGATAAACCTGTTGAAATACATCTTCAGGTAATTCTTCTGCTTGCTCAATGGCACTTTTTACTAATTTCTTTTGTTCAGCAGTACCGTGATCTAAAAGATAAATAAGAGGTAGGGTGGGTTTACCTTCTCTTAAATCATCGCCAGCGTTTTTACCCATTTGCTCGGCACTAGCTGTGTAATCAAGAATGTCATCCACTAATTGGAATGTCGTACCGATATGACGACCATAAGCTTCGGCTGCTTGGTACTGTTCTGAGCTACCAGCTGCCAGCAAGGCGCCTAAGGCACATGATGCTTCAAATAGTTTGCCTGTTTTGTAATGAATCACTTGCATATAGCGTGCTTCATTCACATCAGGATCATGCATATTCATTAACTGTAAAACTTCACCTTCAGCAATCGTGTTTGTTGCATCAGCCAAGATTTGCATAATCTTGAGTTCGTTAGGTGCCACCATCATTTGAAAAGCGCGGGAATATAAAAAGTCACCCACTAAAACACTGGCAGCATTACCAAATGCCGCATTGGCTGTAGCTCTACCGCGACGTAAATCAGATTCGTCAACGACATCATCATGCAGCAAAGTGGCTGTGTGGATAAACTCAACAACAGCAGCCATACTCAAATGGTGTTTCAACTCTTTGCCATTGGCAATTGATTGGGCTGTTAAAAGTAGCAAAGCTGGACGAATACGTTTGCCTCCAGCTTCAATAATGTAGGCAGAAATTTGATTAATCAGAGCAACTTCTGAACTCAAGCTTTTACCAATAACCTCATTAAGGCCAAGCATTTCAGCAGAAATTGGATAAAGAATTGATTGTAAGTTAGTGCTCATTAACTAATAAAATTGTCTGATTTCTAATGTGATCTAGTTTAACTCATTGAATTAATTAGGTTTTATTATAAAAACTAGTAATAGTTCCTTGAGGATTGTTGCCATTCTACTTTTTGACTAGAAATTAAGCTAGGGCTATAATCTATGGCTCTGCACGACATAGGGTTGTGTGGTGATTTATAGAAAGATTTCAATATGTACGCGGTCATAAAAACCGGTGGCAAACAATATAAGGTTGCTGCTGGAGAAAAATTGAAAATAGAACAGATACCAGCGGATGTAGGCAGTGAAATCACTCTTGACCAAGTTCTCGCCGTAGGCGAAGGCGAATCGCTGAAGTTTGGTGAGCCATTGGTGAGTGGTGCAGCTGTTAAAGCCACTGTTATTTCTCAGGGTCGTCATGACAAAGTAAAGATCTTCAAGATGCGTCGACGCAAGCACTACCAAAAGCGTCAAGGACATCGTCAGAACTTTACTGAGATTTTGATTAATTCCATTAAGGCCTAATAGGCAGAGGCGGAGTAGAAAATGGCACAGAAAAAAGGCGGCGGTTCGACACGTAACGGCCGTGACTCAGAGTCAAAACGATTAGGCGTTAAAGTTTATGGCGGTCAAGCCATCAATGCAGGCGGCATTATTGTTCGTCAACGCGGTACACGCGTTCACCCAGGTGTGAACGTTGGTTGTGGCAAAGACCACACATTGTTCGCATTGGTAGACGGTCATGTTCAATTTGGCGTTAAAGGTGCAGATAAGAAATCATTCGTTTCTGTACTTCCGACAGCTTAATTAGCCTTAACTGAGATAACGAAGAAAATTCAGAACTCAGCATAAGGCCTCGCCCAACAGCGAGGCCTTTTTTTATTGGAATTTATGAAATTTATCGATGAAGCGCGTATTGAAGTAGTTGCAGGCCACGGTGGTTCTGGCAGTGCCTCTATGCGTCGTGAAAAATTTATTGAATTTGGTGGACCAGATGGCGGTGATGGCGGTCGCGGTGGTAGCGTTTACGCTATTGCTGATCGGAACATCAATACTCTGGTTGACTATCGATATGCAAAAAAACACTTAGCTCAAAACGGTGAGTCTGGACGTGGTGCTGATTGTTACGGTAAGGCTGGTGAAGATATTGAGTTACGCATGCCGGTTGGAACAATTATTCATGATATGGATACAGAAGAAGTCATTGCTGACTTAACGTTCCATGGTCAACGTTTATGTTTGGCTAAGGGCGGCGCTGGTGGTTGGGGTAATTTGCACTTTAAAAGTAGTACCAATCGTGCGCCTAGACAAAAGACCACCGGTTTGCCTGGTGAAGAGCATAAGTTACGTTTAGAGCTCAAAGTATTGGCTGATGTTGGTTTATTAGGAATGCCTAATGCAGGTAAATCAACATTGATTACATCAGTCTCTAATGCACGTCCAAAAATTGCAGACTATCCATTTACAACCTTACATCCTAATTTAGGTGTGGTTCGTGTTGGGGTAGAGCGCAGTTTTGTGATTGCTGATATTCCTGGTTTGATTGAGGGTGCAGCAGAGGGTGCTGGTTTGGGGCATCGCTTCTTAAGACATTTGCAACGCACGAATTTATTGTTGCACTTGGTCGACATGGCACCATTTGATGAGAATGTTGATATTGTTGCTGAAGCAAAAGCTATCGTTAATGAGCTAAAAAAATATGATGCATCTTTGTATGACAAGCCACGTTGGTTAGTTCTAAACAAAGTTGACATGATTTCTGAAGAAGATAGAGCTGAACGTATCAAAAGCTTTATTAAAGCTTATGGTTGGAAGGGTCCAGTATTTGAGATCTCTGCATTAACTGGCGAAGGTTGTCAGCAGCTTTGTTATGCCATTCAAAAAGATTTGGATGAAAAACGTAAAGAGCGTGATGATGTTGAAGAGCACGAAGCTGATGTGCGTTTTCATGGTGAGCAGCTAGGCGATGAGCCTAACGACTGATAAGGGGTATGAGGGTGGTCAGAGCTATTCAAGATGCTCATTGCATCGTTGTTAAAGTAGGTTCAACATTGGTTACTAACCATGGTCAAGGTTTAGATCATGAAGCAATCGGTCGTTGGGCTGCTCAAATGGCTGAACTCCGCTCCATGGGTAAACAAGTTGTGATGGTGAGCTCAGGTGCAATTGCAGAGGGTATGCAGCGCCTAGCTTGGACTAAGCGCCCAACAGATATCCACGAGTTGCAAGCTGCGGCTGCTGTAGGGCAAATGGGGCTTGTACAAGTTTATGAAACTTGCTTTGCTAAATACGGTATACGTACAGCTCAAGTTTTATTAACAAATGCTGACTTGGCTGATGAGCAGCGTTACCAAAATGCTCGCATGACTTTGTTGACGCTTTTAAAACACGGTGTAGTACCCATCATTAATGAAAATGACACGGTTGTCACCGATGAAATTAAATTTGGTGATAACGATACTTTAGGGGCGTTGGTAACAAATTTAATTGAAGCAGATGCTCTCGTTATTTTGACTGACCAAGATGGTTTATATAACGCCGATCCCCGCAAAAATCCAGATGCAACTTTGATACAAGAAGCCCATGCAGGGGATGCTCAATTAGAGTTAATGGCAGGTGGTGCAGGGAGTTCAATTGGTAAGGGCGGTATGCTGACCAAAGTGCTAGCTGCTAAGTTAGCAAAACAATCTGGTGCTCATACCGTGATTGCCTCTGGTTTAGAGTCGAACGTTTTAGTTCGTCTTGCAAAGGGTGAGTTGATTGGCTCACAACTGGTTTCCCAATAGTCAGCGACTTAATACAACCCGCTTAAGGTTTTAGCAGTTGGACAATTTCATTTATGTTTCTGCGTGGAGTGTTGTTTTCGCAAAAAGCATCTTTAACTAAAGCAGCGTGATAGCGGTTGTAATTATTGGGCATGATTAATTGCCACTTGCTGGTTGGATTTTTTCGCCATTGCTCATCACTTGTTAGAGTGCCATACATGCGCCACTCATATTTTTCGCAACGAATACCCTCGTAACTAATTTGTTTTGCGCCACTGGGACTGGTAATGACCAAAATATAGCGATGAACATCATCTTGTCCAAGTGCTAATGAGTCAGCATCAATTGCGAATGTTAGGGCTGTGTTGATCGATACAAAAAATGGCTTTAAGTTTTTTGAAGGTGGCGCGCTAGGTATGGTGACTTCAATTTCATTCCAAAAACGGGGCGCATCAATATCATTTTCATCTGCCGGATCTACAGTTTTATATTGAGCATGTGAGGAGAAGCTGATCGCGGTTAATGTGCAAACCAATCCCTTAAGGATGGAGGTATATGTCAAGACTGCTCCTCGGAAGAATCTGTTGAAGTTGATTTGTTTTCGGGATACATATGTTTCGCTATATCAAGAGGTGAGCCCCAAGGCATCATCATCATACGAGGGCCTCTCGAAATAAAGCGAGCCAATTCGGATAAAGCTAATTCATAAACTTCGCGCTTAAAGTCAATAACAACATCCAGAGGGATCCAATAAGGACTCCAGCGCCAAGCATCAAATTCTGGATGCTCTGTTGCCCTTAAGCAGACATCGCTATCTCTGCCGACCATACGAAGTAAAAACCAAATTTGTTTTTGACCGCGATAACTCTGGCGAGATGAGCGCCGATTAGACTGTGATGCGTTAGAGCGGCGCAAGAATTCAGCTGGCACGTCATAACGCAGCCATTCGCGTGTTCGTCCAATAATTTGGACATGTTGCGGCTCTAGACCGATCTCTTCATGCAACTCGCGATACATCGCTTGCTCTGGGTTTTCGCCATGTTGAATCCCTCCCTGAGGGAACTGCCAGGAATGCTGACCAACACGCTTACCCCAAAACACTTCGTTGCGTTGATTGATGAGAACGATGCCGACGTTGGGTCTATACCCTTCTCTGTCGAGCATATTCGCGCCCTTAATCCCTTAATCCTTTAAAATCAATAAATTGATTATAGCTATAGCCCATCCATTTTTTAATAAAGTAAACCATGAAAGCATCTCAATTTTTTATTAGAACCCTTAAAGAAGCTCCTGCAGACGCTGAAATCGTCTCCCATAAGCTCATGATGAGGGCTGGCATGATCCGAAAATTAGGTGCCGGTATCTATAACTACATGCCTATGGGCCTCAAAGTGATTCGTAAGGTTGAGGGAATTATTCGTGAGGAAATGGATAAAGCAGGCGCCGTTGAGCTATTGATGCCTGTGGTTCAGCCTGCTGAGTTATGGCAAGAAACTGGTCGTTGGGACAAGATGGGACCAGAATTGCTTCGTATTAAAGACCGACATGATCGAGATTTCTTGATTCAGCCAACTTCAGAAGAGGTTGTTACTGATATCGCTCGCAATGAAATTAAGAGCTACAAACAACTTCCCGTGAATTTTTATCAAATTCAAACAAAATTCCGCGATGAGCGTCGTCCTCGTTTTGGCATTATGCGTGGTCGTGAATTTTGCATGAAAGATGCTTATTCCTTTGACCGTGATGTTGATGGTATGAAGCAGTCTTATGCCAAGATGTTTGATGCCTATCAACGCATTTTTTCGCGCTTAGGCCTTAACTTTCGTGCGGTGAATGCAGATAACGGTGCTATTGGTGGAACTGGTAGCCAAGAATTTCATGTGATTGCTGATACAGGTGAAGATGCGATTGCTTATTGTCCAAGCTCTGATTACGCAGCCAATATTGAAACAGCTGAAGCTATGTCTTTAATCGCCACCCGCGGCACCCCCTCACAAGAGATTGTTTCTGTAGCAACGCCTGGGCAAAGCAAGTGTGAAGATTTGGCTCAGTTCTTGAAATTGCCTTTAGACAAAACAGTTAAATCAATTGTTTTAGCTGTTGATAATGAATCAGGTACGCAACTATTTTTATTATTAGTGCGTGGTGATCATGAATTGAATGAAGTAAAGGCTAGCAAAGTGCCTGGCCTCACTGATTTTAGATTTGCCACTGAAGCAGAGATCATTGATTACTTCGGAACGCCGCCAGGTTATTTGGGCCCAGTAAAAACTAAAAAACCATTAACAATTGTTGCAGATAGAACCGTTGCCAATATGAATGATTTTGTATGTGGCGCTAATCAAGCGGGTTTCCACTTAACAGGGGTTAACTGGGGGCGTGATCTACCTGAGCCTATCGTTGCAGATTTACGTAATGTTCTGTCGGGTGATGTATCGCCTGACGGCAAAGGCACCTTAGATATTTGTCGTGGTATTGAGGTTGGCCACGTGTTCCAGTTAGGTACTCGTTATTCTGAATCAATGAATGCTGTTTATCTTGATGAAAAAGGGCAATCTCAACCGATGGTCATGGGTTGTTATGGGATCGGCGTGACAAGACTTTTGGGCGCTGCAATTGAGCAATGCTTTGATGATCGTGGCATTGTGTGGCCGGTTTCAATTGCCCCATTCCAAGTAGTGCTTTGTCCGATGGGTTATGACCGTTCAGAGATGGTGCGTGAGGCCTCTGATCGTTTGTATGCAGAACTTATGGCTGCTGGTATTGAAGTGATCCTAGATGATCGTGGTGAGCGTCCTGGTGCTATGTTTGCAGATTGGGAATTAATTGGTGTGCCTTATAGAGTTGTTATTGGTGAGCGTGGTCTTAAAGAGGGTCAACTTGAATTTCAAGCAAGAACTGATACAGAAGCTACTCAGGTAGCTGTTGCTGAAGTTGCATCGAAAGTCATGGTGGCTATTCAAGCAAAGCTTGCGCATTAATTCAGTACAGCTAAACAAAAAGGCCAGTCAATGATAAATTGACCGGCCTTTTTTAATTTTACTTGTTGAAAAATGAAATGATGTTTAGCGTCTGAACATATTCCCCATGCCCTTGGCAGCCATCCCGCCGAGCATTTTTGCCATCTTCCCACCTTTAAATTGTTTCATCATGCTTTGCATTTGTTCAAACTGAGCAAGAACACGATTCACTTCTTGAACCTGAACCCCTGCGCCCGCTGCAATACGTCGCTTGCGGCTAGCTTTAAGAAGTTCAGGCTTGATTCTTTCTTGTGGCGTCATGCTGTCAATGATGCCTTGCGTGCGGCGAATTTGTTTATCAGCAACGCCCATGTCTTGCTTAGCTGCTGCTTGGGCAAATTGAGCGGGAAGCTTGTCAATTAAATTACCTAGGCCACCCATTTGTCTCATCTGAGTGATTTGCATTCTGAAGTCATTCAGATCAAAACCACCCTTTTTTAGTTTTTCAGCCAGTTTTTGGGCTTGTTCGATATCAACAGACTTTTGAGCTTGCTCGACTAAGGCCAGAATATCGCCCATGCCCAAAATGCGGCTGGCCATTCTTTCTGCGTCAAAAGGTTCTAGACCGTCTAGCTTCTCAGCAACACCGGCAAACTTAATGGGTACGCCTGTGATGTGTTGCACAGATAAAGCTGCACCGCCACGCGCATCGCCATCTAACTTAGTGAGGATGACACCAGTTAAAGGTAATGTTTCATGGAAAGCTTTGGCAGTGTTGATGGCATCTTGTCCCAGCATGGCGTCAACTACAAACAAAGTTTCAATCGGATTCACCAGGCTGTGAAGCTCACTGATCTCTTGCATCATCGCTTGATCAATACCCAAGCGACCAGCCGTGTCGATGATTAAGACATCGTGATAGTGGCGTTTTGCCCAATCAAGTGCATCTCTAGCAATGTCAGCAGGTTTTTGATTTTCATTGCTTGGGAAAAAATCTGCGCCAGCTTGTTCACTGACAGTTTGTAATTGTGCAATCGCTGCTGGTCGATAAACGTCACAAGAAACAGTCAATACTTTTTTCTTTTGAGTATCTTTAAGCCATTTTGATAATTTGCCTACTGAAGTTGTTTTACCTGCACCTTGAAGGCCGGCCATCAAAATAACTGCGGGCGGTTGAGCTGCTAGGTTAAGTTGGCCAGCGCGAGGATCCCCCATGATGGCAGTAAGTTCTTTTTGAACCACGCCTACTAAAGCTTGACCAGGACTTAAACTGCCAATGACTTCTTCGCCAAGGGCCTTGGCTTTGATATTGGCGATTAATTCTTTGACAACAGGCAGCGCAACGTCAGCCTCTAAAAGGGCTAAACGAACTTCGCGCAGCATTTCTGCGGTGTTTTCTTCGGTCAGTCTGGCCTGACCTCGCATGGTTTTCACCACACGACTTAAACGATCTGTTAGATTCTGGAACATATGAGCATTAAACTATAGATATGAATATTTTAGGTCACCCCAGCCTCGCATGGTTACCCAGCGCTTTATATTTCTTATTTTTTTGGAAAGAAATCCGGGTTTATGCCCAGAATTCTGAGGAGAATCAGGAGTCTTTGCGCGTTTTACCTATATCTCAGTGGCTTTTATTGCCTCTTTTGCTATTGCATGGATTGATTCTTCACGAATCAATCTTTACCTCTGAGGGTTTTATATTTGGATTTGCGCAAGCCCTTTCCATGATGTCTTGGATTGGAGTTACATTTTTCTGGTTTGAGAGCTGGTATTTACCTGTGCGTGGCCTAAGAGCGATGGTTCTTTTTGCTGCTGGTATTTGTAGTCTATTACCTGTGATTTTCCCGGGCTATGTTCTGTCTGCAAGAGCGATACATGACCCCTGGTTTAGGTCTCATTTTATTGTGGCAAATATTGCTTATGGTTTATTAAGTCTGGCGGCACTCCACGCGATCTTGATGCACTGGCAGGATCGACATTTACATATGCCAACTCATGACAAAGCCAATAGTTTTTTTGCTAAATGGGGTCAACGCTTGCCTTCCTTGATGAGTATGGAACATATTCTTTTCAGGATCATTGTTGTTGGCTTTACTTTATTAACCTTAACTGTTTTTTCTGGACTATTTTTTAGCCAGACTTTATTTGGTCGCGCGCTTTTTTGGGATCACAAAACAGTATTCGGCATCTTGTCTTGGTTTATGTTTGCTGCTTTGTTGATTGCTCGTTGGCGAATTGGTTTACGTGGCTTGACGGCAATTCGTTGGGTTCTGGGATCTTTCCTTGTTTTGTTACTTGCGTATGTGGGTAGTCGTTTTGTCTTAGAAGTGTTGCTTCAAAGATGAAATGGTTACTCTTCATCCTCATCATGACTGGCCTCATTATGTGGTGGCGCTACGCACAAATCGAACAAAATGGTCGATCTAGCGCCAAGCCGGCTAAACCATCCCCTAAAAAAGAATCACCACTGAATCCATCAAAGGCTTCTTCGTCACAACCTAAAGCGATGCAGCAATGTCCTTGTTGTGGTTTGAGGTTTCCAGCGGATGAAGGTGTTGGTGTTTATTGTTCTCTAGAGCATCAGCGAGCAATTGATCCTAAGGGGTGGTGGGGAATAGCTGAGTGGGCTAAGTCTCCTAATTATGATGAGCGCCCATCAGGCATGCCTATTGAGTTGGTGTTGATTCACCACATCAGTTTGCCGCCAGGGCAGTTTGGTGGAAATTATGTCGCTGATTTTTTTCAAAATAAATTAGACCCCCACGCGCATCCCTATTTTGCTGAAATTGCTGAACAACAGGTTTCCAGTCATTTCTTGATTAAGCGCGATGGAGCAGTTCAACAATTTGTTTCTACTTTGCACCGAGCTTGGCATGCTGGTGCTTCTGATTTTTTCGGAAGAGAGCGCTGCAATGATTTTTCAATTGGCATCGAGTTGGAGGGAACTGAAGATTTACCATTTCAACCAGCCCAATATGTAGCGTTGAAGGATTTGGTCACAGTTTTAAAGAAAACTTATCCAATTTCAGCTTATGCTGGACATAGTGATGTGGCTCCAGGAAGAAAAAAAGACCCAGGAATTCACTTTGACTGGCCATATTTTTCCCAATTAGCGGGCATTCCTGAGAGACAACTTCCTTACGGCTTAAATAAGCGCGTATAAACATTTTCAGCAGTCCAAGCTAATGAGGTTTGTGAGCGCTCACAAACCTCATTATTCATTTTTAAAGCCCCAAATTAGTGCGAAAAATAAGTGAAATGACGGTCAAATTAGGGATTTCGATAGGTATTTTTTTGAAAATAATGCTTATCAAATCCATAGCAAATACCCTATACTTAGTAACGTTGTCGCAAGCAAAACACTAAATGTAGTGTTACCTGCAGCGAATAGCCATTGAAAAATAATCAAAATTGTCTGTTTTACCTAATTAATACATATATATAAGAGAGATAGGAGTCCTATGACCTACGCAGATCCGCAAGCAACAGGCCAATCAACAAGCCCTTTTGCTGGCCAACCAACTGGTCAAGTTAATCAACAACCATCAGAGGGATTTATTGCTGGTGGCGTGGGTGGCGCACAAGCCACACAGTTATCTGATTACAAAATTATTCGTCGTAATGGTTCAGTAGTGGCCTTTGAGCCATCAAAAATTGCAATTGCTGTTACAAAAGCATTCTTGGCTGTGAATGGTGGACAAGGTGCTGCATCAGCACGTGTACGTGAGCAAGTAGAGCAGTTAACGCAAGTAGTGGTTCGCGCTTTATTACGTAGCCGTCCAAACGGTGGCACATTCCATATTGAAGATATTCAAGACCAAGTTGAATTGGCTTTGATGCGTAGTGGCGAGCACAACGTTGCTCGTGCTTATGTTCTATATCGTGAAAAGCGCAATCAAGAGCGTGCCGCGCAAGTAGCAGCAACTCCAGTCGCTCCGTTGGTTAATCACCCAGGTTTGAATGTTAATGACAATGGTGTGGTTAAACCATTGGATATGGCTGCTTTACAGATGGTGATTCAGGCAGCTTGTGAAGGTTTAGGCAATGCTGTAAATGCTGAACCAATCATTACTGAAACTATCAAGAATTTGTACGAAGGCGTGCCTATGGCACAGGTTTACGATTCAGCAATTTTGGCTTCACGCACTTTGATCGAAAAAGATCCTGCATATAGTCAAGTAACTGCTCGTATCTTGATGCACACGATTCGTAAAGAGATCTTGGGTCGCGAAGTGCCGCAAGGTGCAATGGCTGCTGAATACATCAGCTACTTCCCACAATTCATCAAACAAGGTGTTGATGCAGAGTTGCTAGATCAGAAGTTATTGACTTTTGATATGGCTAAGTTGGGCGCCGCACTAAAAGCTGACCGTGATCTACAGTTCAATTATTTAGGCTTACAAACTTTGTATGACCGCTATTTCTTGCATATTGAAGATCACCGCATTGAAATGCCACAAGCATTTTTCATGCGTGTAGCGATGGGATTGGCCTTGAATGAAGTTAACCGTGAAGAGCGCGCAATTCAGTTTTATGAAATCCTATCAACGTTCGATTTCATGTCCAGCACGCCAACATTATTCAACTCTGCAACATTACGTTCACAGTTGTCTAGCTGCTACCTCACAACAATTCCAGATGATTTAGATGGTATCTACGAAGGTTTGAAAGAAAACGCTTTGTTATCTAAGTTTGCCGGTGGTTTAGGTAATGATTGGACCAGTGTTCGTGCTTTGGGTAGTCATATCAAGGGTACAAATGGTAAATCTCAAGGTGTTGTGCCCTTCTTGAAGGTGGTTAATGACACAGCGGTTGCGGTAAACCAAGGCGGTAAGCGTAAGGGTGCAGTTTGTGCTTATTTGGAAACTTGGCACTTAGACGTAGAGGAATTCTTAGAGTTGCGCAAGAATACGGGCGATGATCGCCGTCGTACTCACGACATGAATACAGCGAACTGGATTCCTGACCTATTCATGAAGCGTGTGATGGAAAAAGGTGATTGGACTCTATTTACGCCTTCAACTTGCCCAGATTTACATGACAAGTTTGGTGCTGACTTCGAAAAAGCTTATTTGGCTTATGAGCAAAAAGCGGCAAATGGTGAATTAAAGCCATTTAAGAAAGTTAATGCACTAGATATGTGGCGCAAGATGCTGGGCATGTTGTTTGAGACTGGTCACCCATGGATCACTTTTAAAGATCCTTGTAACGTTCGCAGCCCACAACAACACGTTGGCGTTGTTCACTCATCAAACTTGTGTACAGAAATCACTTTGAACACGAATGAGTCAGAAATTGCTGTTTGTAACTTGGGTTCAGTGAACTTAGCAGTTCATTTGAAGACAGATGCTAATGGCCAATTGGTACTTGATCACGAAAAGTTACAAAGAACGATTCGTACAGCCATGCGCATGTTGGATAACGTGATTGATATTAACTATTACGCTGTAGCTAAAGCTCGTAATTCAAACTTAAAGCACCGTCCAGTTGGTATGGGTATCATGGGCTTCCAGGATTGTTTACATATGTTGCGTATCCCATACGCCAGTGATGCCGCAGTTCAGTTTGCCGATGAGTCAATGGAAGCAGTTTGTTACTACGCTTACCTAGCATCAACAGAGTTGGCTGAAGAGCGTGGCACATACCAGACTTACAAGGGCTCATTGTGGGATCGCGGCATTCTTCCGCAAGATTCAGTAAAACTATTGGCTGAGCAACGTGGTGGCTATGTAGAAGTAGATATGTCATCTAAGATGGATTGGACATTGGTGCGTAATCGCATTAAACAGTTTGGTATGCGTAACTCAAACTGCGTAGCGATTGCACCTACAGCAACAATTTCTAATATTATTGGTGTTTCAGCTTGTATTGAGCCAACTTATCAGAATCTGTTTGTGAAATCTAACCTTTCAGGTGAGTTCACAGTGGTGAATGACTATTTAGTTCGTGATTTGAAGGCTCGCGGTCTTTGGGATGAAGTCATGATTGCTGACTTGAAGTACTTTGACGGCTCTTTGTCAAAAATCGACCGTATTCCACAAGATTTACGTGAATTATATGCAACAGCCTTTGAAGTTGAGCCTCAATGGTTGGTGGAAGCTGCCTCACGTCGTCAAAAATGGATCGATCAAGCGCAATCACTGAATATTTATATGGCCGGTGCATCAGGTAAGAAATTGGATGACACGTACAAGTTGGCTTGGTTACGTGGCCTAAAAACAACATATTACTTGCGCACGATTTCAGCGACACACGTTGAGAAATCAACAGTGAAGGGCGGTTCATTGAACGCTGTTTCAAATGGAGATCCAACTTTAGCTGCTGCGGCAGCTGCAGCAGCAGAAGCTGATGGTCCAGTTTGTACTATGCGTCCAGGCGATGCTGGCTTTGACGAGTGCGAAGCTTGCCAATAAGTCGTATATTAGTAGTTAAAGAATAAGTAGTTATTAAAATAATTGGAGAAGACATTATGTTGACTTGGGAAGAAGAAACCCCTGCAGCAGTAGCGCTTAATCAAGCCGCACCGGTGGTAACACCGAGTGCTGCTGTTGAAAGCAATTTATTACCTAACCGCCCGATGCCGCTACCAACAGCATCAGCATCAGCACCTTCAGCGACAATTAATCCTGAAGATGCTGCTGCACGTCGAGTCAACGTGGCGGACAAGAGAATCATTAATGGTTCTACAGACGTGAACCAATTGGTGCCATTTAAATATAAGTGGGCTTGGGAAAAGTATTTATCTGGTTGTGCTAACCACTGGATGCCTCAAGAGATCAACATGACTCGCGATATTGCACTTTGGAAAGACCCTAATGGTCTAACTGAAGATGAGCGTCGCATCATTATGCGTAACTTAGGGTTCTTTGTGACAGCCGATTCTTTGGCTGCAAATAATATTGTTTTGGGTACTTATCGTCAGATTACAGCACCTGAATGTCGTCAGTATTTGTTGCGTCAAGCATTTGAAGAGGCTATTCATACTCATGCTTACCAATACATTGTGGAATCTTTGGGTCTTAACCAGGCTGAAATCTTCAATGCGTATCACGAAGTACCTTCAATTCGTGCCAAAGATGAGTTTTTGATTCCATTTATCGACGTTTTGACTGATCCATCATTCAAAACCGGCACTCCAGAGAGTGATCAGAAATTGCTTCGTTCATTGATCGTTTTTGCTTGCATCATGGAAGGTTTGTTCTTCTATGTTGGTTTTACGCAAATTTTAGCGATGGGTCGTCAAAATAAAATGACAGGTGCTGCTGAGCAGTACCAGTATATTTTGCGTGATGAATCATTGCACTGCAATTTCGGTATCGACATGATCAATCAGATCAAACTTGAGAACCCACATTTATGGACGGCCGAATTCAAAGAAGAGTTGCGTGGGTTGTTTGAACAAGCAGTTGAATTGGAGTACAGATACGCTGAAGACACCATGCCTAGAGGGGTTCTAGGTTTGAACGCACCAATGTTCAAAGGATATCTGCGCTACATTTGCAATCGCCGTTGCATGCAAATTGGTTTGGAAGCAATGTTCCCGAATGAAGAAAATCCTTTCCCATGGATGAGTGAAATGATCGACTTGAAGAAGGAAAGAAACTTCTTTGAGACACGCGTTATTGAATATCAAACTGGTGGTGCGTTGAACTGGGAGTAATTTTTTTAAAAATAATTAATGACAACGCATCTCTTAAGTTGTACTATCACGAAAGTTGTAAAACTCTAGGAGAAAAAACTGTTGATAGGTAGTAGCCAACAAGACGGATTAAAACCGAAAACTCTGAATCATCAGAGTGAGTTGCCATCTATTTCTTTTGATAGTTCTAAACATTCTTCTAACTTATTTAAAAAGCCGTCACCTTCTGGGGTCACGGCTTTTTTTCCAAGATTCATTAGCGTGCGACGTGTAGTGAGTGGCGCGCCGATGAATGGCTCGCTCACACGAAATTGGTGTGGTCGGGTTTCTTTAATCAGTAGTATTAGTAAATCACTCTCACGTGAAGGAGTTTAATATGGCAACTGCCAAGAAAAAACCTGCTGCAAAGAAACCAGCTGCTAAAAAAGTAGCTGCTAAGAAACCAGCTGCTAAAAAAGTAGCTGCTAAGAAGCCTGCTGCTAAAAAAGTAGCTGCTAAGAAGCCTGCTGCTAAGAAGCCTGCTGCTAAAAAAGTAGCTGCTAAGAAGCCTGCTGCTAAAAAAGCTGCTGCTAAGAAGCCTGCTGCTAAGAAGCCTGCTGCTAAAAAAGTAGCTGCTAAGAAGCCTGCTGCTAAAAAAGCTGCTAAAAAAGTAGTAAAAAAAAAGTAAGTAAGCCTGCTGCTAAAAAACCAGCAGCAAAAAAGCCAGCGGTTAAAGCTGCCTCTGCTTCATCAGCAAAGACAGTATTAAATCCAGCCGCTGCTTGGCCTTTCCCAACAGGTTCACGTCCTTAATCTAATTAGGGACTGATTCCTGAAGGGAATCAAACCCGCTAGAGCTTAGTTGCCTTAGCGGGTTTTTTATTCTTGAAAGATTCTGAGAGGTCTTGCTAAGAGCTTAGTAGCTGTATGCAAAAGCTTTTTTGAAATGAGCTTTGATTTCTTCTTGGCTAGGTTGGTGATTTTGAGGACCTTGACTTGCAATTTTGATGGATCCCATCAAGCTTGCTAATCGACCCGTAGTTTCCCAGTCAAAATTTTGTTCCAAACCAAATAATAGGCCACCCCTAAAGGCATCACCACATCCTGTTGGATCTATGGCTTTTTCAACTGGTACTACTGGAATATCAAATTTTTGACCTTTACTATGAATTTCTGCGCCTTGAGCACCCTTGGTCACAATTAAAGCTTCAACTCGTTCTGCAATCTGAGGAAGCGAAAGGCCAGTTCTTTGTGAGAGCATTTCGCCTTCGTAATCATTGACCGCAACATAAGTTGCTTGCTCAATAAAGCCAAGTAAATCTTTACCATCAAACATTGGCAAGCCTTGACCTGGATCGAAAATGAATGGAATCTTCGCATCCGTTAGTTGTTGGCAGTGTTCAATCATGCCTTGACGACCATCTGGCGCAACAATGGCAATTTTTGGTTGGCTTAATTGTTTCGCTTGGCGATGCTTAACAACTTCAGATACTTGATTGAGGTGAGACTCTCCCATTGCGCCAGGATGGAATGCTGTAATTTGATTGTTATCCCGGTCAGTTGTGATCATTGCTTGAGCTGTAAAAGATTCAGGTATTTCACGAATATGATCTGCTGTGATGCCATATTTTGATAGTTGATCAAAATATGAGCCCGCATCCCCACCAACTGTGGCCATGATGATAGGATCGCCACCTAGTAATTTATGGTTATAGGCAATATTGCCTGCACAACCACCGAATTCTCGTCGCATACTAGGAACTAAAAAGGCCACATTCAGAATGTGGATCTGATCAGCCAAGATTTGATCTTGGAATCGACCCTCAAATGACATGATGGTGTCGTAAGCGATAGAGCCACAAATTAAACTAGACATAAGATCTCTTTTCGATAGTAGATGGGTTATTAAATTTATTCTTTGTTGAGATAGCTGAGCCTGACTCTGTAGCCAGCAGCTTGATCAGGAAGCGCTAGAGGAAGATTGCTACTCACTTCTAATAGAGGAGGGGCGCCTTTATCTAGAGCCATTGCATCGCTTTGGAGTTCTGAGGGTAACCAATCTTTAGCTTGAAGAACTTTTTCAGCAATCACAACATCATTGGCGTCTGTGATCGTTAAAACAATGGCCGGCCATGCGACAAATGTGTTGAGTTGATTTCTGATTTGTAATTTAAGGATGCCACTTGGCTCACTAGATTGTCTTTTTGTACTTGGCGTAGTAATTTCTAGATTGGCAAATTCAATAGACCAAGCTGAAAAATCACTTAATGCCCTATCCTGGCATGGAAGAAGCTTGCAAATAGCCTGGTCCATCGCGTTAAAAGCTTTTTCAGTTGGTATTTGGATGGAAGGCGGAGCTTTTGCAATCAGATGTTTGATAGCATCGCGCCCCAGGTAGCATATTTGTCCAATGACCAATGTGCTGAGCGCGAGACTTGCAACAATCTTTAACCAACGTGGACTTGGTGATTTAGAGGAATTTAGAGTTTTTTTTTGAGCTGGCCTGTTAGGCAAACCCAGCCATCACATTCTCGCCATACTTGAAGCTCAAGCCATGGTTTATATGTATCAATCACTTCTTCAGCTTGTCTAGCCAAAATCCCAGAAAGAACAATATGACCATCAGGAGCAATACGCTGACAAAGAGCTGGGGCTAATACTTGTAATGGGTTGGCTAAGATATTTGCTACTACAACATCATGTTGGCTAGTAGCAGGGTCTTCTTCTGGTAAATAAAAGTCGACAGAAACTTCATTGCGAATAGCATTATCTTTAGCTGAGCTGACTGCTTGAGGGTCAATGTCAACGCCGATTGCTGGTCCACAACCTAAACGTTTGGCAGCAATCGCTAGGATACCCGAGCCACAACCATAATCTAAAAGTGTTTTTTTACCAAGGTCTGCGTGCTCTTCTAACCACTGCATGCAAAGTTTGGTAGTTGGGTGACTGCCAGTGCCGAAAGCTAAACCAGGGTCAACTGCAAGACAAACTGCATTTGGGTCAGTAGGGGCATCATGCCAAGAGGGAACTACCCACAGGCGTTGGCCAACTTGGATCGGATCAAATTGAGATTGAGTTAAACGAACCCAATCTTGTTCTTCAACAGATCGCTCCAAAGGCATGTTGACCTGAAAACCTTCTTCGCTAAGAGCCAAAGAAATTTCTGCAGCAGTTAAACCATTTTCATCAAATAGAGCAATTACTTGGGATTGTTCCCAGGCATTTTTTTCAGGCGTTAAGCCGGGCTCACCATAAAGTGGTTTTTCTTCTTCGGTATCAGCAGCAGCATCGCTAACAGAAATAGATAAAGCGCCTAATTCCATTAAAGCATCCCCAAGGTTCTCTGCGAGATCCTCAGGGACTGTAAAAACAAGTTCACGAAATGCCATTGATGCGCTAATAAATATGCAAAGAGCTAATTACTTAGCGTTACCACGACGTGAAGCTGCTTGCTCTTCAAGCTTATGCTCTAGGTAATGAATGCTTGTGCCACCTTGTTCAAACTTGGGGTCAAGCATTAACTCGCGGTGCAATGGAATGTTAGTCAAAATACCTTCAACCGCTGCTTCAGAAAGCGCAATACGCATACGACGAATGGCTTGTTCGCGAGTCGCGCCGTAAGTAATGAGCTTGCCAATCATTGAGTCATAAGTTGGCGGCACAAAGTAACCGGCATAAGCATGCGAATCAACACGAACACCAGGGCCTCCTGGCATGTGCCAAGATTGAATGCGACCTGGGCTAGGCATAAATTTCACTGGATCTTCGGCGTTGATACGACATTCAATAGCATGGCCCTTGAATTCAATATCTTTTTGGCGGAATGGTAGTTTTTCGCCAGCAGCAATATGGATTTGCTGCTGAACAATATCAATACCAGTAATCAGTTCTGTAACAGGATGTTCAACTTGAACGCGTGTATTCATCTCGATGAAGTAGAACTCATCGTTTTCGTACAAGAATTCAAAAGTACCGGCGCCACGATAACCAATTTTGCGGCAAGCCTCAGCGCAACGTTCGCCAATCTTGGCAATAAGTCGGCGGTCAATTCCGGGAGCTGGTGCTTCCTCAATTACCTTTTGATGGCGACGTTGCATTGAGCAATCACGCTCACCTAAATAAACAGCGTTCTTATGCGTGTCGGCCAAAATTTGGATTTCTACGTGACGAGGATTCTCAAGGAATTTCTCCATATAGACTTCTGGATTGCCGAATGCACGACCTGCTTCTTCACGAGTCATGTTCACAGCATTGATGAGGTGAGCTTCAGTATGCACAACGCGCATACCACGACCACCGCCACCGCCTGCAGCTTTAATAATGACTGGGTAGCCAACCTTCTTAGCTGTAGCAATAATTTCTTTTGGATTGTCAGGCAGTGCGCCTTCTGATCCCGGGACACAAGGAACGCCAGAACGAATCATGGCTTGTTTAGCGGATACTTTGTCGCCCATCAAGCGGATTGATTCAGCTGTTGGCCCAATAAAAACAAAACCAGACTTTTCAACGCGTTCAGCAAAGTCAGCGTTTTCAGATAAGAAGCCATAACCAGGGTGGATTGCTTGGGCATCAGTCACTTCAGCAGCAGAAATAATTGCTGGCATGTTCAAGTAACTCAGTGCTGATGGAGCTGGACCAATACAAACTGCTTCGTCGGCTAATTTAACGTACTTAGCGTCACGATCAGCTTCGGAGAAAACCACCACAGTTTTGATGCCCATCTCACGACAGGCTCTTTGAATACGTAGAGCAATTTCGCCACGGTTGGCGATGAGGATCTTTTCAAACATCAGATAACCTTTATAACTCTTGAATTAGCCAATAATGAAAAGAGCCTGGCCAAATTCAACACCTTGGCCATTCTCACAAAGAATTTCTTTCACAACACCAGATTTGTCTGATTCGATTTCGTTTAATAACTTCATCGCTTCAATAATGCAAAGTGTTTGGCCTTCTTTTACTGAGTCGCCAATTTTCACAAAAGAATCTGCACCAGGTGTTGGTGAACGGTAGAAAGTACCAACCATTGGTGATTTCACTGCATGACCAGTTGGTTCTGCAGGAGCAACTGGTGTCTCCGCAGCGGCTGCTGGAGCAAGCGGTGCTGGAGCAGGGGCAGCGCCAGCAGGAGCTGGTGCGTAATATTGTTGAGCGGGTGCAGCGATTGGGGCGGGATTTTTTACGATACGTACTTTGTCTTCGCCTTCAGTAACCTCTAATTCAGATACGCCAGATTCAGCTACTAAATCGATCAAAGTTTTAAGTTTTCGTAGATCCATGATGCCCTTTCCTATAGTTTTTTACTTAGGAGAGAGTATAGCGCTATCTAGCCACGAACTGAGCTCATCTTCGCTTATTTTTCCAAGTTTTACCCTATTTATAGCTCCGCTTGAGTCAATAAGCACCGTAAAAGGCAGGCCAGAACTAGGATTTCCCATATTTTTAGCCCAATTACTGCCTTCTAAACCACCTAATACAATAGGATAGTTAACAGGTGTTTTTAAAAGAAATTGACGTATATTGGTAGGTGAATCGACACCAATACCTACAAATAGAACATTTTTAGACTTGTATTTCTCTTGAATACGCACTAAATCAGGTATTTCTTCAACGCATGGGGGGCACCAAGGGGCCCAAAAGTTCAAAACCAAAGTTTTACCTCTCCAACTATCACTTGGAATCAGTTCGCCATCAGGAGATCTTAATTGTTGGGTTAAGAAACTTTCGACAGCAGAGTCTGCCGCTGGGACAGTTCTAAATTGGTAGCTGGCAAGACCCATTCCCAGGGTGGCAGCAATAAAGCCTGCAGCTAGTATGGAGATCCATTGGCGTTTATTCACTTTATTTCTTTCTGTTTTCAATCATTTGCCTTATTTTGCACCCATGTTTAGATAAAATCTTGTTATGCATCTTCATATCCTAGGTATTTGCGGTACTTTTATGGGCGGTATTGCCGCCATCGCACGTCAAGCTGGTCACAAAGTGACTGGATGCGACGCTAATGTTTATCCCCCAATGAGTACTCAGCTCGAAGCCCAAGGGATAGAGTTAATTGAAGGTTTTTCACCTGAACAACTATCTTTAAAACCAGATTTATTCATTATCGGAAACGTGGTCTCTCGCGGTAACCCGTTGATGGAAGCTATTTTGGAGCAGGGATTACCTTATCAGTCTGGTCCTCAGTGGCTCGGTGAACAAGTTTTACAAGGTAAGCATGTGTTGGCTGTGGCTGGCACTCACGGAAAAACTACAACAACCGCCATGCTTACTTGGATTCTGCAGGCGAATGGCATGGAACCAGGATATTTAATTGGCGGCGTGCCTAATAATTTTGATGTTTCTGCTCGTTTAGGTCAGAAAGTCTCAAAAGCTGCGGTTCATTACTTCGTCATTGAAGCTGATGAATACGACACAGCATTTTTTGATAAGCGCAGTAAGTTCGTTCATTACAAACCACGCACGGCGATTTTGAATAATCTAGAGTTTGATCATGCGGATATCTTTGCGGACATCACTGCCATCGAAACTCAGTTCCATCATTTAGTCAGAACGGTTCCTGGAAGTGGCTGTTTAATAGTTAATGCAGCAGAAGAGAGTCTTCATCGAGTGATTAAGCGAGGTTGTTGGTCAACTGTTGAGCGTTTTGGTACAGCAGAGATGAAAGAAGTTGAGAATCAATCTGATTGGTCTTTGGTTGACACCCAAAATGATGGTTTTAAAGTTATTTTCAAATCAAAAGAAGTAGCTGAGGTTATTTGGGATCAGGATGCTTCTGTCACCGGTCGTCATAACCAATTAAATGCATTGGCTGCTATTGCCGCTGCTAACCATATTGGTATTTCACCTCAGGCTGCAGCAGAAGCACTGAGTCGCTTTAAAAATGTGAAGCGTCGTATGGAGGTCATTGGCCGAGTTAATGGTGTAACCATCTATGATGATTTCGCGCACCACCCTACAGCGATTACAACAACTGTGGATGGTTTGCGTCGACGTATTGGTCGTGATGCAGGAACCAGAATTTTGGCGGTCCTAGAGCCAAGATCGAATACGATGAAGTTGGGCGTTATGAAAAGCCAATTGCCTGAAAGCCTGAAGGATGCAGATTTGATTTTTGGATATGGCGCTTCTTCGGGTAAAGATGCTCTAGGTTGGGATTTAAAAGAGTCTTTGTCCCCATTGGGTACCAAAGCTCAAGCATTTGATGATCTAGAAAAACTGATGGCTGCTGTTAAGGAAGAAGCTAAAACAGGAGATCATATTTTGGTGATGAGTAATGGTGGTTTTGGTGGAGTTCATAGAAAACTATTAGAGCTACTCAAGTAACAGAGATTGTTAAAAACATAACAGTTAAAGAACTGAATAAATCATGACAAATAACTCAAACAACAAAGCTTTTCGTTTAAACCAAAAAGTGGCCATCATTACCGGCGCTGCAAATGGAATCGGTTTTGCCACTGCTCAAAAATTTGTTGATGAAGGAGCTATTGCTATTATTTGTGACATGAATGCTGAGCAAGTGAATCAAGCTGTAGCAAAAATAAAAATCAATAATGAGTATGGTCGAGTTGAAGGTCATGTCATGAATGTCACTGATCGTCCGGGTATTGATGAGGTTATTCATGCCATCATGGCTAAGCATGGGCGCATTGATGTACTTATTAATAATGCCGGTATTACAAAAGATGCTCGTTTAGTGAATATGACGGAAGATCAATTTGACGCTGTGATTGATGTGAACTTAAAAGGTGTTTTTAATTGCACCCAAGCAGTCGTGCCTCATATGCTGAAGGCAGGCAAAGGGTCAATTGTGAGCGCTTCAAGTGTTGTTGGTCTTTATGGTAATTTTGGGCAAACAAATTACGCTGCAACAAAGTTTGGGGTTGTTGGTTTCACCATGACTTGGGCTAGAGAGTTGGGGCCTAAGGGTATTCGGGTGAATGCTGTTTGCCCTGGCTTTGTAGAAACAGGTATCTTGGCTTCAATGCCAGAAGATGTCTTAAAAGGCATGCAAGATCGTTCATGGTTGCGTCGATTAGGAAAACCAGAAGAGCTTGCAAATGTTTATGCCTTTCTAGCGAGTGATGAATCAAGCTATATCAATGGCATCGCTCTTGAAGCGAGCGGTGGAATCTCTCTTTAATGCATTTGCTTTTTGAAGAAGGTGGCGACATTAAGATCGCCACACTAATGACAGCTTCTGGGGGAAGTGATGCTGAGCCTTTAGCGGTAGAGAGTATCGGTGGTAAGCGCGGCAAGCTGAAATCAAAAGATGTTTGGCTTCGCTTTAACTGCCCATCTTCAATTCCGGTAGCGGAGTTTTTACCCCAAGCAAAATTACTGGCTGATGAAATTGATTTAGATTTTGTTTGGGAGTGTGCTGGTAATGATGAATTCCAATTCTTAGATTTGGCCAAAGAATATTTTGGGGAAAGCTCTTCTTTCCTTCAGCAAGCGGCATTAGCCATTGCTCTTCAAGGTGCGCCCGTTTACTTCCGCAGAAAAGGTCGCGGTCAGTTTTTGCGAGCACCAGAAGATCAGCTAAAAGCAGCTTTATTGGCAGTTGAAAGAAAAAAATTAGAGTTTGCTAAGCAAGAAGCTTGGGAGGCTGAATTGCGAGAAGGGTGCTTGCCCGAAGAAATACAACCACAGGTTAATGCCCTGCTATTTGCCCCAGATAAAAATACCACAGCCTATAAGGCTGTTCATGCTGCATCTCAAGGTTTAAAGGGCGGCATTGCTGAATTATTTCTAAAGTGTGGTGTCTTGGGTTCTGCTTTGGTTTATCACGAGGGTAAATTTTTAAAAGAGCATTTTCCTAAAGGCACTGGTTTTAATGTGGCATTACAAGCCAGCGAAGAGGCTGATTGGCAAACTGCTTTAAATCAATTGCCAATATCTGATGCCCGCGCTTTTTCAATTGATGATGCAAGTACAACAGAAATTGATGATGCATTTTCAGTCACATCACTAACAGATTTTAAAGATCACTATCGCATTGGTATTCACATTGCCGCTCCTGCATTAGCCATTGCAAGGGCGGGTGCTTTAGATCAGATTGCTCGCCAGCGATTATCAACAGTGTATTTCCCAGGTGGGAAAATTACGATGTTGCCGGATCAGGTGATTGACGTATTTTCTTTGCATGCTGCAGAAAGTGCAGATGATGATTTACCTTTGCGTCCAGCTGTCTCCTTATACGTCACGATTGATGCAGATGGTGTTCCCATTTTAGATGGTGCACACGCACCTGTGACTAAGGTGGAACGCATTCCTATGGCGCATAACCTGCGATTGGACAACTTAGAAGATTTGGTAACTGAAGAGTCTTTATCGGATATCTCAAATTCTGCAAAATTGCCATACCAACATGAGCTAGCAATTTTATGGCGCTCTGCTAAGCAACTGCATGCTCGACGTCAAGAACAACGGGTTACTAATGGCTTGAGAGCTGAGATCTTAGGTCTGCCAGATCCTCATGCTCTAGCAAGAGACTTTAATTTTAAGGTGATAGATGACCAGGTTGAAATCAAGCCTAGACAGCGTGGATCAGTTTTAGATTCAATCGTTGCTGAATGGATGATTTATTGCAACAGCACTTGGGGCAATCAATTGGCTAACCACAGTGTTCCTGGGATTTATAGAACTCAAAAAGGTTGGGGTCCTCAGAGAACTCGGATGCAAACCACCCCAGGCCCTCACGAAGGGCTTGGCGTTGAAAATTACTCTTGGTGCACATCGCCTTTACGACGCTACGTTGATTTAGTTAATCAGTGGCAGTTAATCGCCATGGCCCAACATGGAGTGACTGCTAAATTGGTGGCGCCATTTAAACCCAAAGATGCTGAGTTGATGGCAATCGCCGCAGACTTTGATGGCACTTACGCTGCTTACGGCGACCATCAAAATCAAATGGAGCGATATTGGTGTTTTCAGTATTTAAAGCAAGCCGGCTTGCCTTGGAAGGGTGTTGTTCGTCATTTGAAAGATGGCCAAGCTCGGGTGGAGGAGATTCCGCTGCGCTTGTCTGTGCCTGAGTTAGCTGAACAAGCTCGCGGAGCAAGAGCTGAGGTTGAAGTTCTTGAAATTGATTTCTTATCCTTAGAAGCTAGCGTACGGTATTTGGGATTGATTGAATCTCCAGTCACCGACATAACATTTGATTCTGTGTCAAACGATTCATCTGATGATGCATCTGATGAGGGTTCGGCGCCAACCAATAAGCCTGAAGTGAATTCAGGTGCAACTGAGTAAGCACGTCCATCTCGATTGGAGGGATTGGCAGAGGCCAATGGTTTATGCCATTGGAGCATCTATTTTTTTGCATATTATTTTTCTTGCAGTTAAATGGCATGAAGATAATGAAAAAGCTCGTCGCCTAAAAACGCCTTTGAGTGTTGTTCTAGTCAATGCTCGCAGCCCATCAGCACCAGTCAATCCAAAACGTTTGGCTCAAGCTGATTTAAATGGTGGTGGGGAGTTAAAGGACGCCCAAGCAAGTGCACTACGTCGAGCGGATCCGCAATTAGCCGAAAAACTTGAAAAAATGCAGGCGGAGCAGACGCGCCTTTTATCTCAAATGAAAGACGGTCAATCTAATAGCCCTAGTACTATTAATGGGAAAAAATCAGTACAACAAACTGAGTCAAATCCATTGGAGGCTGAACTTGCCAAGCGTCTGCAAAAGGATGGGCAAGTACCGCGTCGAGCGGTAGTGACTGCTACAAGTGCTAAATCTGTTGTATTTGCTCATTATTACGATGCTATGCGCAAACAAATTGAGGCTTATGGCACAACGCATTTCCCAAGAGTTCAAGGTAAAGCTTTATATGGCAGCTTGGTGGTGATGGTGAGCGTTGATCAGCAGGGTCGCTTATCGAAAGATGGCGTGACGGTGATGAAATCTTCTGGCAATCAAGAGTTAGATCGGCAGGCTGTTGCCATTATTCGCTCAGCAGCTCCTTTTGGTCGATTTACTGATCGCATGCGACGTCAAATTGATATTTTAGATTGGGTATCTACTTTTGAATTTACCCGAGATGGTGCAGAATTGAAGTGATACTGCAAATATAAATAATTCAGAAGTGCAATAAATAACAACAAACCGCAAAGAAGCCCTCAATCAATGGATGACTCAAAACCGCAATTGAATCCCACAGATTATCCCAGTAAAGATGTTTATGGGGTGATTGGGAATCCTATTGTCCACAGTAAGTCACCAGTTATTCATCTATTTTTTGCCGAGCAAACACAGCAGGCCATTCACTATGGTCGGATTTTTGCGGAGTTGGGTGAATTTCAATTAAAAGCCCAAGAGTTTTTTGCGCGTGGCGGAAAAGGTTTAAATATTACTGTCCCATTTAAGTTAGAAGCTTTTGATATGGCGCAAAAAAAGACTGCTCGCGCTGAAATTGCTCAAGCAGCCAATGTTCTGTGGATCAAAGATGGTGTGCTTTGGTGTGATAACACTGATGGTATTGGTTTTGTTAGAGATCTTGAGCGTCTTTTACAGCAGCAAAATATTCAGGCGCAAGAAGCTAGAGTATTAATTCTTGGTGCAGGTGGTGCGGCACAGGGTGTGATTGATCCATTAATGAGCTTAGGTGTTAAAACTATTTCAATTGCTAACCGCACTTTCTCTAAGGCACAAGAGTTAGTCAAGCAGTTTCCTGGACTTCATGCTATTTCATTTGATGAGTTAAGTGCAATTGCTAACAAAGCTGTAGATACTGAAAAATTTGATTTGATTTTGAATGCCACTGCAAGTGGTTTGGGCAATAGCTCACCAATGACTAAAGAACTTTTGCAAAAGCTGGTGCACCCTAAAGCCATTGCATATGACATGGTTTATGGCAAACAAACTCAGTTTATGAAAGATGCATCTAGTCTGGGTATTCTTGCTGTTGATGGTTTGGGTATGCTGGTTCAGCAGGCGGCTGAAGCTTTTGTTACTTGGCGAAACCCGAATGTGGCCTTGGATATTGATGGGGCACTTCAAGCCACTCGTGCCAGTTATTTATCAGCCTAAATAAGATCAGATGAAATATTTACGGTATTTTATTTCTGTGATTTTGCTGAGCATTTTGGCTTTGCAGGCTTTTTTCTTTTTCCAAATTTTGGCATGGCGTTGGACCAACCCAGCGATGACATCATTTCAGTTGGCTGAACGCCACCGTATTTGTGGTTGGAGTATTCCTTATATTCATGACTGTGGTTTGAAGCAGGAGTGGGTAGAGTTTAAGAAAATATCCCCTTATCTCAAGCGAGCCATCACCATTAGTGAGGATAGTGATTTTTACCGGCATTCTGGTTTTGAGCCACAAGCGATGAAAGATGCCTGGAATCGTAATCAGAAAAATAGTAAACATTTGAGAGGTGGTTCAACCATCACACAACAGCTCGCCAAGAATTTATTTCTCTCAGGGGAAAAGAACTACGCGCGCAAGATTCAAGAATTGTTAATCACAGGCATGCTTGAGATCGCTTTGCCCAAAGAAAGAATTTTTGAGATTTATTTAAACAACGTCGAGTGGGGTGAAGGCGTTTTTGGAATTGGTGCAGCAGCGCAGCACTATTTCTCTCTAAAGCCTCATCAACTATCGATGGAAGAGGCGGCTTCCTTAGCTGCTGCTTTACCTGCACCCAAGTGCTATGACAAAGTTAAGTATTGCTCAAGCGCCCGTGTTAACTTTCCGGCCCGAATTGATTTCATTTTGGAACGAATGAATAAGTAAAGCTTATTTTTTTAAGAGCTCCAGCAACTTTTCGATCACAAATTGACTTGCTTGCTCACGAACTGTTGATCTGTCACCTGAGAATAATTTCGTTTCAGAAAAAACTTGATCATTGTCTAAAACCCAAGCAAAGCAAACTGTTCCGACGGGTTTCTCTTTGCTGCCACCAGTTGGACCTGCAATGCCAGTAATGGATAGAGCCATGTTGGAATTGCTTGATTGTTTCGCGCCGATTGCCATAGCTTTGGCAACTTGCTCACTCACTGCACCATGAGCTTCAATGAGATTTGACTCAACACCAATATCTTCTGATTTAGCTTCATTGCTATAAGTGACATAACCTCTTTCGAACCAATTGCTTGATCCTGCAAGTTGCGTGAGGCTCGCAGATACTAGGCCTCCAGTGCATGATTCAGCTGTGCTGAGTCGCCACTCATTCTTTAAAAGAAGTTGTGCTAACTCTTCAACCATCTGTTCGGTTTTATTTGAGAAGGGTTTCATGGTGGTGGGCATTTATCCAATGCGCACACTAATGGCGATGACGAGTAAAGTTGCAAGGGCGGCTGCAATGTCATCAATCATTACACCAAAGCCGCGGATTATCCATGACGGGATTCTTTTGGGTTGATCGAGGCGCTCGACCTTGGGTTGCCATGTTTTGAAATAGCGATCAATTGTTTTGATGGGACCAGGTTTTACAGCATCAAAGAATCTAAACAATAGGAATGCCCAGATTTGTCCCCAAATACTTGCTGGCATGATGATTAAAAGAATTAACCAAAATGCAATAAATTCATCCCAAACGATGCCGCCATGATCAGGTACTCCTAACTCCTCTCCAACCTTGCCACAAATCCAAATGCCTGCAATGGCCCCTAGGGCAACAATTCCAATGATGGTGTTGGTTTCTAAAAAAGCATCGAATAAAAGGTAGATAGCCCATGCATAGAGGGTGCCGATGGTGCCAGGGGCTCTGATTGATAAGCCAGAGCCGAATCCAAATGCTAAAGCTCTCTCTGGTTTAGACCAAATCCAGGCTGCTTGAGGAATAATTTTCATTGAATTATTTTGCTAGGCGCAAAGCATCACGAGTTGCAATGGCTACTTTTCTGGCTGCATCAGCAAAATTACTTTCTTGACTCGCGTACAGAATCGCTCTTGAAGAATTAATGATCATGCCTGTACCTGGTTTGCCATTCACTGTACCTGCCTTAACAGTTGCAGGGATATCGCCACCTTGAGCGCCAATACCTGGAATTAACAGAGGCATATCTCCCACGATATTTCTAACCTGAGCTATTTCTTCAGGGAAGGTGGCACCAACTACTAAACCTAATTGACCTGTTTTATTCCATTGGCTGGCTGCTAAGCGAGCGACTCGTTGGTAGAGCAATTCTTTTTCAGCTGAATGAGCTTCATGAACTTCTAAGAATTGCAAATCTGAACCCCCTGGGTTGGACGTGCGACATAAAACAATCACACCTTTGTCGGTGTACTTTAAATAGGGTTCAATGGAATCAAATCCCATATAGGGGTTGACCGTGACAGCATCTGCTTGATAACGCTCAAATGCTTCGATTGCGTATTGCTCAGCGGTGCTGCCAATATCACCACGCTTAGAGTCCAAAATAACTGGAACTTGAGGATGTTGGCGGTGAATATGATCAATTAGCTGTTCGAGCTGATCTTCAGCTCCTTGGGCAGCGAAATATGCAATTTGTGGTTTAAATGCGCAAACCAGATCCGCTGTGGCATCCACAATTTCTCTACAAAAAGCTAAGATAGCTCCGCCTTTACCCTTTAAGGATGCAGGGAATTGTTTAGGGTCAGGGTCTAGGCCAACACAAAGCATGCTGTCCTGTGAGGACCATGCAGCATCTAATTGTTCGGTGAAAAGCGGTCGATTTTTCATTGGAATTTCATCAATCTTTCATGCAATCGCGTTAATATCTCATGGAAATATAAAGAGAATTTAACAGGAAGCTTTAGTTTTCTCAGACTATAGGATAAACTCCGCGAACCCCTGTGGCTAACTCCTCAACATAAATAGTTGAAAAAATAGATCGGAGCCCCGGCATGATCAACCTATTCGTACTACAAAAAGGTCGCCTAGCTCAGGAGCAGGTCGATGACCGTCAAGAACTTCTTAAGCACCATAACCCTATTTGGATTGATGTTGTAGACCCTGAAGAGGAAGAACTTCAGTGGATTAAAGAGGCTTTTGGTGTTTCTCTTCCTGAGCTCGAAGATTTAGGTGACTTGGAAGCTTCTGCTCGTTATTTCGAGGCAGAAGATGGCCATTTACATATTCGTACCGATTTTATTTTGGACGATGATGAAAACCCACGTAACGTTCGTGTGGCTTTTGTTTTAACAGACAACATTTTGTTCTCTATCCATGAACAAGATTTACCAGTTTTCCGTTTGGTAAGACTGCGGGCTCGCTTGCGTCCCGGCTCTGTTAGAAATGCGAAAGATGTTTTATTGGATTTGTATTCAACCGATGCTGAGTACTCTGCGGATGCTTTGGAAGAGGTTTATGAAAACCTTGAAGAAGCAGGTAAGCGCGTTTTGTCTCATGATGTCACCGATACCGATGCTGCTGATGTATTGGAAACAATTGCCAAAGAAGAAGATTTAAACGGCCGTATTCGTCGCAATGTGATGGATACACGACGCGCTTTGTCATTCTTGATGCGTAGCAAACTATTATCAGATGAACAGCAAGAAGAGGCTCGCCAAATTTTGCGAGATATCGATTCTTTAGAAAACCATACGGCTTTCTTATTCGACAAGATCAACTTCTTGATGGATGCGACGGTTGGTTTTATTAATATTAACCAGAATAAGATTATCAAGATCTTCTCAGTGGTTTCTGTTGCATTGATGCCGCCAACTTTATTGGCAAGTATTTGGGGTATGAACTTTGAGTACATGCCAGAATTGCGCTCAAGCGTTGGCTATCCATTTGCCATTTGCATGATGCTGGTCTCAGCTTTAATTCCTCTGATTTACTTCCGTAAAAAAGGTTGGATGAAGTAAGCCCCAAAGCTATTTAAATATAAATAACGCTCAAGCAGAGAGCGCCTTCAAATATAAAACCCCATACTGTCAGGATGGGGTTTTATATTTGTTAAATACTCGCTGAATTATTTAAAGTGATCAAAAGATTTGAGGTATTGCTGGCTCAGTTCTTGAGGTAAATCGCAACCTTCCGCATCGATTAAGCGCAAGACGTTTGCTCCTAAAGTCTTAGGAGTGACCTTACCGATCCGAGTCAGTTGTATATGAAGATCTTTGGATACTTGCTCAATAGCCAAACGATTTTTTTGGGGGGCGGTAAAACAAAGTTCGTAGTCATCTCCACCCATTAGCGTGCATAAACGTTTTAGTTCTATGGATTGGTGTTTGAGGGTGTCTGATGCTGGTACTTCATCAATATCAATTTCAGCATGCAAGTCAGACAATTGAAGAATGTGTGACAAGTCACCTAAAAGACCATCGGAAACATCAACTGCTGCATGCGCTAGACCTAAAAGTCGTTGACCTAAGGCAACCCTTGGCGTCGGTGCATGCATGCGATGCGCTACTGAAGATAATTTGCTTGGATCTAAAGACCATTCCTGACGTAACACCCCTAGAGCAAGGCGTGCATCTCCAACAGTATGAGATAACCAAATATCGTCATCCACCTTCGCATTCGAACGTCGTAAAGCTTGTTCAGGATTGATGCTACCCAATACGGTGATGCTGATCGTTAAAGGACCTGCTGTTGTATCACCTCCGATCAAAGCGCATTGATGTTCATCGGCCAAGGCCAATAAACCCGCAGAAAATTCACTCAGCCATTCAGGGTTGGGTGATGGAAGAGCGATGGCTAAGGTAAATGCCATTGGTTTTGCACCCATAGCAGCTAAATCGGATAAGTTAACAGCCAAACACTTATGACCCAGCAATCGTGGGTTAGCCTCTGGTAAAAAGTGGCGACCTTCAACGAGCATATCGGTGCTGATAGCCAGATGGCTGTCAGAGTTTTCCCCATTGCAGGAAATAATGGCGCAGTCGTCACCAATACCCAATAAAACATTCTCATTGGTTTTAGTTTTTTGAAAATAGCGCTGAATTAACTCGAATTCGCCTAAGGGTGCCGAGGACTTAATCATGGCTTCATTGTAGGGTTAAATACCTAGAATTGAGAATAGTTTGTTGAAGAGGAATAGAATCGAGGAATTATTAAAATAAATTCTAAAAATATTAGAAATAACTATTAAGACCAAGTGCCAGAGACAAAACAAATAAAGTAGTCAGCATCAGTACTGATGCATATTGAGAGACCCATAAAAATGCCCACAAAAAAAGCTATCCAAAGTTCAAGTGATCAACAAAAAGAATCTTTGCGCAAAGCCGCATTGGAATATCACGAGTTTCCAACGCCAGGCAAGATTGCTATTGCACCAACGAAGCAATTAACCAATCAACGCGATTTGGCGTTAGCTTATTCACCAGGGGTTGCAGCGGCCTGCGAAGAAATTGTTAAGGATCCAGCAAACGCATTTCGTTACACATCTCGTGGCAATTTAGTGGGCGTTGTGACTAACGGTACAGCTGTTTTAGGTCTTGGTGATATCGGTCCTTTGGCCAGTAAGCCGGTGATGGAAGGTAAGGGCGTTTTATTTAAAAAGTTTGCTGGGATTGATGTTTTTGACATTGAAATTAATGAAAAAGATCCAGATAAGTTAATCGAGATCATTGCTTCTATGGAGCCCACTTTTGGCGGCATTAACCTAGAAGATATCAAGGCACCAGATTGTTTCTATATCGAGCGCAAGTTACGCGAGCGCATGAAGATTCCAGTTTTCCATGACGATCAGCACGGTACAGCGATTGTGGTGGGCGCAGCGATCATGAACGGTTTAAAAGTGGTTGGTAAAGATTTAAAGAAGGTCAAATTGGTGACATCAGGTGCTGGTGCGGCGGCTTTGGCTTGTTTAGATTTGTTGGTGGATCTTGGTATGCCCATTGAAAATATTTGGGTGACTGACTTAGCGGGTGTTGTTTATAAAGGCCGCAAAGAATTAATGGATCCTGATAAGGAGCCGTTTGCAAAAGAAACCAATCAGCGCACTTTGGCCGAAGTGATTGAGGGTGCTGATGTGTTCTTAGGTTTATCTGCTGGAGGTGTTCTTAAGCAAGATATGGTTGTGAAGATGGCGGCAAAACCTTTGGTATTTGCTTTAGCCAATCCAACCCCAGAGATTCTTCCTGAGGAAGTAAAAGCAGTTCGTGATGATGCGATCATCGCAACAGGTCGTACTGACTACCCTAACCAAGTTAATAACGTTCTTTGTTTCCCATTTATTTTCCGGGGTGCATTGGATGTGGGTGCAACAACAATTACCCGTGAAATGGAAATTGCTGCGGTAACGGCTGTTGCTGAATTAGCTCAAGTTGAGCAAAGTGATGTGGTTGCTTCTGCTTATGGTGCTAGTAATTTGTCATTTGGCCCTGAGTATTTGATTCCGAAACCATTTGATCCGCGTTTGATTGCCATCATTGCTCCTGCTGTTGCTAAGGCTGCGATGGATTCAGGCGTTGCTACTCGCCCAATTAAAGACTTTGTTGCCTACAAAGATCAGTTGCAACAATTTGTTTACCACTCAGGTACTTTGATGAAGCCTTTGTTCTCAGTGGCTAAAAAAGTACCGATGTCTAAGAAGCGAATTGTGTTCTGTGAAGGTGAAGATGAGCGCGTATTGCGTGCAGTTCAGGTATTGATTGATGAAAAAATTGCCAACCCGATATTGATTGGTCGTCCTGCAGTGATTGCCCGTCGTATCGAGCGTTTTGGTTTGCGCATGATTCCAGGTACTGATATTGAAATCTGTAATCCAGAGCAAGATGATCGTTACCGTGATTACTGGGAAACCTATCACCGTTTAACTGAGCGCGCTGGTGTGACGGAGTCATATGCAAGATTAGAAGTTCGCCGTCGCAATACTTTAATCGGTTCATTAATGGTTCATAAGGGCCAGGCAGATGGTTTGATTTGTGGCACGATTGGGCAGACGGGCGCTCATTTGCATTACATCAATCAAGTGATTGGTAATGAGCCTGGTGCGAATATTTATGGCGCGATGAACGGGCTGGTATTGCCTGGCCGTCAATTATTCTTAGTTGATACGCATATTAATATTGACCCAACGGCTGAGCAATTGGCAGACTTAACTATCTTGGCTGCTCAAGAATTACGTTCTTTAGGTATTGAGCCTAAAGTGGCGTTGTTATCGCACTCCAATTTTGGATCTAGTGATGCGCCATCTGCGCAAAAAATGCGTGAAACATTAGCGATCTTGAAAGAAAAAGCCCCTCAACTTCAAGTTGATGGTGAAATGCATGGGGATTGCGCTCTAGATGCTGGCCTGCGTCAGACAATCATGCCTGATTCAACCTTGGTTGGAGATGCCAATCTTTTGGTCTTGCCAAATATCGATGCAGCTAATATTTCATATAACTTGTTAAAAACAGCTGCGGGTAATGGCATTGCAATTGGACCGATCTTGTTGGGGGCAGCTAAGCCTGTTCATATCCTGACACCGTCTGCAACATCTAGACGTATTGTGAATATGACAACATTGGCTGTTGTAGAGGCGGCACAACAAAAATAACCTTAAATTTTAGTAGTGAGCGTGCGCTCACATATTTAAATTTACATAAGAAACAATGACTTATTAAAAATAAGCCATTGCGTCACTTGTTTTTGGGGCCCAAAAAGGGTACTCTACACCCCATCATGATGACGAATATTTCAGAAAACAACCTTTACGGCCAGTCTGTCTTGGGTAGTTCTTCGTCCTCAGCGGCTGCAACAGCGGGCGCCAGCTCAACAGCTACGCAAGCGGCTAGCCCAAAACCAACATCAACTTGGCGTGCAGCATTAGCTGCTCGTGAAGCCGGTCCTACAGCAGCTTTACGTGCTGTACGCACCAATATTGTTCAATCGATTAGAGCTTTTCGGACGGATGACTTGATGGAAGCTGCTGGTGAGCTTGGCCAACACTTCATTTATGCCAGTTGTGCACACGCTTTGACTAAATCAGAAGTTTTAGAGGCGATTGCTAATGGATTTCACTTTCCAAGACAGCAAGCCAAGAATTTTGATAATTTATTAGATTCTTTGACCACTTTGGTTGACCGTTCCGGCCCTCAGCCTGGATTTGTGATTGTTTTGGAGGGTTTACCTTGCACTCACAAGTTCGATAAAGAGGCTCGTGAGACTTTGTTGGATGTTTTCCGTGATGCAGTTGAGTTCTGGGCTGATCGTCGCGTATCTTGCCGTATTTTTTACTCTTTCGCTTAAAAAATACCTTAAAAGATCCTAAATTACTAAAAAGCCGCTGCCTCATTAAGGGATCAGCGGCTTTTTTTATGGTTTATTCAGATAAGCTGCTGCTAAATAACGTTATTTGTATTTATCTTCGTTTAAAACTGATTCCAAACGGTATGGATCGTTGATAAAGCCACAATTCCAGCGGTTTCTGTTCGCAAAATCCGATATCCCATTGAAACTGAGGTAAAGCCAGCGCGTTTAGCTTGCTCTTCTTCAGCCTCACTCAATCCACCCTCTGGTCCGATCAGAATCGTTAGCGCTTGAGGTGTGCAGCGTTTGAGTACGCTCAATAAGCTGGAATCAGCTCTTGGTGACAACATTAAGCGCAAGCTTTGTTGGTGGGGGTTGAGGCTAGATAGCCATAGAGGTAAATTTTGGATGGGAGCCAATTGAGGAATAACTGTCCGCCCAGATTGTTCAGAACCTGCAACCAATATGCCCTGCCAGTGAGCAGCCTTTTTGGAGGCTCGTTCACCGTCTAAACGCACGACTGATCGTTCAGTATGTAGTGGAATCACTTCAGAAATACCTAATTCAACCGACTTTTCAATCAGCCAGTCCATTTTGTCGCTGCTGGCCATGCCTTGCGCTAGGGTGATGGGTGTTTTAGTCTCAGATCGCCGATTTTCTTGTATTTCACTCAAGCGAACTGCTGCTGACTTTTTGTCCATAGCGGTTAGGACAGCATTAGCACTTAAACCTTGACCATCAAAGACTTTAAAGCTTTCTCCCACCTGAATTCGGCGAACTCGCAAATGGTGCGCTAGTTTGACATCGAGGATCAATTCATCGGTGATATCGATGCCCTGTTGGGGCCAAGGGCCAGGAAGATAAAAATGTGACATAAAACAATCATAAGGGATCTGGCTGCAATGATAAAATGTTGAGCTTTGAGGGATTGGGGCTGTTCACTGGTTTTCCGGTCGAATGGTGGCTGATTCAAATACACGCCGCAGGGAAAATAATGTCGTCAAAGCAAACAAATATGGCTAATGCAATCCGTGCTCTAGCGATGGATGCAGTTCAACAAGCCAACTCTGGTCACCCTGGTATGCCAATGGGCATGGCTGAAATTGCAGTAGGTCTTTGGAGTGAACATCTCCAACACAATCCCAAAAACCCACTATGGATGAACCGCGATCGCTTTGTACTATCGAATGGTCATGGCTCGATGTTGCTTTACGCCCTGTTGCATTTAACTGGCTACGATTTGCCGATCCAAGAGTTGAAGAATTTCCGTCAGTTGCATAGCAAGACTGCTGGACACCCTGAGTACGGTATTACTCCTGGTGTTGAAACAACAACAGGTCCTTTGGGTCAAGGTATTACTAATGCAGTTGGTATGGCCTTGGCAGAAAGATTACTTGCTCAAGAATTTAATAAGCCTGGTTTGGAGATTGTTGATCATCACACTTATGTATTTATGGGTGATGGTTGCTTGATGGAAGGTATCAGTCATGAAGCATGTTCATTGGCTGGCACACTTAAACTCAATAAATTGATTGCTATGTGGGATGACAACGGCATCTCCATTGATGGCAAAGTGGTGAACTGGTTTGCAGAAGATACCCCTAAGCGATTCGAGGCTTACGGTTGGAATGTGATTCGTGATGTGAACGGTCATGATGCAGATGCTGTTGCTGCTGCAATTACTAAAGCTAAAAAAAGTGATAAGCCAACTTTCATTTGTTGCAAAACTTCAATTGGTCAAGGCTCCCCTAATTTAGCAGGCACTGATAAGGTTCACGGCGCACCTTTAGGTGCTGCTGAAATTGCAGCAACGCGAGCTGCAATTGGTTGGAATCATCCTCCATTTGAAATTCCAAAAGATGTTTATGACTCATGGGATGCCAAGCGTAAAGGTGCTGCAAGCGAAGCTGAGTGGAATAGTAAATTTGGGGCTTATCGCTCTAAGTATCCGCAGGAGGCTAAAGAGTTTGAGCGCCGTATGGTTGGTCAGTTGCCAGCAAATTTTGACGAAACTGTCGAAGCTTACTTGGCCAGTTGTGCAACTAAAGCAGAAACGATTGCTACGCGTAAAGCTAGTCAAAATGCTATTGAAGCTTTGGCACCAGCTTTGCCAGAGTTCATGGGCGGTTCTGCAGACTTAACCGGTTCTAACTTAACTAATTGGTCAACATGCAAAGCAGTGCGTGCTGATCAATGGGGTAATCACATTAACTACGGTGTGCGTGAGTTTGGTATGAGCGCCATCATGAACGGCATTGCTTTACATGGTGGTTATATTCCATTCGGCGCAACATTCTTAACCTTCTCAGACTACAGTCGCAACGCTCTACGTATGGCTGCTTTGATGAAGATTCGTAGCATCTTCGTGTTTACACATGATTCAATTGGTTTGGGTGAAGATGGCCCAACACACCAATCTGTTGAGCATGTTGCTAGCTTACGTTTGATTCCGAATATGGATGTTTGGCGTCCTTGTGACACAACAGAAAGCGCTGTTGCTTGGGCATCAGCAGTCAAGCGTCATAACGGCCCATCGAGTCTGATTTTTAGCCGTCAAAATTGTCCGTTTGTAAAGCGTGATGCTAAGCAAACACAAGCGATCTATAAGGGTGGCTATGTGATGCGTGACGATAAGAATGCGCAAGCTGTTTTGATGGCCACAGGTTCTGAAGTAGCGATTGCTTTAGAGACTGCTGAGCTACTTAAAAAAGAAGGTATCGCAGTAAGAATCGTTTCAATGCCATCAACCAGTGTTTTTGATAAACAAAGTAAGGCATATAAAGATTCAGTATTGCCAGCAGGATTGCCGCGCATTGCCATCGAAGCGGGTGTAACAGATTACTGGTGGAAGTATGCATGTTCAGCTGTCCATGGCGTTGACACTTTTGGCGAGTCTGCGCCAGCGGGAGTTCTTTACAAACACTTTGGCCTAACAGCTGAGGCAGTGGCTAAAACAGTACGTCAATGTATTTAAATAAAAATAAACACTGAAACAGAATTTAGATAAGGGAGTTGGTTATGACAATTAAGGTTGCTATTAACGGTTATGGTCGTATTGGTCGTATGGTTGTTCGTGCTATCTATGAAGAGAAGCGTGACGACATTAAGGTAGTTGCGATCAATGGTTTAGGTGGTATTGATATCAATGCTCACTTAACTCAATATGACTCTGCTCACGGTCGATTCCCTGGCACAGTGACAGTGGATGGTGATCACCTCATTATTAACGGGGACCGTATCAAAATGTTTTCAACACGTAACCCGCTAGAGACTAATTGGGGTGAATATGGTGTTGATGTTGTTTTGGAATGTTCTGGTGCTTTTACTTCTAAAGAAAAAGCCATGGTTCACATTCAGCAGGGTGCCAAGAAAGTGGTTATTTCTGCACCAGGTGAAAAAGATGTGGATGCAACCATTGTTTACGGCGTGAACCATCAAGTACTGAAAGCAACAGATCAAGTGATCTCTAACGCTAGCTGTACAACGAACTGTTTAGCGCCAGCAGTTAAACCATTGTTAGAGTCAATCGGCATTGAGTCTGGTTTGATGACAACGATCCACGCCTATACCAATGACCAAGTTTTAACGGACGTTTATCACAAGGATATGCGTCGCGCCCGTTCAGCAACTATGAGCATGATCCCAACAAAAACAGGTGCAGCTAAAGCGGTTGGTTTGGTATTGCCAGAGCTACAAGGTAAGTTTGATGGTTTCGCGATGCGCGTACCAACTATCAACGTATCTGTTGTTGATTTAACTTTCACTCCAACAAAAGCAACAACTGTTGAAGAAGTGAACGAGATCATCAAAAAAGCCAGCGAAGGTCAGCTCAAGGGTATCTTGGGTTACAACACATTGCCTTTGGTTTCTGTGGACTTTAACCATGACCCACGCCCAAGTATTTTTGACAGTACGCAAACACGTGTTTCAAAAGATGGCAAGCTTGTAAAAATCTTGGCTTGGTACGACAACGAGTGGGGTTATAGCTGTCAGATGTTGAATGCAACAAAAGCATTGATGGAAGCAAAATAAGAATAGCTTTTAGTGCCAACAAATAAAAAAGACCCTAGCGGGTCTTTTTTATTTGTTTATTGGATGCTATTTACTTATAATATTTATAAGAATTTCCGAGCCCCTCAAAGTGTTCCGTTGTAACATATGCGCATGAACTATGCGCATACGGAGACTTATGGGAACAGTTAAAAAAACTTCCAAAAAATATGTTGCTGCAAGTGTTGCAACTAAAACCTTAAAAAAGGCAACAAACGTGACTTTAAGTACTGATGTATTAAAAGATGCAAGATCCTTAGGAATTAATATTTCTCAAGCATGTGATGAGTTCTTAAGGGGATTAGTTGGTCGTGAAAAAGCACGAAAGTGGAAAGAAGATCATGCCGATTACATTAACCGATGTAATCAGATAGCAGAGGAAGAAGGGGGAGCATTAGATCAGTGGAGAAGCTTCTAATGGCTAGATTTGATATTTACCCTAATCCAGGTACAGCAGTAAAGTCAGTTCCGTTTTTGATGGATATTCAAAGTGACTTGCTTGATCACTTGAATCGAAGGGTTGTGGTGCCTCTGTATCACCTCGAAAAGTTTAGTGATATTGCGTTGCCAAAGGACTTGGCACCTGTATTTAGAATTCAAGGACATGATTGTGTGATGCAAACAATTGAGATGGGCAGTGTGCCGGCAAGTATTCTCAAGAAACCAGTCGCCAACTTGAGTAGAAAGCAACACATCATTACTGCTGCAATGGATAGACTATTTAACGGATTTTAAATGTTTCAAAATTCTTAAATCTTCAACTTTAAAAAGTTGAGTTCTACCAATTGTGTGTTGGGGTAGAAGTTTATTTGATTGGACTAATCTTCTGAGTGTGGGTATAGAAATTTCTAGGTATTTTGCAGCATCTCTTGCTGAGAATAGGTCTGCCTTAAGGTGTCCAAAGACTTCACTGTAACTGTAGTTATCTTGTTCTTTAAATGCCCTGTTGAGGATCAGGGCGAATAATTTCAGCCTTTCTTTCTCGTGCATCCCTTTGATTTTTTCAAATAATTCATCTGCTGTATTTGTATTTCCCATAGTGAAGCTGATGTACCTATTCTCAATAATGATCAAATGATAGATCAATATTGAGATGATATGAAGTCATTCGAAATATGAATATGAGAGAGTACTGCAATCTCAAAAAAGCTTATTTAGCCTTTTTCTTCTTGGCGCAGTTCTTTGTTTGGCAGGTGCCGTAGATAGCTAAGGCGTGGTCTACGATCTCAAAACCCAGGTTTCTAGCGATTTCATGCTGTCTCTTCTCAATGGCGGGGTCTACAAACTCCTCAACGTGGCCACATTCAACGCAAACCAGGTGATCGTGGTGATCCCCTTCATTTAGCTCAAAAATGGCCTTACCCTCTGCTTTGCCGGATTCGAAATGATTGCGTAAAAGTAGTCCAGCTTGCTCAAATTGGGTCAGAACACGGTAGACTGTCGCTAGTCCGACATCCATGCCTTCTTCAACCATGGCAAGATAGATATCTTCGGCGCTGAAGTGCTTGTGGCGGTTCTGGTGAAAGAACTCCAGGATCTTCATCCGGGGTGCTGTAACCTTGAGACCCATGTCTCTTAAATTATTTGGAGATATTGTGTTTGTCATAGCGCTAAAATCAATTTTTCTTATGATACGGCTTACCATGCAAATCTGCTTAAAAAACATTAAAAACACCCCATTTCTCAAGGGCTTAGCTGCGAGTGGCTTAGCACTTTTAGCTGTAGGTTTAACCGCCTGTAGCGGGCTAACTACCATCTCTGAGGGTAGTAAAAGCAAAATTGGCCAGGTTTTTAAACCTTACCGACCAGATATGGTTCAAGGTAACTTTATTTCTAAGGAACAGTTAGACCGCGTTAAGGTCGGTATGGACCGTGAGGAAATTAAAGTGATTTTGGGTACACCTCTATTAAATAGCGCTATGCATCCTAATCGTTGGGATTATGTTTTTGCCTTCAAGCGTGGCGATACTCAGTTAGTTGACCAACGTCAAGTGACTTTGATTTTTGAAAAAGAAGTGCTGAAAGAAATTAAAGCAGATCAATTACCCACAGAATATGAATTGATCGCTGAGATTGATGGTATTAAATCTGATCGTCGCCCTCAACGCAAAGCAGTTGCCAAAGAGTTGGAAGGGGAACATCGCGCACCAACAGTGGAGACTGTGCCGAACCCAACCCACGGATTAGGCATTCCACCTGGCGACACTAGAAACTAAAAACAGATACAAAGTTAGTAAAGATACAAAATAACCAAAGATATAGAGATTGAAATAATGACCACTTTGAAGTTTGCCATTGCAGGCGCATCAGGCCGTATGGGCCGCATGTTGATTGAAACGGTTTTAAATGCTGCAGATGCTAAATTAGTTGGCGCTCTTGATATCGCCGGTAGCCCTTCATTGGGGCAAGATCCTGCCAGCTTTCTAGGTAAAGATACGGGCGTCAAAATCACGTCTGATATCAAAGAAGGTTTGAAAGATGCAGATTTCTTAATTGATTTCACAAGACCTGAAGGTACTTTGACGCATTTGGCCGTGGCACAAGAGATGGGCGTCAAAATGATCATTGGAACAACTGGTTTTACAGATGAGCAAAAAGCCATCCTTAAAAAAGCCAGTGAAAAAGTAGCCATCGTGTTTGCACCCAATATGAGCGTGGGCGTGAATGCTACTTTCAGGTTATTAGAAGTAGCGGCCAAGATTTTGAACCAAGGTTATGACATTGAAGTAGTCGAAGCTCATCACAAACACAAAGTTGATGCTCCATCTGGTACTGCAATTGGTATGGGTGAAGTGATTGCTAAAGCCTTAGGCAAAGAGTTAAAAGATTGCGCTGTGTATGCTCGTGAAGGTCATACAGGTGAGCGTGAGGAGGGTACGATTGGTTTTGCCACGATTCGTGGTGGAGATATCGTGGGTGATCACACTGTTATGTTCTGTGGTGATGGTGAGCGTATTGAGATTACTCATAAATCAGCTTCCCGTATGTCTTACGCTCAAGGATCTCTGAGAGCTGGGCGCTTTCTGGCCAACCAAAAGACAGGCTTATTTGATATGCAAGATGTTTTAGGCCTTAAGACATTAAAGATCTAAATAAGTAAAAAATAAAAGCAAGATAAGAAAAATAAAAATTAAAACGTAAGGGTGTTTGTTTTGAGTTCAGAAGTTAATACAGTGAGTAAAGAGTACGATCACCGCGCAATTGAAGCAGCTGCGAATGCGCAGTGGAAAGCTGGTGATGTCTATCGCGTTGAAGAAAATGCTCAAGATAAAAACGGTCAGCCCAAAAAGAAATACTATGCTTGTTCCATGTTGCCTTACCCATCAGGTAAGTTGCATATGGGTCACGTACGTAACTACACCATCAATGACGTGATGACACGTCAACTCCGTATGCAGGGATATAACGTTTTGATGCCAATGGGTTGGGATGCATTTGGTATGCCAGCTGAAAATGCTGCACTGAATAACAACGTTCCTCCAGCTGCTTGGACCTACGACAACATTGCTTATATGAAAAAGCAAATGGATGCGATGGGTTTGGCGATTGACTGGTCAAGAGAAGTCACCACATGTAGGCCTGATTATTACCGTTGGAATCAATGGGTCTTTTTGAAGATGTTGGAAAAGGGTGTTGCTTATCGCAAAACTCAAGTAGTGAACTGGGATCCGATTGATCAAACTGTATTAGCCAATGAGCAGGTGATTGATGGTCGTGGTTGGCGCTCTGGTGCCTTAGTGGAAAAACGCGAGATTCCGGGCTATTACTTAAACATTACTTCTTACGCTGAAGAGCTTTTAAGTGGTTTGGATGGTTTAGGTTGGCCTGAGCGTGTGAAGCTCATGCAACAGAACTGGATTGGTAAGAGTTTTGGTGTGCGTTTTGCGTTCTCACACAACATCAAGGATGATGCTGGCGAATTGATTCAAGATGGCAAGATGTTTGTATTTACAACTCGTGCCGACACAGTTATGGGCGTGACATTCTGTGCTGTAGCTGCTGAGCATCCTCTTGCTACACATGCAGCTAAGAATAATCCTGAGTTGTCAGCCTTTATTGAGAAATGTAAACAAGGTAGCGTGATCGAAGCAGATCTCGCGACTCAAGAAAAAGAAGGTATGTCAACGGGGTTAACTGTTAAGCATCCTTTAACAGGTCAAGATGTTGAGGTGTGGGTTGGTAACTATGTATTGATGAGCTACGGCGATGGTGCTGTGATGGGCGTTCCTGCTCATGATGAGCGTGATTTTGCTTTTGCATTGAAATATAAGATTGCTATTAAGCAGGTGATGCAATCTGAAGGTCAACACTTTGACAATCAGGCGTGGCAAGAATGGTATGCGGATAAAGAAAAAGTCCTTGCTGTTAATAGTGGCAAATATGATGGTTTGAGTCACGCTCAAGCAGTTGATGCCGTTGCTGCTGATTTGCAACAATTAGGTGTTGGCGAAAAGAAAACAACTTATCGATTGCGTGACTGGGGTATTTCTCGTCAGCGTTACTGGGGTACGCCGATTCCTATCATTCACTGTGAATCTTGCGGTGAGGTACCTGTCCCAGAAAAACATTTACCAGTTGTATTGCCAGAAGATTGTGTACCAGATGGTTCTGGTAACCCTCTGAATAAACGAGAAGACTTCTTAAAGTGCTCTTGCCCTAAGTGCGGCAAACCGGCTCGCCGTGAAACAGACACGATGGATACGTTCGTTGATTCAAGTTGGTATTTCATGCGCTATACGTGTTCTGATGCGAATAGCATGGTGGATGCGCGCAATGATTACTGGATGCCAATGGATCAGTACATTGGCGGTATTGAGCATGCAATTCTTCACTTGTTGTATGCCCGTTTCTGGACCAAGGTCATGCGTGACTTAGGTTTAGTGAAATTTGATGAGCCATTTAGTAACTTGTTAACGCAAGGTATGGTTCTCAACGACACCTATTACATTGACGAGCCTAACGGTCGTAAGACCTGGGTTAACCCAGATGATGTGATCGTGGAGACAGATGACAAAGGTCGTCCATTAAGTGCTAAACATAAAATAAATGGCAAAGTTGTTCAAATCGGTGGCGTTGAAAAGATGGCCAAGAGTAAGAACAACGGTATTGATCCGCAATCATTGATTGATCAGTATGGTGCTGATACAGCTCGTTTATTCACGATGTTTGCAGCTCCTCCGGAGCAGCAATTAGAGTGGTCAAGTTCTGGTGTTGAAGGTGCCTCGCGCTTCTTGCGTCGTTTGTGGGTTTACGGTGCGCAACATGCTGCCACTATTCAGGCAGCAGGATCTCAATTGCCAGCCAAGTTATCTGAAGATGATCAAGCTTTGCGTTTGGAAATGTACACCGTGCTAAAGCAAGCTAATTTTGACTATCAGCGTAAGCAATACAACACAGTTGTATCTGCGACGATGAAAATGTTGAATGCTGTTGAGCAAGCGAAAGCTATTAGCCCCGAAGTGCGTCGTGAAACTTTTAGCATTCTTTTGCGTGTTTTATATCCAGTTGTGCCACACATTACCTTTACTCTTTGGAATGTTGCAGGTTTTAAAGATCAGTTGGGTGACTTACTAGATGCCCCATGGCCTGAGGTGGATGAGGCAGCCTTGGTTCAAAGCGAAATCACTCTCATGATCCAGGTGAATGGTAAGTTGCGCGGTCAGGTGTTGGTGCCTGTTGATGCAGATAAGGCCACCATCGAGTCTTTGGCTCTAGCCAGTGAAGCTGCAATGAAGGCCATGGATGGTGCCCCTGCTAAGAAAGTGATCATTGTTCCTGGTCGTTTGGTCAATATTGTTGTTTAGATGATGACTGAAAGCATTACTTAACTGAATTTATAAATAGGTAGAATGTCATCATCAGATAGATTTTTACAAGAGTCCTTGAGTTGATTAGCTAAACAAATATGAAGAAAACCACAATTACTCACTCAGCAAGCCGTCGATCATGGCTCGGTGGTGGTTTGTCATATTTAGTATTAGCTTCAGTCGCCTCAACAGTCGGTGCTTGTGGCTGGAGATTGCGCGGTAAGGTTAACTTACCTTACAAGTCGCTATTTTTAACGGGTACTCTGACTCCAGACCTCAAAAGTGATATTGAGATGCTCTTGAGGGTCAATGATATTGAGTTGGCGAAGACTGTTAAAGATTCTGAGTTGGTACTTGAAATCATCAGTGAGCAAAATGCTCGCCAGGTTCTTTCTTACAATACCGCAGGTCAGATTACTGCTTATCGCATTATTTCTAGAATTGTTTTCAGAGCTTTTGACCCTATTAGCGGTCTAGAGTCGATGCCAGAATCTGATATTTTCTTAACGCGCGATATTGACTTTAATCAGTCCAATATTCAAGCGTTTGATCAGCAAGTTGCTGAGTACGTCAAAAATATGCGCATGGATATAGTTTCTCAATTGATGCGTCGTTTAGCCTCTATCAAAAAACTTCCAACGGAAGCTGATCTATTGAAAAAGAATTCTTCAGTAGCTCCATCCAGTTCACCTGCTAAACCTGCAGCCCCCGACTCTAAGAAGTAACAAAGCACTATGCTAAAAGCGGATGCTTTTGAAGCACATCTAGCAGTAGCCAAAAAAAATGGACCTCACCCTTTATATGTTTTAACAGGGGATGAGCCGTTGCTGGTGATGGAGTTGCAGGATCGCCTAAGGGCTATGGTTCAGATGCACGGCCATACCGAACGTGAAATTATGATGCATGAAAAAGGATTTGATTGGTCTGCGCTCATGAATGCAGGTCAAACGATGTCTTTGTTTGGTGATAAGCGTTATGTTGAATTACGTATTCCTACAGGTAAGCCTGGTCGCGATGGTGCTGATGCCATCAAGCAGTTTTGTGTTCAGGTCCAATCTCAAGTAGCAGCTAAAGATCCCGTGGATACAGTGACCTGTATTTTTTTACCAAGAGTAGATTTTCAGACGCAAAAATCAGCATGGTTCACGGCTCTTGATGAGGCTTCTGTAGCCGTCAGAATTGATCCGATTGAACGCACGCATTTACCAAATTGGATTGCGGCACGTTTAAAGAATCAGAAACAACAAGTGGAATCTGGTGAGCCTGGCCAACGTGCATTGCAGTTTATGGCTAATCAGGTGGAAGGTAATCTAATTGCGGCCCACCAAGAAATTCAGAAATTAGGATTGCTCTACCCAGAAGGAAATCTGACTGAAGAAAATATTCGTGATGCAGTTCTCAATGTTGCCAGATATGACGTTTTCCAATTAACAGAATCATTACTTGCTGGTGATTTGGCTAGATTTAACCGAATGGTGGATGGCTTGCAGGGTGAGGATGAGCCATTGGTACTGATTCTTTGGACAGTCACTGAGGAGGTGCGATTACTGAATCGCTTGCGCCAAGGTATGGATCGAGGCGATAACTTACAGATGCTCATGAAAATGAACCGCATTTGGGGCAATAAAGAGCGTTTGATCCCTCAAGCGATGCAAAGGCTGAGCGCTGATCGCCTACAAAAAGCTCTGACCGTCGTCAGTGGTTTGGATAAGCAATCGAAAGGTTTACACCTTCATAAAGGTTCTGGCCCTATCCTTGAAAAACTCCCCAATGACCCTTGGGATGGATTGCGGATGTTAGGACGTTTGTTTGTTTAGTTTGGCGATAAACTCAAACTCGCTTTAAGAACTAATTTAATTCAGAATCTAGCTCAAACGATACCAGGTGCCACGTCCTGCACCATGTTTCACCAGTCTGCCATCTTGAATGAGTTTACGAATGTGCTCTTTGAGAGTATTCCTATTAGATCCAGTCGCCTGGATTGCTTGAGCCATGGTGACTCTTCCATGCTCGCGTGCAAGTTCAATGATGATTAATGCGTGCCCTGGGAGTGGAGCTAATATCAGATGTTCTCGCTCAACTTTTTTCTCTAAACGTTGCACTTGTTCTGCAAGAGATTTCATAAAAAACGTCAACCAAGGTTCCCAGTGAGGTTGGGGCATCCTGATAGTGCCTTGTGTTTGTCGTAAGGCCAAGTAATACGCCTCTTTATTTAATTCAATGATGCTTTCAAGTGAGCTATAGGGTACGTAAGCATAGCCTGCTTGAAGTAAAAGTAGAGTTGTTAAGGCGCGACTTAGACGACCATTGCCATCCTGAAATGGATGAATCTCTAAAAAAACAACAACAAATATTGCAATGACAATTAATGGATGAAGTTGTTTGGTTTCCCGCATTTCTTCTACCCAATCAACTAATTCAGTCATTAGGCGTGGGGTATCAAACGGCGAGGCAGTATTAAAAATAATACCTATTTGTTGTCCTTCAGCATTAAAGGCAGCAACGCTATTGGTATTGGTTTTATAGTTACCTCGATGCCACACATCTTTTTCACTGTGGCGCAGTAGAATTTGATGTAACTGTTTGATATGGTTTTCAGTGAACGGAATATTTATCCATGAGCTAAAAATCAAATCCATGAGTTCGGCATAGCCGGCTACTTCTTGCGTGTCGCGAGATTCAAAAGACTTAATTTCTAGATTTGAGAGTAATTTTTCAACTTCTCGATCTGAAAGTTTGCTGCCTTCAATACGGGTCGAAGAGCCAATACTTTCAATGGTGGCTACCTTGCGCAAGGCTAAGAGCCTATCTGGGGCCAGTGTCCCTAGGGCGCGCCAAGCCCCTTTGAATTCATCAATTTGACTGATGAGGTTCAAGAGCTCATTTTTGATAGCAAGGTTGTTGGCATTGAACATTTTTCAATTGTACACCCATTTATACACCCAATTACACCCATTAAATAGACTTAAAACTATTTATACACCCAATTACACCCATTTATTTCTAAATTTAGTTATGAATTAACTTCTAGTGAAGGATTTCCACCACTCCCAACCGTTCTAAGCTATCTCATTGAAATTCCTGAAGAATTCAATAAAAGACCTTATTTCAGTTAAAGTAATGCCTATGAGCACTCAAAAAGACATCCATTCAGACTCAGTCGCCTTGATGAAGGGCATTGGTCAAAAAGCGAGAACGGCCTCACGAGCCATGGCTCGTGCGAGCACGGCTGCTAAAAATGAAGCGTTGATTCATTTGGCAGCCTTGGTTAGAAAAAACGCAGACTCTCTAAAAGCAGTTAATGCTCAAGATGTAGCTCGTGCCAAAGCCAATGGTCAAGATGCTGCTTTTATCGATCGTTTAACACTGACCGATAAAACCATTGCAACTATGGCTGAAGGTTTGGAGCAAATTGCTAAGCTATCTGACCCAATTGGTGAAATGAGCAATATTAGAAAAATGCCATCAGGAATTCAGGTAGGGCAAATGCGTGTGCCTTTAGGTGTCATTGGCATCATTTATGAATCACGTCCTAACGTGACGATTGATGCAGCAGCTCTTTGCTTGAAGTCAGGTAACGCCACTATTTTGCGTGGTGGTTCTGAAGCCATTGATTCAAACACTGCCTTAGCTAAATTGATTCAAGAAAGTTTGTCTTTAGCGGGCTTACCATCTGATGCAGTGCAAGTAGTTGAAACAACTGATCGTGCTGCAGTGGGTGCCATGATCACGATGAATGAATATATTGATGTGATCGTGCCGCGTGGTGGCAAGAGCTTGATCGAGCGTTTGATGGCTGATGCACGTGTGCCAATGATTAAACATTTGGATGGTATTTGTCACACTTATATTGATGTGTTGGCTGATTCAGCCAAAGCCATCAAGGTCTGTGATAACGCCAAAACTCAACGTTACGCCCCATGTAACACGATGGAGACATTGTTGGTGCATGAGGCCGCCATTCAGAGTTCTTTATTACCTTTGTGCAAAATCTATCAAGACAAAGGTGTGGAGTTGCGTGTTTGTAAAAAAACCAAACAAGCTCTTGAGGCTGCTGGCGTGAAAAATTTAGTAGATGCGACTGAAGAAGATTGGTCGACAGAATACTTGGCGCCTATTTTGTCGATAAAGACAGTGGCTAATATGGATGAGGCTATTGAGCACATCAATCACTATGGTAGCCATCACACAGATTGCATCATCACTGAAGATTATTCGGCTGGAATGCGATTTATGAGAGAAGTGGATAGTGCTAGTGTGATGATCAATGCTAGCTCTCGTTTTGCAGATGGTTTTGAATACGGTCTCGGTGCTGAAATTGGCATTTCAAATGACAAGTTACATGCCAGGGGGCCAGTTGGTCTTGAAGGTTTAACTTCGATGAAATACATTGTGTTCGGACAAGGCGAAATTAGAACCTGATCCGAACAGTGGCAACACTGATCATGGAAATTAAGACCTCATCATTCATTTTGAATGATGAGGAAGTAGTTAAAAGCTAGACAGAAATGTAAACCTAAAGGGATGGTTGAGATGAGTGATTCAGTAAATGTGGTGTTGGGTGGTGCTTATTTGTATGTCAAAGCATTCCATATATTATTTGTGGCAGCTTGGTTTGCCGGCTTGTTTTATTTGCCGCGTATCTATGTCAACATGGCACAAGAAACGAATCCTCAAGCTCTAGAGCGTCTTTTAGGTATGTCTTATCGCCTATATCGCTTTATGACGATTCTGATGATTCCTGCAGTCATCCTAGGTTTAATTCTTTGGCTTTATTACGGTATTGGCAAAGGCCCTGGTTCAGGTTGGATGCACGCTAAACTTCTCTTGGTTTTTGTGTTGCTGGGTTATCACCATGCCTGCGGCTCTATCTATAAGAAATTCAAGGCGGGCATTAATAAGCGCTCACATGTTTGGTATCGCTGGTTTAACGAGTTGCCTGTTGTGGTCTTTTTAATCGTGAGCATTCTTGTGGTTGTAAAACCTTTTTAATTGCCAAAAAGAATAATAAAAATTAGATAAGGTTTTGCCATGAAGTTTTTTATCGTTTGTCCTCGTGGACTAGAAATTCCCTTAGCGGAAGAATTAAAAGAAATATCTGAGCGCTCAGAAGTGAAAGCATTGGGTGCTTGGGTGATTGATCCGCCTCCTCTGAACAATACAGGTGGTTTAGGTGTTGCTGGTCCGATGTCTGTGGCATTAGCGATCAATTTACATTCGCGTATTGCTAGTCGTTGTTTATTGCAAATGACACATGTGGCCTATCGTAAAGAAGATGATATTTACAAGGCAGTGAGATCCTTGTCGTGGGAAGATTGGATCACTCCTGATCAAACCATGCGAGTCGATTTAACAGCACACCGTTCTCCACTGACCAGCTTAAATTTTGTAACACTCAGAATTAAAGATGCTGTGTGTGACCGCTTGCGTGAAGTTAAAGGCGCAAGACCCAATATTGATACAGAGTTACCTGATGTCCGCGTCCAAGCCCATTTAACAGCAACTCATGCGACTGTTTATTTAGATACCAGTGGTCAGTCATTGTTCAAGCGCGGTTGGCGTGACGATAAAGGGGCAGCCCCTTTAAAGGAGAATTTGGCGGCAGGTATTTTGGCTTTAACTGGGTGGAGGCCTGAGCAAGCTTTATTTGACCCGATGTGCGGTAGCGGTACATTTTTAATTGAAGCTGCTTATCGTGGTTTAGGTATTCCTTCTGGTTCCATTAGAGCTGGTTTGATGAATACTAAGCAGGCCGAAGAGCAGGCTGCTCAACAGCATAATCAAGCAGTGAGGTCCCAAGACAAAGCTGATGTTCCCAAGTTCACAAGATACCGTCCCACTCGTGTTGATCTAGTTGGGGCTGATCAAGGTTTTGGTTTCCAAAGATTAAAGCCATTCAATACCCCTGATCTTAAAAAGCAGTGGGATGCCTTGTGTGAAGTAGCCAAGAAAAATATCGAGGCTGGCTTAGCCAATGCTAATAAACTAAAAATGGCTGCATGTGACATTAATGAAAACATGATCACCATTGTTAAGAGCAACTGGAAGCGTGCTGGCTTGCCTGCGCAATCAGGTGTTTTATCCAATGTGAGACAAATCGATGCTTTGGTAGCTAAGTCGCCTTTTACTGAGCCTGGGGTGATGTTATTCAATCCACCTTATGGTGAGCGCTTAGAGATCAAAGGTGGTCGTGATGGTAGTGAACGTGTCAAAGGTCGTGGTGCACGTGATGCTTTGCCAAAGAACAACAACTCACCAGAGTTCATGGAGTTCTTGAATCAATTTGGTAAGCACCTTAAAGATAACTTCCAGGGTTGGCAGGTTGATGTGTTGACGGCTGACATGGGTTTACCTGGTCAGGTGCGTATGAAAGAATCAAAACGCACACCATTATTCAATGGTCCTCTGGAGTGCCGTTTGTTTAGATTTGATATGAAAAAACCTGAGGCTCAATCAGAGACGCCTTAAAAGTAGGATCGAATAACCTACTTTTCTAAAGCTTAATTATTTGCATATTTGTTGATTTGATTCCCCCTCCAATTATTTATAAAATTCATAACTAAATAATTATGATGTTGTCAATGAGGAGGTCATTTGTCACAGTTTGATACGTATGTTTTTATTAAAAATTTAGAAAAATCTGGGCTATCAGAGGGTCAAGCGAAAGCCATTTGTGATGGCCTTAAAGATTGTCATGAAGCTTCCGATCATGTTACTAAGTCAGATTTTCTGTCGTTTAAATCAGATATCAAAACAGAGATGGCTGAATTTAAATCTGAAATAAGGTCGGATATGGCTGAATTCAAGGCTGAAATCAAAAGTGAAATGTCGGAATTTAAAACAAGTATAAAAGCCGATATGGATTGCTTAGAGAGTAGATTAGACAAAAAGATCTCAGATACAGCCCATCATCAAACTAGAGTAATTGGTGCCATGGTTGTAGGTGCCATTACATTACTAACCTTATTTGATAGATATATACCTACTAACATGGCTAACTTATCTCAATATTTGTGGTCTTAATTGAGTTAGCTCAATTAAATTAAGTTTTTGAAACTAGAAAAATATCTTATTTCTTTAGCCCTAGTAGAATAGTAAAAAAGGAAAGAGAAAATTATGGAATTTAAAACTTATATGTGTTTGATTTGTGGCTGGGTTTACGATGAAGAAGCCGGTCTACCAGACGAAGGTATTGCACCGGGTACTTTATGGAAAGATGTGCCAATGAACTGGACATGTCCAGAGTGCGGCGCGCGCAAAGAAGATTTTGAGATGACAGTTATCTAAGTGATGATTCGAATGACCGCAAGGCGGTCATTTTTTTATTTAAAGTAATCACGTTTTGCGTTATTAACGCAGTGCGTGTATAATGTTGTATGGCTATCAATACCTTCGCTTCTCGTGATACAAAAGCGTTGTTCGATGGCCAAAAAATTGCAAAATATGCAAATGTCGAAAAACAAGCCATGAGGAAGTTGATTCAACTACATGTGGCCATGACGCTTGATGATATGAGAGTTCCACCAGGAAATTGCCTGGAGCCATTAATAGGAAATAGAAAAGGAAGTTACAGCGTAAGGATCAATCAGCAATGGGGCTTATGTTTCAAGTTTGAAAACGGAGAGGCAAATGAGGTTGAAATCGTTGACTACCACTAAAGTAATGAAAAATAGAGTTATTCCAACAAGCCCAGGTGAGATGTTGTTAGAAGAGTTTTTAAAGCCACTCGGCATCTCTCAGTATCGACTAGCTAAACAAATTGGTGTTCCTGCTCAAAGAATTAGCGCAATTGTTGCCGGTAAGCGAGCTATTACAGCAGATACAGATTTAAGGTTGTGTAAGTATTTTGGATTGTCAGATGGTTGGTGGCTGAGAGTTCAAGCTCATCACGATACTGAAATTGCAAAAATACAACTCAAAAACGTTTTATCCAGAATCATGCCTTATCAAGAATTAATGGCGGCATAAGTTTTAAAAGAAAATACCTAATCATGAGTAAAAACGAAGAACTATTTTTAAGAGCCCAAAAAACTACTCCAGGTGGTGTGAACTCTCCTGTTAGAGCTTTCCGTCAGGTGGGCGGTATTCCTCGCTTTGTTGCTCGTGCTCAAGGTGCTTACTTTTGGGATGCTGATGGTCGTCGGTATGTCGACTGTATCGGTTCTTGGGGACCTATGATTGTTGGTCATGCTCATCCAAAGGTTGTTAAAGCAGTTCAAGATGCGGCCAAACTCAGTTTTAGCTTTGGTGCTCCTACTGAAGGTGAAGTGGTCTTGGCGGAGCGTATCTGTCAGCTAGTTCCAAGTATTGAGCAAGTACGATTGGTATCAAGCGGCACTGAAGCCACCATGAGTGCCTTGCGTTTAGCTCGTGGCTTTACAGGTAGAGATTTAATTATCAAGTTTGAAGGTTGTTATCACGGTCATGCTGATAGTTTGTTGGTTAAAGCAGGATCAGGGATGTTGACATTTGCTGACAGCACTCAAAATGCCCCTTCATCAGGTGGCGTGCCACAAGATTTAGTGAAGCACACTTTAGTTCTTCCTTATAACGACGTAGAAGCTCTTGAGTTAGCTTTTAAACAACATGCTGGCAAAGTAGCGGCTCTCATTGTTGAGCCTATTGCCGGCAATATGAACTTGATTCAACCAAGCGCAGCATTTGTAAAAGCCATGAGGGATCTCACTACTCAAGATGGTGCTGTACTAATTTACGATGAAGTGATGACTGGTTTTAGAGTGGCATTAGGCGGAGCCCAAAGCCTACACGGTATTAAGCCAGATCTCACCTGTTTGGGTAAGGTGATGGGTGGCGGTATGCCGATGGCTGCCTTTGGCGGTCGCTCTGACATCATGAATAAATTAGCACCGATTGGTAATGTTTACCAGGCCGGAACATTGTCAGGTAACCCTATAGCAGTTGCAGCGGGTATGGCGAACTTAGATATCATTACCCGACCAGGCTTCTTTGAAAATCTAACAGCGCACACTAAAAAGTTTGTGGATGGCATGGCAGAGCGAGCCAAACAGGCCGGTGTTGATTTTTCAGTGGATAGTGTTGGCGGTATGTTTGGTCTTTATTTCTCAAAGACAGTACCTACTTCTTACGCGGAAGTGACTGCGAGCGATATTGAAGCTTTCAAGAAATTCTTTCACTTGATGCTCGGTAACGGTGTTTATTTGGCTCCATCAGCTTATGAAGCTGGTTTCTTATCAATTGCTCATGATGATGATGTTTTAGACGAAATGTTTAAAGCGGCAGAAAAATCATTTGCCGCTATGTAAGAACATCATAAAAGCCAGCAAGATTGTCATGACAGAGAATGAGCTGGCGCAAATGAATGTCGTTAGTTTGGTGCCAAGATCCGCGATTGATTTTTCCAGACGAATTTCAACCACATCAATCTTCTTGTCTAGGTGCACAAGATCGCTCTTCTTGGCTACTTCTTGGTATGAAATGTGCTCATGAAACCCTTCAGCCAGTATTTCTGATTGGTTTTCGTTAAAGCCGGCAAGGCGTAATTTTTTTGAGTATTTCAAAGAATTAAATTTCATGCGTGAGCCTTCTAAAGCTATTCTTACACTGCAAAGAAGTATCTTATACTTTTTATAAGTAATAAATCAAATCAACAAAATCATCACCTAGTAAACTCAGGGTTATATGAACAAAATATTTGCCATTGGTGATGTGCAGGGTTGTCATCAGCAACTCAAGCAACTCATCAAACAATTACCCAAAGATTCCAAAATCATTTGCGTTGGTGATTTGGTCAATCGTGGTCCTGATTCCTTGGGTACATTAAGAACTCTCAAAGCTTTACAAGAGGCTGGGAAAGCGGAATGTATTTTAGGTAATCATGACTTACATCTCTTAGCTAGAGCAGCTGGAATACGTGGACCTAAATCATTGGACACCTTGGATGACATCTTAAAGGCGCCAGATCGAAAAGAATTGATTGAGTGGTTAAGACATCGACCTATGGCGCTCTACAGTGGCCAAGATAACTTCAATACCTTATTTGTTCATGCGGGTATTTTGCCGCAGTGGGATATTACAAAAACACTAGAGTTGGCTCATGAGCTTGAAAAAGTGCTACGTCATAAAAACTATGCCAAGTCTCTTGTTGAAATGTATGGCAATACACCGAATCAATGGAGTGACAAACTCAAAGGCGCAGAGCGCCTGAGAGTGATTATTAATTCACTCACCCGATTGCGTTTTTGTACTACAAAAGGGGTCATGGAGTTTGAAAGTAAAGAGGGTGCTGGAGATGCTCCAAGAGGTTATATGCCTTGGTTCAATGTACCTAACAGAAAAACTCAAGATGCCAAGATTGTCTTTGGGCATTGGTCCACTTTAGGTCTTTTAAAGAAAAAGAATGTAGTGGGTTTGGATACGGGTTGCGTATGGGGTGGTCAACTCAGCGCTATGTCTCTGGGTAAGAAGCCTGAGTTCATCCAGGTGCCGGGCTTGCAAAGACCGGTAGGTCTTTAACTAAGATATTAAAACCAAAACTTTAAAAATAAATGGAGATTAAAAAAGAGTTACTTAATCGATAGATTCTTTTTTAACTACTGCATATCTGATCAAAGTATTTTTTCTCGCTTCATCATGCTGCACAATCGGTAACGGGTAATCTCTACCCAATCGAATCCCAGCCATATCTAATTCAATATCACCAGCCAACCATGGCGCATGAATTGTTTTCTTAGATAGTTTTGATAATTGGGGTAAATACTTTTTAATGAATTTACCTTCCGAATCAAATTTTTCAGATTGCGTAATGGGATTAAAAATCCTAAAGTAAGGCTGTGCATCGCAGCCGCTGGATGATGCCCATTGCCAACCGCCGTTGTTGGCTGCAAAGTCAAAGTCATTCAAGTGATCTGCAAAGTACTGCTCGCCCCAACGCCAATCAATCCCTAAATCCTTAATCAAGAAACAAGCAACTACCATCCTCAAGCGGTTATGCATATAACCGCTTTGATTGAGTTGGTGCATCGCTGCATCAACCAGTGGATAACCCGTTTTACCTTCACACCATGCTTTGAATAGTTTTTGAGCCTTAGCGCCACTTTCCCAAACTATTTTGTCGTAGTCTGGTTTAAATGACTCGTGCCCAGCAGTACTGTGAAGGAGTGTTTTCTTGCCAACTACTGGAGCTAGTCTTGGATGATTGCTCAGAATCATGAAATAAAAATCACGCCAAATCAGTTCTGATAACCAAATGGTGGCACCCATGCTGCCTGCTAGCATTCTTTGGTGGGCTTCGCGCACCAAAGCTCTGATAGAGATCGTGCCAAATCGTGAATGCACTGATAAATAGCTGGGACCTTTGATAGCAGGAAAATCACGTGTAGCGTGATACTGATCCATTCGGTCTAAAAACTGCTCAAATAACTCGGATGCTCCCGTCATGCCAACGGGTAAGTAAGATTCAAGACCGGTCTTCTCAAAGCCCATCGACTCAAGTGACGGAAATGGCAAATCTAGTGCTTTTGGAATAGCAGAAAACTTACCGCCATCTAAATCAACAGCATGAGCATCCAAGTCAGTAGCTTCAAGTTTTTTGAGCCAAGCATTTTTAAAGGGTGTAAATACAGAAAATACCCCCCCTTGGCCAGTGAGAACTTGTTTATTTTCAAAAATCACATGGTCTTTGTAGCCATGAAAAGCTATGTCATGCTCTTCTAGAGCAAGAGACACAATACGATCTCTTTCAATGGCAGCAGGTTCGTAGTCTTTATTGGTAAAGACTGCATGAACACCCAGCTCAATGGCTAGTTTTGGAATGATTTCTGTGGCTTTGCCATGACGAACAATCAGCCCGCCACCTTTGGTGCGTAGTTCACTATCAATCTCTTGTAAAGATTGCCAAATGAAGTCGACACGTCGATCTTTTTGAAGTCCTCTGTCTAATAAATAGGACAAGATGTCAGTATCAAAGACAAAAGCCACCCAAACTTGCTGGCAAGATTTGAGCGCCATGCGAAGTGCATGATGATCATGAACACGTAAATCTCGGCGTAGCCAAACCAAACCCTTTGATTGATTGTTTAGTGACATAAGTCCTTAATAGAAGATAGATTTCAAGCTGAGATCAAATAACGTTCAGCATTCGCTATGGGACGTAAATGGCGCTCATGTTTTTCCATTGTGACTAAACCATACCGAGACATTGTCTTAAGTGTACGTGACAAGTTACCCTGTTTTCTACCGGTAATATCTGCTAACTCACTAATTGAGGCTGGACGTGCCGTTCTAATCACTTCAAGTAATGCTCTGTTCTCATCACTAAGAACCTGTGACAGTGAACGCATCGATGTGAACCAGATTTTAGGGTCAGTTGCTTTAGGCTTTAATTCACCTTTGGCAATGGCTAGCATGCGTTCACGTATTTTTGCTTGTGGCGCAATACCAATTTTAATAACTTTCATTTTCCTCTCACTTCCTTTAGGACAAGGTCTACTTCCGTGAAAAAATCCGATAGCAATTGATGGGCATCTTTAAACTCATAGTGAGTGCCTAGATCTGTTGCATATCGATGTTTATGATCAAAAGCCATACGTTGCCCAGAGTATTTTTTCCCTTTTACTTTGACGCTGTGTGCATTGTCGTAACCTAAAATTCTTTCCCCGTTAGGCATATGTAAAGTCAGAGAATATCTAATGCCGTGCGGAATGTGTGGGCTTATTTCAACTTGCCACGCTTCTATCTTTATCTAATAACCATCTTCTTGATCAAGAATTTGCTCATGCAGATCAAGGAGTGATTGAATATTATCGTAAGTCATGCAAAAAGTATATCATCTGATGATATAAATCATATGGATGATAGTCAGTAACCTTATGAAATAATTGGATATTATTGTGTATTAACTATCATTTTTAATATTTTTATATTTGTATTTACTTCCCTGGCTTAGAATAAAATCCTCTTATGACTCAAAAATCTGGTGATGTCAGTCACTTAGCTAACCAATTCTTAATTGCCATGCCTGGTATGGTGGATGACAACTTTGCCGGCGCAGTGGTGTACCTCTGTGATCACACTGCTACTGGTGCCATGGGGTTGGTGATTAACCGACCCACTGATGTAGCTCTTGCCAGTGTGTTTGAGAAAATTGATCTCAATTTAGAAATTCAGCCTAAGGCCAGTGAACCTGTCTATTTTGGCGGACCAGTGCAAACTGATCGTGGTTTTGTTCTGCATGAACAAAACCAGGGTGAGCACACCTCTCATTACAGTTCTTCACTCAGAATCCCTGGTGGTTTAGCAATGACCACATCCAAAGATGTTTTAGAGGAAGTCGCAGCAGGTCATGGGCCTAAACGATTTTTAATGACTTTGGGTTATGCAGGTTGGAGTGCTGGGCAGCTAGAAGATGAGATTGCTCGAAATGGATGGTTGAATATCCCAGCCCCCACTGAAGAGATGGCTCATATCATCTTTGATACGCCAGATGAGTATAAGTATCAAAATGTTCTAGCCTTATTGGGTATTGAGCAAAGCTTCCTATCAACTACTGCTGGACATGCTTAATGTCGCAGACGATCCTAGCGTTTGATTTTGGTGAAAAGCGTATTGGAGTAGCTGTTGGTAACACCATTACAAAAACAGCAGAACCCCTAAAAATCATTCAAGAAAAAAATCAAGACCAAAGATTTAAAGCTATTAAGCTAATCATCACTGAATGGCAGCCACAAATATTGGTAGTGGGCTTACCAACCCATCCGGATGGTGCTGAGCATGAGATGACCCAAAAAGCGAAACGATTTGGTAATCAACTTAAGGGTCGGTTTCAAAAAGAAGTGGTGTGGGTGGATGAGCGCTATACCTCTGTCTCAGTAGAAGGGGGTAACGATGCTCTTGCAGCTCAACTCATCTTGCAGCAGTATTTAGACCAAGCATGAGCTGACAGGCCCAAGATAGATCAGCCAAACATTTTGAGTTTTATTGATTTATAGGGATATTTTAGTCATTTTTATGTAAATCCTATTTTTAAAATAAGATTTACATAAAAATCATCGGAGTAAGATGCTCTTATTAAATTTGATCAATGGGTTGAATTGTTGAATTCAGTCTATTGACAGTTAACATTGAATGAAAGTCTATGTCATCCATTCCTAACGCAGAAGATCTTTATCAAACTCTTTTAAGTCAATTAAAGGAACAAAAGAAAATAAGTGCTAACTTTCAGTTGGCTGGTTTAGCTAGTGGGGGCGCTTGGGTTGCTGAGCGTTTAGCTAAAGATCTTCAATTGCCAAGCCATGGTGTTATTAATGTTTCATTCCACCGTGATGACTACTCAGAAAAAGGTGCTAAAGCATTTAATAGTGCTGAGGGCATGTCCACCAAACTACCTTTTGAGGTTGAAGGTGCTCATATCATCTTGGTGGACGATGTGTTGGATACTGGAAGAACAGTTAGAGCCGCTTTAAATGAATTATTTGATTACGGCAGACCTGCCAAAGTTGATTTGGCAGTTCTAGCAGATCGCCATAGAAGACAGTTACCAGTAGACGCTACCTTCAAGGGCGCCAAAGTAAAAGTGGCGGATGAGCAAATTTTGGTTCTAGAAAAAGATGAGCAGAATGGCCGCTTCTCTTTTGTCACTGAAAACAAGTCTTAATAAATACAGCTCTCAGCCAGAAAAGATTAAAATAATCCTCCAAGATGACCAATAAACTTCAGACTCCCCCAGTAGGCAAAACTGCCTCCCAGTTGCAACTGAATGATAAGGGTGAGCTGACCCATTTATTAACCTTAGAAGGTTTATCTAAAGAACATATTCTTAACATCCTCGATACTGCCCAGCAGTTTGTCGCGGTCAGTGACTCAGATCGAGAAGTTAAAAAAGTGCCTCTACTGAGAGGCACCAATGTTTTCAATCTATTCTTTGAAAACTCCACCAGAACTAGAACCACTTTTGAATTAGCAGCTAAACGCTTATCTGCTGATGTGGTGAACTTAGACATACAAACATCATCAACAGCTAAGGGTGAGACATTACTCGATACCATTGATAACCTGGTAGCTATGCAGGCTGATATCTTTGTGGTCCGTCATAAAACGACGGGTGCTGCAGTAGAAGTGGCACAACATTTACCACCCCATGTGCATGTGATTAATGCGGGTGATGGTACCAACCAGCATCCAACGCAGGGTCTGTTGGATATGTACACCATGCGTCATTTCAAGCAAGACTTTACAAAGATCAAAGTGGCCATCATTGGTGATATTGTTCATAGTCGGGTAGCTAAATCCAATATCGCTGCACTTAAAACCTTAGGTTGCCCTGAAATCCGCGCCATTGGCCCAGAAAGTCTCTTGCCCAAAGATCTCAATATGATGGGCGTGAAAATCTTCAATAACATTGAAGAAGGTTTAAAGGGTGTTGATGTTGTGATGACCCTTAGAATTCAAAAAGAACGGATGGAAGCAGGACAAGTGCCAGAGGGCGATGCATTCTTCAAGCAATGGGGTCTCACTAAAGAAAGACTCCAACTTGCAAAGCCTGATGCGATAGTGATGCACCCAGGGCCCATGAACCGCGAAGTTGAGATTGCCAGTGATGTCGCTGATGGTCCACAAGCGGTTATCCTCAAACAAGTTACATTTGGTATTGCGGTCCGCATGGCAGTGATGTCGATTGTGGCAGGTAACTAAAAACACCATCATTGAGAGTCATACAGATCGATATCAGTCAGATATCAATCTGACTGATAGTCTCACTCATTAACTGATGACTGAAATTTTCCCAAAAGGAAAGTCTGAAGCCTCAAGATTGATTTTCACCTCATAGCCTAGCAAAGTGATGGCATAAAGTAGCCTTAAAAAATCCACGTATTTATGTTCGCCGTTAAAGAATTGCATCGATTTTTGTGATGTCAAACCTAAGCCAGACATGCAAGTAATCGGGTTCATCTCTTTCAGCTTAGCTTTAGTGATATAAAACTCATAAAGACGATTTTTAGTAGCAATCATGCTAGGTGGATGCATATCCATCTCAAGCTCTGTCACTAATGCGGCATTCATGGCCGCTGCTTGTTCATGATTGTTGCCACCATCATTTGGAAAATACTTCATACGAAGACTCACTGATACACCTCTTTCTTAAAACTAAATGGGAAAGCAAAGCGTAATCAGATTTTTAAAGTTTGTAGGTCAGAAATTTCAGATTGTTTTGTAGGAAATTTCTGATATTGCGATACAGTTATCTAATTAGAGAATAAATACGAATACTTCAATGACTTTAAACAGATTTTAAATATTTATTGGCACATATCGTACTAACAAAATAGAGCTAAAAAAATTATAGAAACTTGGACCATACAGTGGGCAGTGCGTAACCTCATCGCTCAGTTGCTCATGCCGCCGGGTATTTGGTTACTGCTGATACTGCTCGCGCTTTTTTTATTGAAAAAGCGTGAGCTCTTACAAAAGACTCTCATCGCAAGCAGTGTTCTGATGATTTGGGTCACCAGTACCAATTACTTTGCTGTGCAGCTAACCAATGCTTTAGGCACAGTTATCACTTGGTCAGCACCACTGGATCTGGAAAACTTAAAAAATAATGAACAAGCTAAGAAACAAGGTAAGCAACAATCAAAGCAAGACCCTAACAAAGACCCAAATAAACAAGCAAAGAAAGAGCCAAACAAAGAGCCGCAGCAACAACTAAAGGAACATCTAGAGCAACAGACTGCACAAGCAATTGTTATCTTGGGGAGTGGGCGTAGAGATGGTGCTATTGAGTATCCCCAGTACCAAAACCAAGATATTGGGGTTAGGGCCATGGAAAGAGTTCGTTATGGGGCGGCTTTAGCCAAAGCAACTCATTTACTTGTGTTACTTGCAGGTGGGGCGCCTGATGCCACATCAGTAAATACATTAACTGAAGCAGAATTAACTGAAAAAATACTGAAAAATGAGTTTCAGATAGAAGCTCGCTGGATTGAAAATCGATCTACTACAACCGAAGAAAATGCGGCATATTCAGCCAAGCTTTTAAAGCAAGACGGTGTCACGCATATTTACCTAGTGACCCATTTTTGGCATATGCCTCGAGCCCAAGCCGTTTTTGAGAAAAATGGCTTAAAAGTAACAGCAGCCCCTATGGGTTTCTATCAAAGGAGTGATTTTCATCCGCTAGACTTCTATCCTAGTAGCACTGGTATGGAAAGAACGCGCTTCATCTGGGCTGAATCTTTGGGACTTATTTGGTACCGCATCAAGTTATAATCCTTATAAATATAAGTGAATGGATAAAGAATCATGTCAGATCTAAATATCAACCCAAATATTGAGGATGAAATCTCCCTCAAAGACATTATTGATTTCATCATTGAGTCTTGGAAAACCATTCTTGCAACAGGTATTGTCGGTATCCTCGCTGCTGTAGGTTATATCGTTGTCACGCCTAATAAATACGAAGCAACTGCTCAGATCCAAATGGCTCAATTATCCAGTGGCCAAGTTGCAGCAACTAATGTTGAAGACCCTAATTTATTGATCGCTCGAATGAAGCTTCCATCGAGCTACGATCAAAATGCTATTACGATATGTGGTAATCAAACTGAAAAATATCCTGCTGAATCACTAGCTAAAATGGTTGTGTTATCCGTGTCAAAGGGAACTCAAATGGTTGAGTTGAAGGTCAATGGCTTAAGTCGTGAGCAAGCAACTCAATGCGCTGAATCAATTTTACGTATTGTGAAAGATACCCAAAAAGCTATTACAGAACCCATCATTGATGAGGCAAAAGCAAAGTTAGTGAAATATTCACAACGTTTACAAGAAGCCCAGTCATTTATTGCTAAAGCAGATAAATCAGGTTCATCCATGTCAGCAGCTTATTTATCAACACGTGATGAAGTTAAATACTTAACTGATGAGTCGATTCGTCTCAATGACCTTATCATCTCAGCAAATACCCGTCAAACAAAACTAGTTTCACCTATTTATGCACCAGAAAATAAAGTATCGCCTAAGCGAGCTAATGCTTTGATCGCAGGATTATTTGCTGGACTATTCTTGGGTCTTTTATTCATGTTAGGTAGACGTGCTTTGGCAGCATACAAAGCTACAAATGCTTAACCATTGCTTCATAGTGATTTAAGAGAATAAGGTTTTATTCAGAGCAATATTTATGCAATGGCACGTGATCCATACCAAAGTCAGAGAAGAGTTTAGAGCTTTGGAAAATCTTCAAAACCAAGGCTTTGAAGTTTTTCTACCAACTTGCCAAGTTCAAAAAAAATTACAGGGAAAAATAAAATTAGCGACTGAACCGTTGTTCAGTCGCTATCTATTTATTCGTCTTTCAGATGTCAGTAGTAATTGGTTTCCGATTCGATCAACGCGAGGAGTAGCTCAGTTATTACGTTTTGGTATGAGTACTGAACCAGTCGTGATTCCTGATCCGATTATTGAGTGCTTAAAGGAACGTTGTTCTGGTGAAGAACCTTTACATGAGCTTTTCAAGGCGGGTGAGGCATTAGAGATTACCAGCGGCCCATTTAAAGGTTTATTCGGCTTTTTTGAAAAACTTCAAACTTTGCCAGATGGTTTGGCAAGGGCTTTATTGTTGGTGGAAATTTTGGGGTCAGTTCAAAAGCTACAAATACAACTGCCACAGCTTAAAAAGATGGGGGGCTTGATCAAGCCCCGACTTTAAATTATCTTACTTGAGCCACTTAATAATCGTGGGAGTTTTGAACTTCACCACTGCGTTATAAACCCATACGTAAGAAATACAGAATAGCAAAGCAAACGCTTGCAGTATCCAAGTCGTTTGCCACCAAATAATAGCGGGAAAGACTGCAAGGGTAGACAAGAGCCAAAGGTATGGTGATGTCTTGGCATTCTTAGTGTATGAAGCAGTCCCTTTTGATTCATGTATTTCAGCCCAACGAATCAGTCTTCGGTAAATCAATGAATGGAAATGTGCGCCATCGGGTAGGCCTGGATTTTTCCCTTGATGTACTTTGCGCCGCCAAATAGTGAAGAGTGTCTCAAAGATGGGGTAAGCATTCACCAGTAATACGAACCAAGGTGATACGCTAGGATTTCGATGGACTAATAGGATCGATAAAGTGGCAATATAAAAACCAATTAAATAAGCGCCACTATCACCCAAGAAAATCAGTCCACGCGGGTAGTTCCAGATGAAGAAGCCGCCAATAGCGCCAATCATGATTAAACATGTAGAGGCCAGTACTAGGTCGTTGGTTCTAAAAGCAACAAAGCCAATTGCTAAAAGACTAATCATTGCAACCATGCTGGCCAAACCATTGAAGCCATCAATGATGTTGTAGGCGTTGGCTAAGCCAGTAATCGCAATTACAGTAAAAATTACAGAAATCACACTGATGCTGAGTAACCAGTCAATGCCCGGCACTTGAATATAAGTCACCCAAACATTTAAAAAGTAGCCAGCTAATAAAGCAGATAGGGCTATTGCTAGTAAGCGTGTTTTAACGCCGACTTTTTTTGTGAGATCTTCAAAAAGACCTATCAAGAATGCTGGCAATGCGCAAGAAGCTAGTTGAAGTAGTAAATGACCTCGTTCCAGCCTAAAAACTCCAGAAGTAACTAGCCCGGCAACTAATATGGCCAGAAAAATCCCAATCCCGCCAATTCTAGGAACCGCATGTGTATGAAACTTTTGTGGACCAGATAGATCGTTATCAGAAGACAATTTGTCATGAAGGTGTTGGTAGCGTACTAGAGCTAAGGTCACCAGCAAAGATACAAAAAAGGCCAAAATCAAAAATTCCATAAACCATATTGTATTTTTTGCATGGCAAAAATGCACCATTTAAAGTCAATTTAAGTTATAATGTTCATAAATGAACGGTAATATATATAAATCAATAATTTATATATATTATTGATTTATATAAAAAAAGAAAAATACTTGCAAAAAAAGTAGGGCGGTAGCGTGCAAAAATCTCTACTAAATAGCCCTACAAATTAATAGAAAATATCTAATTAATCATACAAATATCTATAAAAATAACGATATAAATACTGAAAAATCATCATGCCGACTGAGTTGCAATTCCGAGTGTTAAGACTAATAGAGTCGAACCCTCATTTAAATCAACGAGAATTATCTAAATCTCTAGGCATCAGTTTGGGTGGAGTTAACTATTGTTTGAATGAGCTGGTCTCAAAAGGCTCTGTCAAAATCCAGAACTTCAGGAACAACAAGAATAAGTGGGTGTACGCTTACTTGATTACTCCCCAAGGAATTGCAGAAAAAGCTGCTCTAACAGGTGCCTTTCTCAAACGTAAAATGCAGGAATACCATCAACTCAAAGAAGAGATTGAGTCTTTGAGTCGTGAGATAGGTGAGGGGCAGTCATCGGATCTGAATGTTGAGTCTGCTGAACTTGTATCACATTCAGACGTGGAAGTTAGGATCGGGAATTAGCAGGCTTAAGTTTCGCTAATTAATTTAATTTTTTAAATAAATGAGAAGTTCCTTATATAAGAGATTTTAATGACATATAAAAATTTATTGTTTAAATTAAATAAATTCTTTGAGAAAAATAATAAAGAAAAGAAAAGAATTTTAATTAGAAAATTAAACTTCTTATTTAAGATTCCAATATATTTTGGAAAATCAAGTTCTACTGATATTTTTATTCAATATCAGCCAGATTCTCAATCTCATTTCCATAGTCACCCAGAATTTAATGTGTTACTAGATAGGTTTATAGAAAATAATAAAAAGCAAAATGCAGGTGATATAAATAGGCTTTGGAGCTTTATTTTAAATATTAAACAGGTAATGTCGGAGCAGGTAAAGGGGGATTTTGCTGAGTTGGGTGTGTGGCGAGGTAACACTGCTGCTGTGCTTGCATACTACGCATCTTTAAATGATAAAAAAACATATTTATTTGATACATTCCAGGGGTTTAATAAAAAAGATTTAGAAGGAATTGATGCAAATAAAAAAATGGAGTTTGGTGATACGTCAATAGAATTAGTTAAAAATTTAATAGGGTCAAATAGCTACGCTTGCGAGTTTATAAAAGGATATTTCCCCGATTCTCTATTAGATATACACAAAGATAATATATATTCAGTTGTCAGTTTAGATTGTGATTTATATGAGCCAATGAGAGCTGGTCTAGATTTTTTTTATGAAAGAATGCCAAGTGGAGGGATTTTTTTCTTACACGATTATTCTAATATTCATTGGGATGGTGCAAAAAAGGCAGTAGATGAATTTTGTAAAAAAAACGGTGAGTATGTGGTGCTGATGCCTGACAAAGCTGGAAGTGCTTTTATAAGAAAATCAAAAAGATTTAATGAATAAGAAAATAATTGAAAATGCAATTTCTTTAAGTTTGCTACAAGCGGTAACTTTATTTTTACCATTAATTACAATTCCATATATTGCTATAGTTTTAGGCCCCAGCCTAGTCGGAGATATTTCTTTTTCAATTGCAGCCATTCAGATTATTATGACTATATCTGATTATGGTTTTAATCTAACAGGGCCTAGAGAAATTGCAGTCCACAGAGATTCCAAAGAAAAAGTTTTTGATATATGGTTATCTGTAACCATATTAAAAATATTATTATCATTTTTGGGTGCTTTAATATTATTACTGGCTTGTATTTTCTCAAAAAAAATCAATAATAATATTGAACTTATATTTATAAGTTTCCTACTTGTAATAGGAAATATTGTATACCCAC
>JBDLVQ010000002.1:0-5176 GCA_039804685.1 Pseudomonadota bacterium | reverse complement strand
CAAACGTCCTCAATGTGGTTATTCCTGCAGGATTTACTGTGAATTTTGATGCTATTGCTGCTGATAATGCCAATAAGCCAACCAGTGGAATAACAAACAGCAGCAATTTGGTATTTAACCTGAATACAGACTTCACTTTATCAAATGTGATATCTGGCTCAGGATCCATTAATCATCAGGGGGCTGGTACGCTAACTATTAGTGGCAACAATGTGGCTTACACTGGTAATACACAGATAAATGCATCCCGATTACATCTAACCAATGCTAGAGCTCTTGGCTCAGGATCACTTGTTTCTAATGGCGGTGGCTTAAGTATGGATGGGTCAATTGAGTTGCCATCACTGAACGTCAATGGCAACCTGATTCTTCATAGTGGTATCTACACAACGCGCTCGCAAACGTATAACGGTAATTTAGAGCTAGCTGCTAATGGCAACACACGTCTTGATACGACTAATTCAAATATAACGTTTAATGGCACGATTACAGCAGGTGTTAATTCAAAAGGAACACAGAGATCCTTGTTGATTAATGCTGGACGCGGAACAGTCGTCTTTAATGATCGAGTCGGTTCTGATCGCGGGTTGTATGCCAACTTTAACAATAATGACGTTAATCTCTACACTTTAAGAGTAACTGCTGGTCGTATTGAGATCAAAGCAGACATCTTGACATTTGAGAATCAAATTTATAACGGGCCTGTATTTATTGGTGATAACGGTACAAACGGTACAACCCGCACTTTAATTTCAGTTGATCCGAGTATTATTTTCAATGAGACCATTGATGACATAAACCCTACAACTCCAACTCATACTCTTGAAGCTAAAGCCATTGCTATTAATTATTCAATTACTCCAGTATTAGAGTTTTCAGGCGATATTGGATCTACTCAGCCTTTAGCTTCATTACTAGCTGTAACTGGCACGCAATTGACAACTATTGGAACGCAAGTAGGAGATATATCTACTAATCCAGCGAGGTTTAATGGGGCTATTACTATTGGTGGAAGTGTCACAACTGCTGGCAATCAATCCTACACCGCCAATCAAATTACATTGGGTTCTACATCTAATCAACAACAAGTATTTAAGACAACTGATAACGGTAATTTAGATTTCAACGTAGGTATGCAGCCCAATGCACTCCAAATAAACAGTGCAATTAGTGGTCATGAGTTGATCATTGATTTGGGACGCGGCAATTTAGGTGCTTCAACAGAGACTGCTTTAGCGGCATCAGGTATCACCTACAAAGAAATTCTTCCTTTTGTTTCGGGTATAGACATTCACTCGGACATCATGCGCCAAAAACTACAACGAGCTACAGATATTGATGGTTCTGGTGAATTAACAGCATCTGTTGATATCGGTAACGTAGAAGATGCCGGTGATGTTGCTAAGTGTGATTCCAAAACTGATGATAATTGTGCGGTTGGGATGTAATGGCTAATCCTTATAGTCTATATAAGTAATTTATCTATAATTATTTTATGTCCTTAGCGCTAACCAATTATCTGCCAAGTCATTCACCAAAGAATGAATGGGACTTTTCTTTATCCTTAAGAAAAAAAGATGTTCGGTACGTATTTGGATTTGTAATCGTATTTCATGCAATTATTTTTTTTATTGCTCTTTATGGTTTGCCAGACTTTAGATTGGCCAAAAGACCAGATATCACGATTGAAATTGGAGCGGCACCTACTGCATCAAATGGTCCCGTTAGTAATAAAAAACCATCCCCAACCCCTATCCAAAAAGATAGTCCAAAAGAAAAGATGCCTCCTTTAGTTAATGATAAGGATGGTGTTGCAGCTCCTAGACCACCAACAGCAGTCGCACCATCAACAAGTGCTGCTTCAGGCGGTCCTGCTGCTGCTCCAACTGCTGATGCCGATTACAAGGCAGCTTATTTGCAAAACCCAAAGCCACCATATCCTCCATTGGCATTCAGAATGAAATTGGAGGGAAAGGTTGTTTTATTGACTGAAGTTCTTCCTGATGGCAGAGCGGGTAATGTCAGGGTTGTTGAAAGTAGCGGTTATGATTTGCTGGATCAATCTGCTTTAACAACCGTGCGTCAATGGAAGTTCACCCCAGCCAGAAAAGATGGCGTGATTGTTACTCAAGCCGTACGCATACCCATTACCTTTAGTTTGAAAAATCGTTAATGTTATATATTAAGAAAGAACATCATGGATTCCTTTATTGTTAATTTGGTTTTATTGATTTTGATAGCTTTGTCTATCGTGACATGGTCGATTGCCATATTGAAAATCAAACAAATTAAAAAAGTAACCATTGAGACAAACGCATTTACTGAATCCTTTTGGAATGCGCCTGATTGGTCAGCAGGGGAGTCTCTTGCAAAAAATGCACAGGGTGACGTGGCTTCATTGGCACAACTTGGATTTACAGAATTTAATGAATATGTCAAAAACCCAGGGGGCCTTAAATTTGCTGGTGACGTCCATGAGGTTTTAGAGCGTCCGATGCGTCAAGAAATTCAGAAAATTCTTCGTCGTCATGAGCGCGGTTTGGCAGAACTGGCCTCGATTGGGTCAACAGCACCATTTATTGGCTTGTTTGGCACTGTATGGGGCATTATGGGTGCTCTACAAACAATTAGTGCCAGCGGTCAGGCTAGTATTGATGTAGTCGCAGGTCCTATTGGTGAAGCTTTGATTGCTACAGCTATTGGTATTGCGGCTGCTTTGCCAGCAGTGCTTTTTTATAACTATTTTTTGCGGAAGATGAAAATTTGGGTAACAGAACTAGACAGTTTTACAGAGTCTTATCTGCGCCTAGCATCCAAGCAAATTCATAGTAAATAGGCGACTCTATGGCAATTTCATCGCAAAAAGGTGAAGATGGTTTGATGGCTGAACTTAACGTCACGCCTTTGGTTGACGTTATGTTGGTGTTACTCGTCATCTTTATCGTCACAGCACCGCTGATTGTTCCGCAATCAATGAAAGTTAATCTTCCTAAAACACAGGCAGTAGCCCAACAAGAGCAAGCTAAAAATGCACAATTGATTATTGAGTCAAATGGCAATCTAACGCTACAAGGTCGTTCAGTGAATGATCGTGAATTAGCTATTGAGCTCAAGCAGCAGTCCGGTACTCCACAGTATCAGTTGCAAATTAATGCAGATAAAGCAGTTCCATATGGTCGTGTAGCAGAGGTTATGGCGATTGCTCAGGTTAATGGAGTCACTAAACTCTCATTTGTCAGTCAAGCCGTTGGTAAGAAATAATTAGATATTCATTACAATCCTATTATGACTACAAATGAAACCCTCACTGGCCGGTCAGTTTTCTCCGTGGAGATCACACCAGAGGGTGTAATGATCAAAACTCGCTTCTTAGCTGAAGATGGCCGTATCTTGGATATGCCAGCAGTTTTTCCTTCTCCTGATTATGCCCTGGCCCAAATTGATGAGCTGAGAGCTTTGGTCTCACAAAAGTTTGCTGAGGCTCTTAAGTTGAGCGGTCAAGCTATGGCTGATACATCAGCCATAGTCTCTAAAATCCAGAAAAAATCATGATTTAATTAGCTGTATTGCATTGAAGTAAGCCTTTTTCTAGTGGTAATCCCTTGTCAACTATCTCTATGGCTAATTGTTCTATAGCTTCATAGCGCATACATTGTCTCCTACCAATTTCATTTGGTACCTAGGAGAATTCGTGGGGTTTTTTAATAAAAATAAAAAGATGATTCATAAAATCCCTAATGAATCATTTGAAAGTCTTATTGGGGCTAGTACCCAGATATTTGGACGCCTAGTTGTTAATCATGGCGTCAGGATTGATGGAGAAATACAGGGGTCAGTTGAGGCTTCCATAGCGCCAGGGGTTACAGTTCATATTGGTCATGAAGGTTTCATTAAAGGCGACCTTCATGCTCATCGAGTTTTGGTCAATGGCAAGATCGATGGCAATATTTATGCGGCTGAGCGCTGTGATCTATTCGAAAGCTCCAAGGTCAGAGGCGATATTCATTATGGTGTAATGGGGATTGAACATGGCGCTGAGATCTATGGCGAATTACTTAAAAGGGGAGGCAAAACACAGGTGGCTAAAAATGTCTCTCAGGTAGAATTTTCGCAATATAGTGATACTTCAGATAGCCTAACTGGTTCGCTCTAAGGCTAATTTAGTCTGTATTTATGCGTATAATTGCTATAAGTAACTTTACTGTCAGAGATAGTAAAACAACCAATTGAGCCCTTAAAGGGTTCATATCAATCAAGTAGTTATTTCAGTTAATGACATATCTGCTGGAACATATGGGATATTTGCGTGATTTTTGGCCGTAAAAAGAAAACTGGTTTATTAATGCCAAGCGTTGAAGCTTTTGATTCAATGTTTGGTCCAGGTTCTGAAATTCACGGTCGTGTTGTTGCTAATAAAAGTATTCGTATTGATGGCATTGTTCACGGTAGCGTTGAAACCCCCCCAGGAAAAAAGAATATCACTATTGCTTTAGGTGAAACTGCTAAGGTCTACGGCGATATCCGTGCCTACCGTATCTTAATTGGCGGTTATGTTGAAGGTAACGTATATGGAGCTGAGCGCGTTGAGCTCCATGCAAAAGCTGTTGTCAATGGTGATGTTAGTTATGCAGAGTTAGGTATTGAACCTGGCGCTGAAATTGTTGGATTGATGGTCAAAAAAGCACCTAAAAAATCTGCCAGCGAAACATCTAATCCCTCTAAAAAATCTTAATGAACTGGAGTTCTTATGTCTGATCAAAATCAAAATGGCTGTTTAACTATCGGTGAAGGCGTAACGCTTTCCGGCAACTTCACAGTGCCTGATATTGCCTTTATTTCCGGAACTGTTGATGGCGAACTTACAGCTAGGGAAATTCTTATTGGTGCAACAGGTGTTGTTAAAGGCAAAGTTTCTGCTGACATCATTGATGTTCGCGGCGAAATCCATCAAGAAGTGGTCTCTAAAAAATCACTGCTCATTCGTTCTACTGGCAAAGTAAGTGGCAATATCACCTATGTTGAGTTAGAAATTGAAAAGGGTGGTGATATTCAGGGCACTATGATTAAAACTGATGCGCCATCAGGCGGCAGCTATTAATTGAGGTGAGTGATGTTTACTAGAAAAAATGATGATGATCACAATTCTCAAGCTGAAGATTTGGTGAGCGAAGAAGTT
>JBDLVQ010000001.1:0-6358 GCA_039804685.1 Pseudomonadota bacterium | reverse complement strand
CAAAATGATTATTCGCCCAGGAGAGAAGGTAGCGATCATTGGTGAAAATGGTGCAGGTAAAACAACGTTACTGAAATCAATTCTCAGCGAACGTTTTGGTGGCGTTGCAACAGATTCTGGCAGTGTTAAATGGTCTGAGAATGCAGATGTTGGCTATATGCCACAAGACACCAGTGAATGTTTCCCTGTCGACACGACTCTTCTTGAATGGATGGGGCAGTGGGGCAAACCAGGTGATGATGATCAAGTCATACGTGGCACTTTAGGTCGTCTATTATTTTCAGGAAATGAGATTGGTAAATCTGTTCGAGTTATCTCAGGTGGTGAAAAGGGTCGAATGATTTGGGGTAAGTTGATGCTTCAAAAACACAACATCCTCGCTATGGACGAACCAACCAATCACATGGATATGGAATCGATTGAAAGTTTACAAACTTCACTTGAAAAATATGATGGCACAGTGATTTTTGTTTCGCATGACCGTGAATTTATTTCAGGTCTAGCAACAAGAATTCTAGAAGTCAGAAATGATGGCAGTGTGACTGACTTTGAAGGTAGTTACGAAGAGTACCTTAGTAGCCAGTCCTTGGAAGGTTAATTCTTCCGTGTAAAACGCATAGAAGTGGCCTCTTGAGTGATGCGTGTCCAAACCACATGCTTCTCTTCAGGGGTCATGAAAACCCAGTTACAAACCTCTAATGCAGTTCGGCCACATCCTTTGCAAACGTCATCAAATAGAGTAGAGCAAACACCTACACATGGGGAGTCGGCATTTTCTTCATTGACTAACAAAGAAGAGTTGAACTTTGTGCCGGGATCATTAGAGTTCGTCATAGAGATACGCAGTTTAAAGTTTGGGTACCATTGATCATGGCACCTGTTTTAGAGGTGAAGGTAATAGCAGATTGGTCAGCTTTTCCTGAGCAATTGGTATCAAAATAACTTTGCGGACCCAGACTGCCACAGTAGTTATAGACTTGATTACCCATGGTCATGGTTGAACCTTTTAAAATCATCCGTAGAGGTTTTTCTTCAACGTTCGCAGTATCAACTTTGCAATGCCAAGTAACATAATCATTTCTATCGCAGGCCACTAAGCTCATCGATAATATTAAAAATATAGGTAATCTTTTTAAAAACATGTCCTCGAATATAGCTCAATCTCACACAACACGTGAATCTTGGTTACAAGCCGCCGTCCACTCCTTAGAACCGACATTTTCAAAGGCAGGGTTTGCTATTCCACCTGTCAAGGTTTCCTGTGGCTGGCCTGCATCAAGTGCCCCCAGAACAACATTAGGCCAGTGTTGGCCTCGTGAACGCTCTGGCGATATGGTTAACGAGATCTTTGTATCTCCCAAGCTAGAAGACCCTGTTGAAGTACTTGATACATTGGTCCATGAGTTATGCCATGCCATTGATGATTGCCATAGCGGTCATGGCGAGGACTTTAAGGAAATCGCTCATTGCGTTGGCTTAGAAGGCCCAGCCAGAAGCGCCCATGCAACCGAAGAGCTCAAAGTTCGACTCATGATGATTGCTGAGAGGCTAGGGCAGTACCCTCACAAAGCGATTGTATTTCCGCCTCCAAGAGCGAATAACACCCAAAGAGCAAAAGCAAAATGCGGGCAATGTGGTTATGAAGTTAATCTTCTAAAAAAATGGGCCACTATGGGTGCGCCTATTTGTCCGAAAGATAATATTCGGATGGAAGAGGTTGTAACGGATCTGCTGCAAGAAACAGCAGAAGAGGAAAAAGATAGAAAAGATAAAGAGAAAGAAATTAAGAGGGCAGTCTCTTAATTTAAAAGAGGGGTAATGACCCCTTATTTTTGAATCAATTCGATCTTGTAACCATCAGGGTCTTGTACAAAAGCTATTAGGGAATTACCACCTTTCACAGGACCTGCCTCACGAGTTATTTGACCACCTGTCACACGTATATTCTCGCAAGTCTTGTAAATATCCCTTACGCCAATGGCGATGTGACCATAGGCAGTGCCCAGTTCGTAACTCTCAACACCATGGTTATATGTTAATTCAATCTCTGCTTGTCCCGATATATTGCCTTGCTCATATCCCACAAATGCTAGAGAGTAATCTTGACCAGGGCGATCAGTAGTCCTTAGTAAATTCATTCCCATAATTTCTGTGTAGAACTTTATTGATCTTTCTAAGTTACCAACACGAAGCATCGTATGTAATATTTGCATCTGCATTCCTTCTTATTAGCTTTATTGATTTAGCTCTATGGCCAGATTAACCTGGGCCCATGGCCTATTTCTATCCAAACAAATGCATTTTGCTGGAATTGTCTACCTAAAGACTCTGCTTGATCCAAAGCTATTCCAAGAATCAGATAGCTTTCTTCCTTCCAAGCACCCTTCGGATCTGAACCCATTCCTGGGAGAAAGGGGAGTTTCATTTCATTCAGAGCTAATTCTAGAGATTCCATTGCTTTGAGATTCTCTTGTTGGCTAACTTTCTTGCCCTCAGGATTCCATGCTGTTAATAAAGCAGCTGTTTGAGCCCCATTTCTCATTAATAGCTTATCTAAATGCTCATTATTTTCACCAATAGCAATCACTATCTGAGGGCAGCTCAACACCTCATATTTTGCATTTTGGTAGATATCTGAAAACTCTAGATATATCTTATTTAACATAATAATGATTATGCGATATTAAGGTTTCGGTGGATAAGGCTTTCCATAGAGCTTGAACCAACGAGACTTAAGTCCATCAGCGATCTCGGTCTGGTTATTAGCTAGCGCAAAATCAATAGCCGTTAAATTCAAATGATTACTAATTGAAATATTGGCACCACGATCAATCAGCAGCTTAACAATCTGAATATGTCCACCGCGAGCCGCCATCATTAATGCGGTTGTGCCATTAGGACTCTCAGGATCAACGTATGCACCTTTGTCCAATAGAAACCGAACGATCTCAAGGTGGCCATTAGTTGATGCGTAATGAAGCGCTGACCAGCCTGGATGATTAACTTCAACAGCACGCTGAGTAACCAAATAAACCACTAAATCATATGACCCGTTATAAGAAGCCATCATTAAAGGAGTTTCGCCAGCTAAATTAGGACGCTCAAGATCAATAGATGGTGAATTAATCAATAATTTGGCTACTTCTGTAGATTTCTCAGTAATGGCCAGCGCTAGAACAGAATTTCCTCTGTTATCAGATACATTAGGGCTCATGCCAGAAGCCAAAGCCTTTTTAACACCACTAGTATTGTTTAACTTAACATCTCGAATGAAATCATCCATTTGGTACTGTTGAGCTTGCGTTATCTGGGAATAAACCGAATTAGAGAGTAAAAATAAAATACTTATAAAGTAAAATATACTTAAAAAACATCTATTTATAAATGATATATGCATTAAATTCTAGGTAAATAGCGATATTAAATAGGGGCTTTAAATAAAGTTTTAAAGTTCTCAGTTGTGTGTTTAGCGACTGTTTCAACAGGCACACCCTTCAAATCAGCAATAAAATTTCCAACGTGGGCAACCAAAGCTGGTTCATTAGTTTTACCTCTATTCGGGATGGGGGCAAGATATGGGGAATCAGTTTCAATCAACATTCGCTCTAAGGGTACTTGTTGGCAGGTAGACTGCAAGTCTTTGGCACTTTTAAAGGTCACAATTCCTGAAAAGGAGATATAAAAACCTAAATCCATAGCTGCTTGGGCAACCTCCAAGCTTTCTGTAAAGCAGTGCATCACCCCTGCTACTTGGCTAGCACCCTCTTCCTTCATGATCCTAATTGTGTCTTCAGAGGCTGATCGAGTATGAATAATCAAGGGTTTATTAGCTCTAATCGCCGCTCGAATGTGGGTCCGAAAACGATCTCTTTGCCATTCCATTTCAGCATAAGTCTTATTACCCATACGGTAATAATCCAGTCCTGTTTCACCAATAGCCAGAACCTTTGGATGCTTAGCCAATTCCACCAACTGATCTTCTGATGGTTCAGGAGTATCTTCATAGTCTGGGTGGGTACCGACCGTAGCAAATAATTGCTCGTGCTCCTCAGCCAAAGCAAGCACTTTAGGAAAGTCAGGCATATCAACAGAGATGCACATCGCATTTTGAACTTTAGCTTCCTTCATGCGAGTCAAGATATCCGGCAACTGACCAGCATACTCAGGGAAATCTAAATGGCAATGTGAGTCTACAAACATTGAGCTTATTCCTTTTTAATCTTTAAATATCTCTTGATATCTAATTAACAAAGCTTCAATTTGAACCCTGTGGGCCAATGCATGAAGTTCGTGACGACGTGCATCCAACAGTGTTTTCCAGAAGTCAGACAATTTATTAGGTCGTGCAGATTGAGCGCAGCGTTGTAATTCAGAGTGTTTCGATGGGTAATAACGAACGAGGCCAGCTTGTTGAACGCTTAAAAGATCTGCCACCCAGCGCTCAAGAACCACTAGCAAATCTGGCATAGGTACTTTATAAATAAGCTCTGCACAACCCAACCAATTAATCTGACCACCTTCAGAAAGAGCACTGAGCAAAGGCTCAACTATGGGACCTACGCCCTCTTCACCCGAACCCAAAAGTTGATCTATGGCATCCATCACAGCTCCACCCGACTCATTCAGAGCACGCTCTACTTGAGCTTGATTGGCTTTAATGCCGGCCATATTCAACTCTTCAATTAACCAAGTCATAGACTGTTCTTGACTAGGCCTTGGTAAAGCCAGTAATCGACAGCGCGAACGAATCGTTGGGAGTACACGGTCAAGACGGTCGCTGACCAAAATAAATAGGGTACTTTCAGGTGGTTCTTCGAGTGTTTTTAACAAGGTATTTGCTGAAACAGCCTGTAAAGACTCCACTGGGTTCAATAAAACCACCCTTTGACGGCCTCTGTGCGGTGCCGTATTGATACCCTCTAATGCTTCGCGAACTTGGTCAACTTTAATAAAAGAACTGGCTTTCTTATCAACCTTATCACCATCATCATCTGCCTTTTTCTTGCCCTTTTTGGGCTTATCCTCAAGCCCCTCTCCCCCTTCCATGGCTTCATGTGGGAGTATCTGCGCTTGATCTTCTGGAACTATCCCTAAGAAATCAGGATGATTACCTGTATTAAACCAATGACAGGCTTCACATGAACAGCAAGGCTTGAGTGTCGAATCAGATTCACAAATAAGGGCTTTTGCCAGGCGCAATGCAAAGTCGAACTTTCCAATACCAGTTTGACCATGAATCAGAATGGCGTGAGGCATCTGGTCAAAATTCAATTCTGCCCAAGCTTGAGTGAACCAAGGGTACAAGCCTTTATCAATAGCCATTATTTATATTGCGCTTAATAGTTAAAATTAATGATTGATATTATTGTTAAATATCAAATAGATAAAGATATTTGTTGAAGTTCTTTCCAGATAACTTCTTTGCTTTGACTGGCATCAATGATACGGAATCTAGCAGCATCATCTTGAGCACGTCGGAGGTATTCCTGCCTGACTTTTTCAAAGAAATCAGTATTCAATTGTTCAAATTTATCCGGATCACGAGCAGCGCTTCTTCTCGCTTCTGCTGTTGCACTTGGTAAATCAAATAGAAAAGTTAGATCTGGTTGCAATACATACCTCTGCTCTATCCCAGTCGATCTGAGACGCATTTGCACCCAAACCTCCAATTCATAGAGTTTCGCCAAATCTAAGCCGCGACCACCCCCCTGATATGCAAAGCTCGCATCTGTAAAACGGTCTGAAATGACAATCTTGCCTGCCTTTAAAGCAGGCTCAATTACAGCGGCCAGGTGCTCACGACGCGCTGCGAACATTAATAGTGCTTCTGTTTCAAGATGCATGGGATGGTGCAAAAGGATATCCCTAAGTTTCTCACCCAATTCAGTACCACCAGGCTCCCGGGTTAAAACAATTTCTCTATTCGGGAATCTTTTTGTTAAGTCATCAGCAAAAGCTTGGATATGGGTACTTTTGCCGGCGCCATCTATCCCTTCAAAGGATATAAAAAAGCCAGGCTGGTTTGCTGATTGAGTCAAAAGAGACATAAAAATCCAAATTATTTTCTTAATTGATACTGTTTAACAGCTTGATTATGCTCCACCAAGGTCTCTGAAAAATGACTTCTGCCATCACCTTTGGCAACAAAGAAAATCGCCTTCGATACAGAGGGCTTGGCAGCGGCTAATAAGGCATCATTACCTGGCATAGCGATGGGTGTAGGCGGTAAGCCATAACGGGTATAGGAATTATAAGGACCGTCTTTTAAGAGGTCTTTTTTACGTAAATCACCATCAAAACGATCTCCAAGTCCGTAAATGACAGTCGGATCAGTCTGAAGCTTCATACCTATCTTTAA